>DATKXS010000151.1:0-68967 GCA_035528895.1 Candidatus Desulfaltia sp.
ATAAGTTTTTCTACACGATCTCGACCTCTCTCGAAAGCAGATTTCTCTCCACGGCTTTTCCAACCATCAAATGACGCTCGATCTATTACTTCAGAGGGCATGTACTGTTCCTCTCGGAAGCATTTACGGATATGAGGTAAAGTCAAGAAATCTCCTTTATGCCCGCTCTTCTGCATCAAATTGAGTGCGATCGGATCATCACGCACGATTTTCTGTTGCGCTGGCGAAATGAGTGTTCGTGCGCAAGTTTTTCCTCATCCCATCGTGGGGAATGATAAATCGGGACGTCATCGGCTGTCAAATTGAGCTAAGGACGAGCGGAAAGAGGCCAGGAAGCCGCAGAGAAGCCTCAAAATGCCGGAAACCCGACAGGCCTCTCCCTACGGAAAAAATAGAGGATCACGAAGAATACGCAGGGGATGTCTCAGCGGCTATCAGGACTTCCTGATAGGCCAGGTGCGTTGGAGGAGGTCTCTCCGCGATAAAGGTCAGCTTGATGTGGTCGACCGCATCATCGACCACATCAAGCTGACCTTTGTCGCGGACAAGCCGCCGCCGTCGCCCGTCTTCGAGCAGGTCGCGTTGATGGCGGCCGAGGAACCGGCGGAATATTTTTCGTAATCTTCTCTGGCCCGGGAGGAGACCTCTGGGGTATTTCCGGCGCTCTTGAGCTTGTCCGCGGCTTTCCGGCCCGCCTTCCGCTACTTCGTGCCCAACTTGATATCCGACGACACTCCGATTTATCATTCCTTACGATGGGATGAGGCAAAACTTGCGCGTAAACGCTCATTCGCCCAGAGCAGCAGAAAAGCAAATTATTATCAATTTGCATCATGGTGCGTTCGGGATTGTCGGAATCCATCCGTCGGCCAACAGAAAACGCATATCGAGCCATGATCAATCGCTGCGCCTGTGAGCGGTCAGGTTTCAGATAAACCGTTTCAGCTGGACCCACATTGCCTCGATCGTGATTTTCGGTTTCGTGCACAAGAAAATTGCCGCATCATCGTCATATGGCACCTCAACATAACCAACCCGCTCCACGCTGTCAAAGTAGTGCCCCAACTCATGCGCATCATACCCGACTGCAAGCACCACCGCGCCGGTATACCCGCGGGTCCCCCACATCCAGTAGCTGTTGTGCACACAGATCGCCGGCGGCAGGCCGTGTGCTGGACCGAAATGATCGATGGCTCCCGCCAGCCCGTACCACGATGCGAGAATCGCGCACTGTTCTCTCTCATGCTCGGGCAGAGCATGGTACGCCGTGGCTACTGCATCAACCTTTTCTTCCCATCCGAACCTGTGCGCGAAATGCAGCGGCAGGGCCACCCCTTCTCCCTTCTCCATTCTGACCATCTCCCGGAGACCGAGTGTTTTTGCATACGAGACAAACTGTTCCACAGGCAGGATGGGGACAGCAAGGGGCATGAGCAGCAACCCGGAGATCGTCATCGCTGAACCCACAACCCAGGCAGGCCAGCGGATTCTCCTCCTCAATGAAAAGCTCTCCAGGGCAACGGCCCCTGCAGCAAGCAGGAGCGGAAACACCGGAAGCAGATAATAGAACTTGGAGTTCTGTACGATGTAGACCGCGATGAACATCACTGCCGTCCACCCGAGAAACCTGAACGCTTTCATCTCCCCGGCAAGAAGAAGATAGAGCGTGCCTCCGATCCAGAGGGGGAGTGTCAACGGATTCAGTCCAATGGCAAGCTGGCCCAGCAGTGTAAGAGGTGACAGGGAGAGGTTCTTGCCCTGGGTGACATTGTGCATAAACTCAAGCGCAGGCCAGCCGTGCTCGATCTGCCACACAATATGCGGCAGAAACATGATGAGCGCGATGGCACCGCCCAGATACAACCATCCCGAGCGCAACTCTTCCCAGCGCCGCGTGATGATCAGCCCCATCAGCACGGAAAAACCCAGCACGAGGAACGTGTACTTGTTCAGCAGTCCGGCTCCGAACAACACACCCAGTCCGATCCATTTCATCGGAGAGGGAGCCACAATAGTATGCGCGAACACATACAGAAACAGCGTGCACAGCATGATATCGACCGGATTCATCGAAAAGAAGCTGCTGAGGGCAGGGAATGCCGGAGCGAAGCAGATCGACAGCGCCGCTAGCGCCTGTGATGTTGTTCCTCCTCCAAGTATGCGGGCGATGCGCGCAGAAAGCAGTACCGTGACAGCGCCGGCGAGACCCGACAGGATCCGGAGGCCGATCATTGTTTCACCAAATATCCAGGTGCTGACGAGCGTCAGAAAAGCAACCAGGGGCGGATGGTCCACATACCCGAAGGCGAGATGTTTGCTGCAGGCGATATAATAGAGCTCATCGCCAAAGAAGCCGTATTGACCAACGGTGGCTAGTGTGAGCAGGAGAAAGAAGGCTGCGGCTGCGTGTGGAATGGTCACAGAGCTGCGTATGGCAGAACCATATCTGTTCAGAAAAGTCATAGACACTGCACCACCTCCGCTTTCAATGTACGCCCCAGTCTGGCACGTGGAAAGACATTCGCAGCCTACCGTGAAAGATAAGAGATTCGTTTTTCTGTTGCGTCGGCTGACTGAGTGTCCAAGCGTCCATTTTGCCTCATCCCATCGTAAGGAATGATAAATCGGGGGGTCGTCGGATGTCAACTTGAGTTAAAACCAGCGGAAAGGGGAAAAGAAGCCGCGGACAAGCTGAAAAGTGTCGGAAATCCGACAGACCTCTGCTCTTGAGCAACGAAAAGGTCATGACAGATATTCAGTCAAGGCCTCAGCGGCCATCAGGACTTCCTGATAGGCGATATGAAGCGGAGGGGGCCTCTCCGCGACAAACCGAAGCTTCAAGTGGTCGATGATGCGGTCCACCACGGCATAGTCGGTGAGGAAACCGATGACCTTCATCTTCCCACGGCACTTGGGGCAGAGCATGGGATCGACTTCATAGACCTTGCGGATCATCTCGGCCCAGCCCTTGGAGGGGATGGGCCGGAGCTCCTCCTCCACCATCCGGAGAGGGAAAGCCTCATGGCGTGCCTTGATCTTGCCCCGATGGGCGTTGGCGTACAACCCATAATATCGCACCGTGACTTGGCCTTTATCGGGAATATGAGAGGTGACCCGGGCGATGAACTCCAGATAGTCCATCCGCTCTACCTCTTCGGCCTCTTTCCCATACCGGTAGCAAATCTTGCCCTCCTTTTCATCAAAGGAGAGCCGCTCCAGCGAAAGGAGCGGACGGATCATGTATTTTCCCACCCGCTCGGCCTCTCTCGTTGTCTTGGCCCGGACCCGGCTGTGGATATTGAACCCCGTGTGCCGCCAGGAAAGCAAACGTTCTGCCCATTCGGGGCTGAGGAGTTTGCCATTTCGCCATGTCTTCAGCCGTGGAATACAATCCCGTATGCCCGACGGTCACATCCAGAAAAGGGTCATTCGAGAAACTCCCGTCTTTGTTTTGATGGTAGGAATTCGCCCGGCCGGGGATGAGGGTTTCGATGGAGTCCACAAAGAACGTGCTTTTCATATTCAGCGGGCCGAAGATAACCTTTTCCGCCCAATTCTTGACACTTTCTCCGGTTATTCTTTTTATGATCTCGGCGAGCAGTAAATAATTGGTATTGCTGTACTCCCATTCGTCTCCGGGTAAAAAATTCAAGCCTTCCTGTTTGGAAAATATTTTCAATACATCAGCGTTCGCCACGTGGCCATTCAGATGAAAACCGGTGAGGGGCAACAATCCGTACAGATCCCGAAGGCCGCTTTTCTGATATACCAAATCCCCGACTTTGATTGTCCTCTGAAAAGACGGCGTTTCGGGGATGTATTTCCGAAGGTCATCGTTCAATGTCAGCTTCCCATCATGGATCAGCCCGGCAACACAATACCCGACGAATTGTTTTGATATGGAGGCCATATAAAACTTGGTGGAAGGCGTCACCCCGACGGAATGCTCCAGGTCGGCGCAGCCGTAGCCTTTGATGAAGATCAATTCGCTGTCCTTCACGATAGCGATGGCCCCGCCGGGCGAATGAGGAGCGTCCCACTCCTTGAATACGGCATCTATTTTCAATGCCAACGAATCGGTTTCTATGATCGTTTCGGCTCGGCTATAAAAAGAATAAAAGAAAATGCCGCAAAGGATGAAAACGATGGCCCGCTTCATGATGCTTCTTCCTTCGATCCTAATTTGCATCCTTGACCCAGATGTCCTGATCCCCGGAGCGATTGGAGGCGAAGGCGATCTTCTTCCCGTCCGGCGACCACTTGACATGATAGTCATGGGCCGGATCTTTTGTGATTTGCTTGATAATCCGGCCCGGCGGATGTGCGGCCGGGGGGGATAATTTCGCGCCTGTTCCCGCCGGCATCAAGAAAACAGCCGTCCCCCAAAAGAATAACAAGGTGAATGCTTTCTTCAGCATGTGGAGACTCCATCTTAAGCAGGGTTGCACGGTTCACTATAAATATATTTACGTCCGGATTCCCTTCCCGTTTTCTAGAAATTGGAGAAATTGAGAATTTGGTGACAGTACGCTCTTTTCCTTTTTTTGAGGCAAGGCGCTGGCTGGAAAGTCGGACCCTTGCCACGGCCTTCCGCATCGGCTTTTCGGCGCCGGTCCTCCGGGCGTCCGCGCTCAAGGCGGCCCCGCTCCGGACGATGGAGGTCGTCACTTCTTCCGGGGCCGGCGTCCTGCTGAGAGATCCTCGAGACGGGAAGACGAAATTTCAGCGCGGCTCGGCCCTCATCTCTTTCCGGAAGCCAAGAGTCAGCGCGGCGCCGCCCGTTATCACGGCCATCAAAAGAAAGGAGGGCTGAAAGGCGACGAACCCGAGATCCGGCAGGATGTTGACCGAAGTGTGAAGGATGACCGGAACCAGCACCGCGCGGTTGGCTTTCAAGTAAAACCAGGTGAAGACAATATAGACGGCGATTCCCCAGACAATTCTGGCGAGGACGGTCAAGACCCAGAATCCGCCTCCGCCGAAAATATCGAGTGGCAGATGCCACAATGCACAGAAGAAACCCAGATTCCGGCCGGCTTCGAGCGGGGTGCAAAACCGGAGCCAGAGAGGAAGCGCGTAACCGCTCCAGCCGGGTTCTTCTCCCAAGGAGCCTCCGAGAATGAGGTTCATGGCGAAAACGGTCATCAGGATCTTCAGAAATCCGGCCCATCCATTATGAAAGGACGCGACGTCGAAGGATCCGCCGGAGAGACCGACGATCAGCCAACTGAAAAGAAAGAGAGCCGGGAAAGAAATCAGGGCGAGGGCCATCCACCGGCCTTTTGTCGCTCCGTGTTTTTCGGCCGTTGAAACATGCAGAAAATATCGATTGAACGGAGAAAGATAGACCACGACGGCCAGAGCCGTGGCCGTCACGACCGCCAGTATCGCTGGAGAGAATTCCCCGATGCTGGATCTCCTTTCTCGGGCGATGAAGAACGCCAGCAGCAGGACCGCTCCGATGACCAGGGCCAGACGGACGCTGTTTCTGCGATGTCTTGCCGAAAGCCGTCCGGAAAGAATCAAGGCCGACAATGCGGGAGCGAATACCCCGACCTGGGCGGTCAGCCACTTCGTGTCATAGAAGGACTCCTCCCTGCCCAGAACCCCGGAGAGAAACCAGAGCGGCCAGGAGAGCAGAAGCGTCAACAGGTAGAACCTCAGCAGCTCATTTTTGGCTTCCATGCGATCTCCCCACAATTTTCCGGCTCCAAGCGCGGATTCGGAGGATAAGAAATTCGTTTTTCTGCTACCCCGGCGAAATGAGTGTTCGTGCGCAAACTTTGCCTCACCCCATCGTTGGGAATGATAGATCGCGGCGTGATCGGGTGTCAAGATGAGCGGGACTTGCGATAATATTAGGTGAGGAGCTGGTAGCCGCTCGGCTCGACTTCCTATAAAGACGGAAAAAACGCTTGACATAGTCCTATACATAAGGTTATAATGACGGTATGGACAGAAGAGAGAAAGCAATCAAGGAACTTATGAGGTTCAAGAAGCGGGCGGGCTGGAGCCAGGATAGGCTGGCCAAGGAGCTGGGCGTTCACAATCAGACCGTGGGTGGCTGGCTCCGGGGGCTTTATAAGCCCAGCCTGCTGGCGCTCCCGCTGATCGAGGCCTTTCTGAAGAAGGCAAGGAGGACGAAATGAGGAAAACACATCCGAACCTGGTCTTTGTCCCGGCGACGAAGGACAAGAGGGGAAGGGAGAAGCCCGCCCACTACATGACCGAGCTGACGATTAATTACAAGCGGGTGAGACGGAACGCTGGGGCCACCAAGGAGGAGGCGCTGATCTACCTGGGCGAGTTGCGCAAGGCGGCCAAGGAGGGGAGGCTCGACGATCTCATCCGTCCACCGAAGGCGCTTCCGGGGTCGACGTTTGGGGAGTATGCCCAGGGCCTCCTCGATTCCGCTGAATGGAAGCAGAAGCGGAGCCGGAGGCGCGATGGTACTTCACTCGATGCCCTCAACAAGGTCTTCAAGAACGTACCGCTGGCCGAGATAACGGCGGGCGGCGTGCGCACGTACATGATCCGCAGGGTGAACAGTGACGGCCTGCGGCCCGCCACGGCGAATCGGGAGCTTAGCTTCCTGAAGTCGGTCCTCTATGCGGCCGAGTTCGACGGTATCATCCAGGCGAATCCGATTCGAGGCCGAAGGGTGAAAAGGCTGCAGGAGTGCAACGAGCGGGAGGAACATATACTCGGGCTGGGCATCACGGACGATAAGCTCCGTCGGCTCGTAGACGCGGGCGGCGAGTGGTTCGGCGTCGTCCTTCGGCTGGCGGTGACGCTGGGCATGCGCCAGGGCGAGATACTGAAAGCCGAGTGGAGGGACTTCAATCTGGCCCTCCGGACCCTGCGAGTACGGAAAGAGAACGCCAAGAGCAAGGAGGAGCGGACAATCCCGCTTGGCCCGGAGCTGGCCGTGGCGATTGACACACTCCCGAGAATAGGGCAATATATCTTTTCCCTGCCCGACGGAGAGCGGAGACGGGACGTGCGTAAGCCCTGGCTGGCCGCATGCAAGGCGGCCGATATCCCGACGAGCCGGGCGAACGGAATCACGTTCCATGATCTCAGGCACTTCGCGGCCTCTCATCTTGTGAAGGTGACGGACGTGGTGACAGCTCAAAAAATTCTCGGCTGGAAAACACTCGACATGGTGAGGCGGTATGTTCACCCGACGGACGAGGACAAACGGTTGGCAGTGGAGGCTGTCGAGGCCGGGCTTTTCCGGGTACAAGGACGTCAAAATCCCGTCAATGATAAAAATGACGGGGCAGAAGAGAGGCCGGCTGAATCAACGCAAATTAAACGCGTTCAATAATATTTGGCATATATGGCCCGTTAGCTCAATAGGTAGAGCAGCGGACTCTTAATCCGCAGGTTGGAGGTTCGAGCCCTCCACGGGTCATTCGGATCCCTCCGATGAAGATACGGGGCGCGCTGATTGTCTTGCTTCTGGCTATGGTGGTCGTCTATTTTCTCTTTTTCGCCAAGGCCGGGAAGAAAAGCTATATCGAAGCAACCCTGGATGCCAACACCAGGCTCCGGACCGGGATCACGGAGACCAATATGGCCACCATGGAAAAGGCGATCACCTTCTTCACCGCCACCCAAGGCCAGACTCTCGAAAACCTGAAAGAGCTCTTCGCCACCCGCCTCTTCTCCGGAGACCCGTCCGACGGCTGGGGCACGCCCCTCAAGTACGAACGGCTCTCGGAGGAGAATTATCGTTTGATTTCCGCCGGGCCGGACCGGACGTTTGACACGGACGACGATATCATCCTGGAGCGCTGATCCGGTTCAGCGGAAGCGGGTGAAAAACGGAGAATCCCGGCCGTCGTCAGAGTCGAGTCCCAGGCACTTGGCATAGCATCTGAGGACCTCAAGGTTCTTTTCTCCGTTGGAATGGTGATCGGGGGTCTCCTCTTCCAATGATTCCAGCCGGGACGGATCGACCCCGCACTGCTTGGCGATGTCCTCCAGGGACAGCCCCTTTCTCTCCCTGACCCTTTTGAGGTAGTCGCCGCAATAGGATAAATCGTCGGACAGACGCCGCCAGTGCCTTGCATCCCCATTCTCACCGGGAGTGCGGTTCTTCCGGCGGCGGCGGACTGGAGCGACGACGGACTTGATCTTGTCCCAGAGGCTGTCTTCCTCCGAGGCATCCTCGATCAGCAGGCGCTCTGTCGACCTGCGGAAGGAAGCCTTCTGCCGGAACTCCGGATGCCGGTCGCAGACGAGCAAGTCGTAGGCTTTTCTTTTCTCCGGGTCGTGCAGGGTCTGGAACGCGGCCTCGGCCTTGTTCAGGATGATGGCCCTCTCTTCGTCCAGGAGCACTCCGTAGGACGCCAGACTGTCCTGGTGGTAGGTGGCGATGGCCAGAAGGTAGGAGTTATCGATCTCTTTCGGGGAGGCGTCGCAGCGCAGGTTCAGGATCTCGTAGTAGTCCAGGTCCTCGATCTTCTTGATCATCGTTCAAGCCCGGAGCGAAGACCTCTCTTCTTCCTTGACGGCCGGCTCGTCCTGGGAGAGGCGCTCCGCCATCGACCGGATCGTCCGGGAAACGGAGCTCTCGGGATATTCGAAGATGAACGGGGAGAACTTCTTCAGGCTCCAATGGACCCGCTCGTCGTAGGGGATCGTGCCGAGGAGCTCCAGGTTGATGAGGAAATATTTGCGGACGACGTCGACGATCGAACGGCCGAGAAGAACGTCCTTTTTGTCCCGGGCCTTGTTGACCACGAGGTAGAGCCGGAGGCTTTTCAGGGCGGCGGTGAGGACCTGGCTGGCCGATCCGTCGCTGGCCGCCAGGTTCTCCAGAAACGTCCTCAAGGTGGTGGAACGGGATTCGAACTCTTCCTGAACTCTCTTGTCGAAGTCTCGGATCTCGAAATAGCGGGCGTAAGCCTTGAGGATCCTGAGGGCGCACGACCTCAGGAACAGATAGGTGTTTTCGATCGCCGTCGGCTCGGGTGTGACCACGAGGATTCCGGAACTGGCGATGACGAACAGATCGAGGGTGTTGTAGGCGCTTCCCGTCCCCAGGTCGATGATCACTCTTTTCGACGGAAGGCTCTTGATCTGCCGGATAAGCTTCAGCTTCTTGTAGTGGTTGAGGTTGGCCAGGAAAAGCGTGTTCTCGCTTCCCCGGATAAGCCGCAGTCCGGGGAAGGAGGTGGATATGATGATATCCTCGAGGCGGTCCACCTGGTTCCTGATGAAATCGCCCAGGTCCCGTCCGCTTTCCCGGACGCCGAGAAGGGTATGCAGGTTGGGGCCTCCCAGGTCGGCGTCGATGGCGATGACATCTCCTCGGTCAACGCCGAGGGCGATGGCCAGATTGGCCGAGAGGAAGGTTTTCCCCGTTCCTCCCTTGCCGCCGCCGACCGCCCAGATGACCAGGGGACGCTTTTTATCTTCGGACATTGGGATCGACCGTTCTTCGTGTGAATATGAGTTTCTATTCTAACACAGCGTCCCGGGGAAGTGAATATGTTCGAGCGAAAAATTGAATTCTGCCGCCGTTTCTGCTATCCTACACCCCATCATTCAAGGATCAAAAGAGGAGGAACGAACTTCGTTGAAAGACATCGGCAATATCGACAGCAAGTACCGATTCGTCATTATCGCCTCCAAAAGGGCGAAAGAGCTTCTCAAGGGCGCCAAAGCCCGGGTCAAGTCCAGGTCCAAAAATCCCATCCGCATCGCCCAACAGGAAGTCCGGATGGGGCTCGTCGATTTCGAGATCCTGAAAAACAAGAAAGAGGACGCCTCGGATCAGGAGGAAACCGTCTTTCTCGGTGAGGAGGTCGGCGTCGGGTCAGCGGAGGAAGCAGCCGCCGATGTCGGGCCGGAGATATTCGGAGAAGAGGAAGGGCCCGACGAGGAAGAAGAAGAGGAAGAAGAGAAAGAGGCCGACTCTCCCGAGGACCCGGATGAGGAGAAGGAAGAGGAGGGGGGAGAAGCGGAGGAGGACTAAGCTTTTTTCTCCTGTGCCTGCAAGATCTGCACGTAGTCCTGTTTGATCAGATCTCCGGAGGAGAATCCCAGGGTGCGGGCATATTTGATGATATCGCTCCGCTCGCCCTCGAATTCGCAGAAGCAACCGGCCGCCGTTTCATCGATCATGATCCGGATCCGGCCCCGCCGAAAGGTCGTCCTGAACTTCTGATAGCGGAAGACGGCCACGTATCCAAGTGAGCGCAGGATCCGCCGCAGTTCCTTTTCATCCCTGACTTCGGTTTCGTGCTCCTCGCGGACCTTGAATCGCCGCGATTTCTGGGCCGGACCCTTAAAGGTCAGAAAGACCTTGCGTCCGGCCCGGCGCACCCGGAGGGCGCATCCCTTCCCGGTCAAGGCCCGCGAAGGAAGGTCGAAGAGGGTGTTCTCCTCGGGATAGCGGTCCTTCTTGAGCAGCCCGCCGGATTTGAGGATGGCCTGCCGCGTGGCCGCGGCGTCGTTCACCCGGACTTTGATTTCGATCTCGACCAAGGCGGATCCGTCTCTATGTGCTTCTGGACAGCACGAATTCGGCCAGCAGGCTCAACGCCTCCCGATGAGCCGACTCCGGGAATCGGGAGACGATCTCACGGGCCCGGAGGGAGAATTCTTCGGCCTTGCGATAAGTATAATCCAGGGCCCCGTTGGCTCTGATGATGGCCAGGATCTCCTCCCTTGATTCCGGGGCCAGCTTCTTTCTTTTCATCAATGTCCGCAGGCGGCTGCGGTTGGCCGAACCGTCGTTGCGGAGGGTGTAGATGAGCGGCAGGGTGATGCGCCCCTCGCTCAGGTCCGAGAGGATGGGCTTGCCCAGCGCGTCTTCATCTCCCTGGAAATCGAGCAGGTCGTCGATCACCTGGAAGGTCAGACCCAAGTTTCGGCCGTAGTCAACGAGCAGGCGTTCCTGCTTCGGCGTCGCCCTGCCCAGGATGGCTCCGATCTGGCAGGCGGCGGCGAAAAGGGATGCCGTTTTCTGGTTGATGATCTCGAGGTAGTCCTGTTCGGCGGTGTCCAGATGGCCGCTCAGGGTATATTCGGTCAGCTCGCCGTCGATCATCCGTGTCGAGACATCGGTCAGGATGCGGACGACCCCGGGATAGGCGCTTTCGAGGGAAAGCCCGATGGTCTTGATATAGAGATAGTCACCCAGCAAGACGGAGATGTTCGGGCCCCAGCGGGTATGGACGGAGTCTCTCCCCCTTCTCCGGTCGGCGTTATCGATGATGTCGTCGTGGATCAGGCTGGCCGTGTGGATGAACTCGACCAGGGCGGCCGTGAAGACATGTTCATCGCCCCGGTAGCGGAGCAGCTTGGAGCAGAGAATGAGCAGGGCCGGCCGGATGCGCTTGCCTTTTTTTTGGAAGAGATAGCTGCTGATCTCGGAGATCAGCGGATTTGGCGAGGAGGAGAAGACCTTGAGCCTCTCCTCGACCCTGTCGAGTTCCTCCTGGATATGGTTGTAGACATCGGCGAGGTCACGCCTCTGAGCGAGCAGGTCCCGCGCTTTCTGAGGGAGGGGTTGTCTCATCGGTAGTTGGCGAATTCCATATGGATACCGAAATCCTGCCCTCTGAGGAAGGCGATCACTTCCTGAAGAGTGTCGATCTTCGGCGAAGAGATGCGGACCTGGTCTCCCTGGATGGCCGCCTGGGCTCTGAATTTTTGCTGTTTGATCAGCTTGACGATCTCGCGGGCCTTCTCGATGGGGATGCCCGCCTGGAAGTGGACCTCTTGCTTGACCGTCCGGTTGGGCCCGGCCTCGACCTTCTGGTACAGGACGGCCTTGAGGGGGATGCGGCGTTTGACCATTTTTTGCTCCAGGACCTCGATAAGGCTGCGGAGCTTGATGCCGTCCTCGGCGATCAGGATCAGCCGGTCCTTTTCCTGGACGATCTCGGCCCGGCTGTGCTTGAAATCGAAGCGGTTGGTGATCTCCTTGAGGGTGATGTGGATGGCGTTCGAAACCTCCTGCCGGTCGATCTTGGAGACGATGTCGAACGAATGGTCAGGCATCATGGGGCTTTATCTTAGCATTGAAGGGCCATTTTTTCAAACCGCCTTTTCTCTTCTTCCTGCCGCTTTTTCAACAGCCCCTCTAAAGATCCGTTTTGTATCTGAGGCGGAAGTGGGAGGGGGTGATCTTTTCGAGCTTCTTGAAATTCTTGGTGAAGTGGCTCTGGTCGCAATACCCGAGCTCGGCGGCCAGCTCGGCCAGCGAGATATCGCTGTTCAGGAGAAGGTATTTCGCGTAATCGAGTTTCAGCTTGTTGATATAGCCCGTCAAAGCCATCCCCGTCTCTTGCCGAAACAAGTGAAGCGCCCGGCTGACGCTGAGCCCGGCTTCCCCGGCGACATCCCGGGCGGTGATCTTGCCGGTGAAGTTCTGCTCGATGAAATCGCGCATCCGCTGGCACCGGACCTTCCTCTTTTTCCCTTTGCTCAACGAAACCTTGGCGATGAAATTCTCCAGGACCCGGGTGACCTTGAAGAGCAACTCCTCCAGGTCCGTCACCTTGCTGAGCTCGGTGAGATAGGAATAGTTGAGCCCGAGGAGCTCCTGGGCTCCGACCCCGGCCTCGATGGCCGCCCGGGAGATGATGACGATGAGCTCGATGATCCGGACCTTGATCACCTCGAAGTTCATCCCGCTCTCGAAGAAGATCGAGCCCAGGAATTCGTTCAGGATCTCCCGAGCCCCGGCCCTGTCCCCCAGCTTCACCTTCTGGATGATCTCGTCCTGTTTGTCCAGGATCTTCCGGGCAATGTCGGGGTTTTCCCTCTTCAGTTTTTCCAGGAAGTTGGCGATCTTGTATTGCTGAATGTATTTTTCGTTCCGCTCCCTCAGAAAAGCGAGGTCGTTGATCTGGTGTTTTTGGGTCAGGGACATGAGCTGGGAGACGGCCTCTTTCGCCCTCCTGAGAGAGATATCCCTGACGCCCTGAGCCCTGAGGCCGAGCGGCTTTGCCGCCGCGCCGAATCTGGCCAGGTTGGCGGAGACTTCTTCGGCAAAATCCTCCTTCATTTCGGCAAAGATGGCGAATCCGCTGATCAACCCGCCCTTGAGCTTCTTGTGCTGGACGATGGGTACCGCGAAGAGAACAAATCCCAGCGGGCAGGTTGTGATGTAGCCCTCCCCCCAGCGGAATGATTCCTCGACAGCCTGAGCCATCTTCTGGCGGCAGTTCTTGCCCAGCTTCTCCTCTCCGCCGGCAACGGCTTTCCGGCAAAAGTCGCAGCCTCCGGAACTGTGGATGATCTTGCCCCCGAGGTCGACCAGGACCAAGTGAAGGCCCGTCTTTTGCCGGTACTCCGCGGCGAGGGATTTGAACCGGACCGCGGCTATGGTTTTCCCCGTCTCCATTCTGGTATAATCCCGGAGAGCATTATCTAGCAAAATTATACAAGAGAAGACCGGAAAAGGCCATGCGGACCCTGACCGAGATCGCGGCGAGTGTCGAGGCCGGGGATTCGGCCAGGGTCAAGGAGCTGACCCGGAAGGCCCTTTCTCAGGGACACCGCCCGGAAAAAATCCTGGACGACGGCCTAATCCAGGGGATGTCGGCAATCGGGGAGAAGTTCAAGAGCAACGAGGTCTTCATTCCGGAGGTCCTGATCGCCTCCCGGGCCATGAATGTTGGGCTGGAGATCCTTCGCCCGCTCTTTTCCCCCGAGCGGGAGCATTTCAGGAGGAAAATTGTCCTGGCCACGGTCAAAGGGGACCTCCACGATATCGGCAAAAAAATCGTCGGGATGATGCTCGAAGGAGCCGGGTATAAGGTCGTGGACCTGGGAATCGATGTCCCCAAGCGAACGATCGTCCGGGCCGTCAAGATTAATCGGCCGTCCGTCCTCGGGCTGTCCGCCCTTCTCACGACGACCATGTCCTATATGAGGGATGTTGTCGAGGCCATAGAACACGCTGGGCTCAGACGCCGGGTCCGGATCGTCATCGGAGGTGCTCCCGTAACGCGCTCCTACGCCGACGAGATCGGGGCCGACGGCTATGCGCCCGATGCGGCCTCTGCTCTAGAGGTGGTCAAGAGACTGTCGGCCAAGAAATAAGGGAGGGAAGATGAAGATTGCGGTGTCCGGGAAAGGAGGAGTCGGCAAGTCGACGATCGCCGGGATCTTGGCTCATTATTTTGTCCGGAACGGCTACAAGGTCCTGGCCGTCGATGCCGATCCCGACGCCAACTTGGCAGCCGCTCTCGGGATCCCGAAGTCAGAGACGCAAAGGATCTTGACCATATCTCAGCAGAGGGATCTCATCAAGGAGAGAACGGGCGCTTCTCCCCGGCAATTCGGCCAACTGTTTAAGATCAACCCCCGGGTCGATGATATCCCCGAGGACTACTCGTTCCCATTTAGGGGCATCCGGCTCTTGGTCATGGGGGCCGTTCGCAAGGGAGGGGAAGGATGTGCCTGCCCCGAGAATGTCCTGCTCAAGAGTCTGCTCTCTGAGATCATCCTGCGCCGGGATGAAGCCGTCATCGTCGACATGGAGGCTGGAATTGAACATCTGGGCCGGGCCACGGCGTCGGCCATCCAGGAAATGATCATTGTCGTTGAGCCCGGCTCCCGGAGCGTCGACACGGCTCTGACCATCATGAGGCTGTCTCGGGACATCGGCCTTCAGGAGTTCCGGATTATCGGCAATAAAGTCCAGGACGATGACCAGGAGCGCTGGATTCGCTCTCATTTTCCGCCCGCCCTTATCTTAGGCATGATCCCCTACAGCGAGTCCATCCGGGACGCTGACCGGAGTGAACAGCCGCTCATCGACATTCTGGATGACCGGCTCCGGACGGAATTCAGGTCGATCTTCTCGGCCCTGATCAGCGGTCGACATCCGGCCTGAAATTGGCCGGTATTTTTCCGGTAAAAATAGCATGATTATACGAATTCTTACCCCCTCATTCCTATATTCCCAGTCGCAAAAAGGATATCCTGGATCCGGGAGATAAAGAGCGAGGTCTATCATGAGCTTCAACCCTCAAGGTTTGGCCACGGCTATCGGCAGTCTGCCCCATCAGAGCCCCGAGGCGGCCTGCCGGGCCGTCTTGGACAGCATCCCGGAAATCCCGATCTGGCCCCAGCTTCCAGCTTTGGATTTCCGGGAAAGCATGGAGATTCAATACTCGGAGGGTCTTCCCGGTGTGGTCCTCGATCCCGTCGGCCGGAGGATGCATTTCGATACCGGCGGGGACATTACCCTGGGGCTGGAGAAGTTCTACGAGAACTATATGGCCGAGAACCTCGAGTACTTCCGGATCTCTCCGGGTTTCAGCCGGGGTATCTACGAGATGGAGAGAATGTTGGCCGCGCAGAAACCGGCCGGTCTCCGCTATTTCAAGAACCAGGTGACCGGCCCCATTACCGTCGGCCTCGGCCGCACGGACGAAAAGAAGCGCTCCATCTATTACAACGAGATGATGAGGGATGTCATAGTCAAGGGCGCCGAGATGAAAGCCCGCTGGATGTTGACCCGGTTCCGGGCGCTCGGGGTGCCGCAGCTCTGCTTTATCGACGAGCCGATCCTGTCGGCCTTCGGTTCCTCGACCTATGTCAGTGTCCAGCGCTCCGACCTCGTTCAATACCTGCGGGACGTCATCGCGGCCGTCCACAAAGAGGGCGGCTTGGCCGGAATCCACTGCTGCGGGAATACCGAATGGACGATTCTCGTCGATGCCGGCACGGACGTCATCAGCTTTGATGCCTTCGACTATGGGGAGACCATCGCTTACTACCCCGGTCCGATGAAAGACTATCTGGAGAGGGGAGGGGTGCTGGCCTGGGGCATCGTTCCGACTTCGGCCAAGATCGCCGCGGAAACCCCGGAAACCCTGCTCGGGCGGCTTCGTTCGGCCGTCGAAAACCTGGCCGGCAAGGGGATCCCGAAGAGCCTGATCTGGGAAAAGTGCCTGGTCACGCCGAGCTGTGGGACCGGTACGCTTCCCGTAGATTTGTCGGAGAAGGTTTTTGCCCAGTTGGGCGAGGTGAGCCGCCGGTTGCGGGCTTAAACACCTGAGCCGGAAAACGGGAGAAATCGTTCGGACAGGAGACAATGTCGAAACCGAAAAGCATAGACAAAACGGTCAACGAGATGCTCGAGCAGGCCAAGGCCAAAGGCCTGGAGACGATCTGGGACAGGGCGGACGAGCAGACGCCCCACTGCGGGTTCGGGGAGCAGGGGGTTTGCTGCCATGTCTGCTATATGGGGCCCTGCCGGATCAACCCGGCTGGAAAAAAGCCGCAAAAGGGCGTCTGCGGCGCCACTGCCGAAATGATCATCGCCCGGAATTTCTGCCGGAGGATCGCTGCCGGGACGGCCGCTCATTCCGAACACGGACGGGAGGTGGCCAAGACCCTGCTTTTGGCGGCCACGAACCCCGATTCGGGATATGCCATCCGGGATGTCCGGAAGCTCAAAAAGGTCGCTCAGACTTTCGGCGTCTCCATCCAGGACAAACCCAACGACCGGATCGCCCTCGAGGTGGCCGAACAGGCTTTGGCCGATTTCGGCCGGCAGGAGGGCGAGATCTCCTTTATCAAAGTGGCCCCCGAGAAGCGGCAGGCTCTCTGGCGTAAGCTGGGCGTCGTGCCGCGGGGTATCGACCGCGAGGTGGTCGAGATGTTGCATCGGACCACCATGGGAGTGGACCAGGATCACCGCAACATCATGCTCCAGGGTGCCCGGACAGCTTTGGCCGACGGTTGGGGCGGGTCGATGGTTGCAACTGAGCTCCAGGACATCTTGTTCGGGACGCCGTCCCCGATCCGCGGGCAGGTCAACCTCGGCGTCCTCTCCAAAACCGATGTCAACATCGTCGTCCACGGACACGAGCCGGTCCTCTCGGAGATGCTCGTCGCGGCTTCCAGGGATAAAGAACTCCAAGCGCTCGCCAGGTCGGCGGGAGCGACCGGGATCAACCTTGCGGGCATCTGCTGCACGGCTAACGAGATCCTTATCCGCCACGGGCTGCCGATCGCCGGGAACATCCTGCAGCAGGAGCTGGCCGTGGCCACAGGGGCAGTGGACGCGATGATCGTCGACGTCCAGTGCATTATGCCCTCGCTGCCCCAGATCTGCAAGAACTTCCACACGCTGCTCATCACCACTTCGCCCAAGGCCAAGATCGACGGGGCCCGGTCTGTGGATATTCAGGCGGAGAACGCCTATCAGGGGGCCAGGACGATCATCCGGGAGGCCATCACCAACTACGCTAACCGCGGTGCGGTCGACATCCCCCGGGACAAGATGGACCTCGTCGCCGGTTTTAGTCATGAGGCTATCACTTACATGCTGGGCGGCTCTTTCCGCGGTTCCTATGTACCCCTTAACGATAACATCATCAACGGCCGGATCAAGGGAGTCGCCGGAGTCGTCGGCTGCTCCAACCCGAAGACAACCCACGACAAGGGGCACGTCGGCCTGGTCGAAGAGCTCATCGCCAACGATATCCTCGTCGTTCAGACCGGCTGTTCCGCCATCGCCTGCGCTAAGGCCGGGTTGCTGACTCCGGAATCGGCCATCAAGTACGCGGGTAAAGGCTTGGCCGAGGTCTGCCAAGCTGTCGGCATGCCCCCGGTTCTCCACTCCGGGTCGTGCGTCGACAACAGCCGCATCCTGATCGCTTTGACCGAGATGGTCAGAGTCGGGGGTTTGGGTCAGGACATCAGCGACCTGCCGGTGGCCGGTGCGGCTCCGGAGTGGATGAGCGAGAAGGCTATCGCCATCGGGCAGTACTTCGTCGCCTCCGGCGTGTTCACTGTCTTCGGCATCGGGCTCCCGATCACGGGAAGCGAGCTTTTTTGCCGCCACATCTTTGACGAGTACAAGGACCTTTTCGGCGGCCATTGGGCGGCTCAGCCCGATGGAACCAAGATAGCCGGTATGATCATCGACCATATCCACGCCAAACGGGAGAAGCTGGGCATCAGCAAGGGCAAGGAAAGGGTGTTGTTCGATATGGAGATGCGGCGTCAACTGGACGTGTGATCATGTCGAGGATCATAGCCACGCGAGCCATCCGGGGCGCCCACAAGCTGGTGGCCCGGGCCGAACGGGAGCTCCTCCGGGCCATCGAAGAAAAGGGAGCGGACGCCCGGGTAGAATTCCCCAACACGGGCTACTATCTTCCCATCTCGCACGGGATTCTCGGGCTGAAGATCGAGACTCTGGGCGGCCTGCGGGAGCTGCTGGCCGAAGCCCAAGAGCTGCTGCCTCCGGTCCCCTCGGACAATCTCTGGCTCCCCTATCTGGGGAATACGCTCGACGCCGGGATGGCGACACTGTTCGCCGATGAGATCATCGAGGCCATCAAGTACACCCAGGACCCTCTCCCATATCTTACCGGGTCCAACCCGAGAGACGGCCGTCTCTGGCTCGGGGCGGCCAACGATGTCATTATGCGCGAGCGGGGCATCGAGTTCGTCGACAACACCGCCCCCGGGTTTGCCGCCTGTGTCGGCTGCTGTCCGACGAACGAGATCGCGGTCAGGATCGCCAGGGAACTCCAGGAAAAGAACCTCTATGTCTTCATGTCCGCGGCGACGGACGGAAAATCCATGGCGCGGCAACTGGCCGAAGAGGGGATCGAGATGGGTTGGGAGACAAGGCTCGTCCCCTTCGGTGATGATGTCACGGCCACCGTTCACGCCCTGGGGTTCTCGACGAGGGTGGCTCTTTCCTTCGGGGGCGCCCAGCCGGGGGATTACCAGCGTGTCCTTCGCTACAACAAGAACAGGGTTTTCGCCTTCGTATTGGCCCTGGGCCCGGTCGATGACGAAAAGCATGCTCAGGCGGCCGGGGCCATCAACTACGGGTTCCCGACGATCGCCGACACGGATATCGACAGCATCCTGCCGACGGGCATCTGCACCTACGAGCACGTCGTTTCGCCCGTTCCCCTGGAAAGGATCGTTTCCAAGGCGATCGAGGTCCGGGGACTCAAGATCACCGTCACCAAGGTTCCGATTCCCGTGCCGTTCGGCCCCGCCTTCCAGGGAGAGCGGGTCCGGAAAGAGGACATGTATGTGGAGCTGGCCGGGACAGACAAACCGGGCTTCGAATATTTGACCGGCCGGAGCCTGGAGGAGGTCGAGGACGGGAAGATCGAAGTCATCGGGCCGGAGATCGAGGACATGGAAGAGGGCAGCCAGCTTCCGCTAACCCTCTGGGTGGAAGTCGCGGGCCGCCAGATGCAGCCCGATTTCGAGCCGATCCTGGAGCGGCGCCTGCATGATTTCATGAACATGGCCCATGGCGTTTTTCATATGGGGCAGCGGGACATCAACTGGGTCCGGATCAGCAACGAGGCCAAGGGAGCCGGGTTCCGGTTCCGTCACTTCGGCTCGATCATCCACGCCAAGCTGCACGGCGAGTTCGGCAAGATCGTCGACAAGGTCCAGGTGCGGATATACACCCGGGAGAAGGAGATCCGGGAGCTCATCGAGACCGCCCGGACAGTCTACCGCCGGCGTGATGAACGGCTGGCCGATCTGACCGACGAGGCCGTCGAGACCTTCTATTCGTGCACCCTCTGCCAATCCTTTGCCCCGAATCATGTTTGCGTCATCACCCCGGAACGCTCCGGCCTCTGCGGCGCCTATAACTGGCTCGACGGCAAGGCCGCCCACCAGATCAATCCCACCGGCGCCAACCAGCCCATCTTGAAGGCCCAGGTCATCGACCCGGTCAAGGGGCAATGGCAGGGGATCAATGAATTCGTCCTCAACGCCTCGCACAAGACGCTCCAGGTCTTCAGCGCTTACAGTATTATCGACAACCCCATGACCTCCTGCGGCTGCTTCGAATGCATCTCCTGCGTCCTCCCTTCCTGCAACGGGATCATGACGGTCTACCGGAATTTTCCCGGGATGACGCCGAGCGGGATGAAGTTCTCGACCCTGGCGGGGACGGTCGGGGGAGGCATCCAGACGCCCGGGTTCATCGGCCACAGCAAGCACTATATCAGCAGCCGGAAATTCATCAGCGCGGAGGGCGGAGCCAGGCGAATCGTCTGGATGAACCGCGAGCTCAAGGAAGAACTGGACTCACAGTTGCGCGAGATCGGCCGGCGCGAAGGGATCGAGAACTTCCCGGAGATGATCGCCGACGAGACCGTGGCCGTGACCGAGGAAGAAGTGCTTCCCTATATCACCAGGATGAACCATCCGGCGCTGGCCATGCCGCCTTTGTTTTGAGAGGGAGACCCGGACATGAAGACGATCGCCATCGCCGGCAAGGGAGGGACGGGGAAATCGACCCTCGCCGCCCTGGCCGTCCGCCGGCTGAAAGAGAGGAAAGGCGGGTCAATCCTGGCCGTCGACGCCGACTCCAACGTCAATCTCAACGACCTGCTCGGCGTCCCGCTCAAGGAGACGGTCGGGGCCATCCGGGAAGAGATGAGAACCCGGATCTCCGAACTTCCCGGAGGGATGACCAAGCAGCAATTCCTTGAATACAAGATCCAGACGAGCCTGGTCGAGGGACCGGATTTCGACCTCATCGCCATGGGCCGGCCTGAGGGTCCGGGATGCTACTGCTACGCCAACAACCTGCTCCAGGATATCCTTCGAACGCTCTCCGCCAACTATGACTACGTGGTGATCGACAACGAAGCCGGGATGGAGCACCTGAGCCGCCGGACCAGCCAGGCCATCGATTGTCTCCTGATCGTCTCCGACGCCACGGCCCGGGGGATCGCCACGGCCGGGAAAATCAGCCGGCTTCTGACTGAGCTCGAAACCCGCGTCGGCCGGAAATATCTCGTCCTCAACCGCGTCGCCGGGCCTCTGTCGGACCCCGTCGAAGCCGCCATCCGCGAAGAGAAGTTCACGCTCCTCGAGACGATCCCGGAGGACGATGCGCTCTTGAAGATGGACCGGCAGGGAATCCCCGTCTATTCGGTTTCCGCCGGCTCCCCGGCCTACCGGTCCGTCAGCCGGATGATGGACAGACTGGACCTCTAAGGGAATCGAAGCATGACCATCGATATTCCAAGAGAAGCCAACCCGGGCAAGATCATCGAGGTGACGATCGGGGCGACGGCTGACCAGGGCGGGACGCGCTCTCACACCGTGACCCTCGGCGGGAGCACGGCCCTGCCGTTTCATTTTTTCGAGGGGGACCACCCCCATCGGCCCGTCGTGGCCATGGAAGTCTTCGATTCGGTCCCCGCCAAGTACCCGGATTCCCTGCGGGATTACACCCATGACGTCCTGGCGAAGCCCGCTGAGATGGCCCGGCGGTGCGTCGCGGAATGGGGGGCGGAGATGATCAGCGTCCGGCTGGAAGGGACTCATCCCGAGAAAAGCAATAAAAGCGCCGAAGAGGCCGTCGAGTTGGTCAAGGAAGTCCTGGCCTCGGTCCAGGTCCCGTTGATCATCACCGGACACAGCCATTTCGAGAAGACGAACGAGGTCATGAAAAAGGTCTGCGAGGCCACGGCAGGAGAGAACTGCCTGATCAACTATGTCGAGACGAACAACTACAAGACGATCGCCGCCGCCTGTTTGGCCTATCATCATAGCCTCGTGGCCCAGTCTCCGATCGATGTCAACCTGGCCAAACAGCTGAATATCCTCCTCACCGACATGAACTTTCCTCCGGCCAGGCTGGTGCTGGACCCGCTGACCGGAGCCCTCGGCTACGGTCTGGAATATACCTATTCCATCATGGAGAGAATCCGGAATGACGGCCTGGCCGGCGACCCGATGCTGGCCTTCCCGATGCTCACGACACCGGGCTTCGAATGCGCCAAGGTCAAAGAGGCCCGGGCTCCGGAGAAAGACTATCCTGGATGGGGTGATGAGAAACGCCGGGGCGCCTATTGGGAGATCGCCACAGCGATGAGCCTGCTCGTCGCCGGCGCGGACCTGTTGATCATGGCCCATCCCGAGGCCGCCGAGGTCGTCCGCAAGCAGATCGCCGAGATGTCCGATTCCGGAAAGGAGGGAGTCCGTGGCGCTCTCCGGACTTGACATCTTTAAGCTCTTGCCCAAGACGAACTGCGGCGATTGCGGCGTTCCCACCTGCATGGCCTTCGCCATGAAGATCGCCCAGAAGAAGGCCGAGCTTTCGAGCTGTCCCCATGCTTCCGAGGAAGCCAAGGCCGTCCTGGGCGCGGCCGGCGAACCTCCGATCCGACTGCTCAAGATCGGCCCTGAGAAGGCTCTGGAGGTGGGTGGGGAAACTGTCCTCTTCCGGCACGAAAAGACGTTCTTTCACCCGCCCGGGATAGGCCTGGAGCTGCGGACATCCTCAGCCGAGGACAGCATCCGCGCCGCTATTCAGCAGTGGGAGGATTTTCAGATCGAACGGGTGGGCGAGCTCCTCCAGGCCGACCTCTTTTTCATCTCCCATGATTCGCCGGGAAAATCCGCTTTCCTGAGGACGATCGCGCTCGTCAAAGCGAATTCGGAAAAAGGAGTAATTGTCGACTGTCCGGACGAGGGATCTTTGAAGGCGGGCCTCGAGCTTCTCCGGAATGACCGGCCGGCGATCTACCTGCGCCGGCCGGTGACGGACAAGGACATCGGGCTGGCGAAAGCCGCGGGAGCCAGCCTGATCATCTCGGGCTCCTCGCTGGAAGACCTGGCCGATCAGACGGAGAGGGCCCGGCAAGCCGGTCTGACTGACCTCATCCTGAACGGCCCGGCGGCGGGTTTGGGAGAGGCCATCCGGAACAACACGATCCTGAGACGGAGCGCCCTCAAGAGGAACTTCAAGCCTTTCGGCTATCCCATTTTGACCCGGATCCAGAGCGAAGACGGGTTCGAGTCGCTGGCCGGGGCGACCGTCCTCCTCTGCAAGTATGCCTCGATCATCGTCCTGCCCCGGTTTGATAAGGCTCTGCTCTACACCCTTTTTACCCTCCGGCAGAATATCTACACCGACCCCCAGAAGCCGATCCAGGTCGACCCCAAGGTCTACGCCATCGGCGAGCCCACTCCGGGATCTCCCGTCTTCGTGACGACGAATTTCTCTTTGACCTATTTCATCGTCTCGGGGGAGATCGAAAACTCCGGGACGTCCGCTCATCTCGTCGTCTGCGACACCGAGGGGCAGTCCGTTCTCACGGCCTGGGCGGCGGGAAAGTTCGTCCCGGAAAAGATCGCCAAGTTCATCAAGGACATCAAGCTAGAAGAGATGGTCGAGACCCGAAAACTCGTCATCCCCGGCTTAGTGGCCCAGATCTCCGGCGAGCTGGAAGAAAAACTTCCCGGCTGGGAGATCATCGTCGGCTGCCAGGATGCGGCCGACATCCCCTCTTTTGTCAAGAGCGTGAATCTGGCCTGATGAATACGATAGAGTCATGAAGAAGGCTTGCCGAGTCGAATTCCTGCCCTTCCTCAGCCGCCGCGATTATGCTCGCGGGACGAACCTTCTGGATGCGGTGAGAGAAATCAGCCTGCCACTCAAGTCAACCTGCGGCGGAAAAGGAACCTGCGGCGAATGCCTCGTCCGGATCAAGAGCGGAAAAGCCACGAGCAGGGCATCGTCCGGTCTTCCGGAAGATGTCCGGCGGCGGGGATATGCATTGGCCTGCCGGACCGAGATCGAGGATGATCTCACGGTCGAATTGCCGAGATTTGAAGAGCGATCCGTCCGTGCCCTCGCCGGCTCCCGCTTTTTCGAGGCCCATCCCGACCGGATCTCGGGCGTCTTCGAGGTCAGCCCGGCCGTCAGGAAGCTCCGGCTCTCCCTGCCGGCTCCGACGCTGGCCGATAACTCCAGCGACCTGCGGCGGGTCCAGCGGCAGATTCAGAAATCAGATGGTCTCCGCTGCCGGCAGGCCGAATATCATGTTTTGCTCAGGCTGGCCGCCGCGGTGAGGAAACAGGATGGCCAAGTGACCGCCGTCCTTTCTCGCTCCGGCTCCGAATGGCGGCTGGTCGATCTCCAGCCCTTCCCGCCGCCCCAAAACGTCTACGGTCTGGCGTGTGACCTGGGGACGACGACGGTCGTCACCGCGATCGTCGACTTGGAGGACGGGAGGATCCTGAGCACGACATCGGGCCTCAACCAGCAGCTCCGCTGCGGGGAGGATGTGATCTCGAGGATCGATTATGCCGGGAAACCGGGTCGTTTGCGGGAACTCCAGATGCTGGCCGCCCGGACGGTCAATTCCCTACTGGAAAAAGCGTGCCGGGAGGCCGGGATTTCGAGCGCCGATATTTATGATGTCTCCCTGGCCGGCAACACGACAATGACCCATCTTCTTCTCGGTCTTGACCCGCGCACCATTCGGGAAGAGCCCTATATCCCGACCGTGAACCTGGTGCCGCCGGTCAAAGCCGTTGACCTGGGATTGGATTTGAATCCCGAGGCCATCGTCCATTGCGCCCCGGCCGTCGGGAGCTACGTCGGAGGCGATATCACCGCCGGTCTTCTCGCCACTCCGATCCTCAGGACGGAAGAGGAGACTTCGCTGTTCATCGATGCCGGGACCAATGGAGAATTGGTCATCGGCAACAGAGATTGGCTGGCCGCCTGTGCCTGCTCGGCCGGCCCGGCCTTCGAAGGGGGCGGGACGAAATGCGGCCTTCCGGCCGGAGACGGCGCCATCGAGTCGGTGACCATTCAGGGAAATGGCCGGCTCGAATACCGGGTGATCGGAGGAGGGAAGCCCAAGGGGGTGTGCGGCTCCGGCCTGGTCGACCTTCTGGCCGAGCTTTTCGTCCACGGCTTCATCGACCGCGCTGGGAAGCTAAACGACAGGAAGGCGGGGACGAGGTTCGTCAGGAAGGAGGACGGCGCCGGTTTTCTGATCGAACGCGCTTCTCGATGCGAATGGGGCAGGGACCTGGTCATCTCCGAGAAGGACATCGCCAACCTAATCCGCACCAAGGGCGCGATCTATTCGGCCTGCGCCGTCCTTCTGAAGAACATCGGCCTGGCCTTTGACCGGCTGGACGCCGTCTATCTTGCCGGCGGGTTCGGCGAGCATCTCAACATCGAGAACGCCGTCCGGATCGGCCTCCTGCCCGATCTCGAGCGGGAAAAATTCTGCTACCTGGGAAACACCTCTCTGACCGGCGCCTATCTCGGGCTGGTCTCGGAGAAGAACCGCGAGCTGGTCGAAACCATCGCCGCCAAGATGACCTACCTCGAGTTGAACGCGGAACCGGGCTACATGAATGAATACACCGGCTCTCTCTTTTTTCCCCATACGGATATCGGACTTTTCCCGACGGTCAAAAAAATCGTCGAGCCTTGAACAAAGGCTCGAGGACGGAGATATTTGCAAGGAGGAAGAGCATGTCCGCAGCGATCCTGGAATTGATCCGGAAACGCAGGGTGCTCCTCGACGGCGGCTTCGGGACCGAGCTCATCCGGCTCGGATTCCCTCAAGGGGCCTGTCCCGAAACCTGGAATGTGGAGAGGCCCGATGTCGTCAAGGAGATCCACGGGAGCTATTTTGAGGCCGGTTCGGATGCCGTCCTGACCAACAGCTTCGGGGGAAGCGCGATCAAACTGGCCTCTCACGGCCAGGACAAAAGGTGCTATGAATTGAACAAAGCAGCGGCGACCATCGCCAATGAGGTCAAGCCCGCGGGATGTTTCGTCGGCGGAAGCCTGGGGCCGACGGGGAAGTTCCTCCAACCGCAGGGCGAGTTCACGGAACGGCAGTTCGAGGATGCCTACGCCGAGCAGGCGAGGGGTCTGGCCGACGGCCTGGCCGATTTTCTGTTGATCGAGACACAGTACGATCTCAGAGAGGCGCACTGTGCCTTGCGGGCGGCCCGCCGGGTTACGGCCATCCCGGTCTTCGTGACCATGACCTACAACCGGGTTCCGAGGGGCTTTTTCACGATGATGGGGAACAGCGCCGCCCAGTGCCTCGAAGAGCTCGAAAGGGAAGGAGTCCCCGTCCTGGGAGCCAACTGCACCCTCGACAGTGCGGACATGGCCGACCTGGTCAAGGCCATGAGAGAGAAAACCGGGCTTCCGCTGATCGCCCAGGCCAACGCCGGGAAACCCTCTCTTTCCGCGCAAGGGGAGGTCTCCTACTCGCAGGGATTGGAGGACTATCTTCAGCACATCCCCCGGACGATCGAGAACGGAGCGAACATCATCGGCGGCTGCTGCGGGACGAACCCCGAGTATATTCGCCGGATGGCCGCCCTCGTTAAAGAGGAAAGTTGAAAAGTCCTTCCGTTTGGATATGATAGTGAACTATGTCACGGAAACTGGATTCTTTTGGAACCGATCGAACATCGGAGAAAGGAGAGACGATGAGAAAAGAGGAATTATTTGCCCGGATGGAAAAGGCGATCATCGAAGGAGGGAAGGCCGAAGCGCAAGCCCTGGCCCGCGAGGCGATCAAGGCCAAGCTCGATCTCAACGAGGTCATCGAAAACGGCTATGTGCCGGGGATCCAGAAGGTCGGCGACCTCTGGGAAAAGGGCGATTACTTCCTGCCCGAGCTGATCACCAGCGCCGAGTGCATGAAGGCTGCCATGGCCGTCCTCCAGCCCGAGCTGGACAAGGCCAAGATCAAGACCAAGTCCAAGGGCAAGGTCGTGATCGGCACTATCGAAGGGGACATCCATGACATCGGCAAAAACCTGGTCGCGTCCATGCTCTCGGCCAACGGGTTCGAGGTCTTTGACCTGGGCGCGGACGTGAAACTGGAGAGGTTCATCCAGAAGGCCGAGGAGACAGAGGCCGATTTCATTTGCCTTTCGGCCCTGCTGACGACCACAATGCTCGGGCAGAAAAAAGCCATCGAGATGCTCAAGGAGAAGAACCTCTACGGAAAATTCAAGGTCCTGGTCGGCGGAGCGCCGGCCAGTCAGAAATGGGCCGATGACATCGGGGCCGACGGGTACGCGGAGAACGCCATGCTCGCGGTCAAGGTGGCCAAGCGGCTGATGGGAGCCTGAAGCCGCGACCGACGTCCTAGCGTCAGAACGGAAAGGAAGGAAGACAGATGATCAAAACAATCCGACCGAAACTGGAATTGTTGAGCCGCCGGTTCATCGAAAAAATCATCGATGAGGCCTATGAGATCCTGGACAAGCAGGGGATCTTCGTCGAGAACAAGAACGCCCTGAAGCTCTTCGAGCAAGCGGCAATGAAGGTCGACAAGAAATCCCAGCGTGTCCATCTCAAGCGTCGGCTCGTGGAGAAATGCCTGGCCACGGCGCCGTCCGTCGTCCATCTTTACGACCGCGCCGGAAAAAGGGAATACGCGGTCGGCGGCGACGAGGTCCATTTCGACCCAGGGTCTGCGGCCGTGACCATTCTCGACCACAAAACAGGGGAAGAGAGAAAGCCGGACACCGGCGACCTGGTCCGCTTCTACAGGTTGACCGAATGCCTGGAGAACATCCATTTCCAGAGCACCGGCCTGATCAGCTCCGATGTCCCCCCTGCGATCGCGGATATCTACCGGCTCTACCTCGGACTGCTGTATTCCAACAAGCCCTTTGTCACGGGCACCTTCCGGGTGGAGTCCTTCCGGCCGATGAAGGACCTCCTGGTGGCGGTCCGGGGAAGCGAGAAGGAACTGGCCAGGAAGCCCCTGGCCATCTTCGATGCCTGTCCCTCTCCTCCTCTCAAATGGAGCAACCTGACGACCCAGAGCCTGATCGATGCGGCCCGGGCGGGGATCCCCTCCGAGCTCATCTCGATGGGCATGACGGGCGCCACCTCTCTGGTGACGATCGCCGGCACCCTGGTCCAGCATGTCGCTGAGAACCTCTGCGGCGTCGTCATCGTCCAGCTCGCCAAACCGGGCGCGGCGGTGATCTTCGGCGGCTCCCCCTCCAGCTTTGATATGAGGCGCGGAACGACGCCGATGGGCGCGATCGAGACGATGATGATCGATGTCGGCTACAGCCAGATCGGGAAATATCTGAACCTGCCGACCCACGCCTACATGGGTTTGAGCGACGCCAAGACTAACGATGCCCAGGCCGGGCTGGAGACAGGGCTCGGGGCGGTGCTGGGAGCTCTGGCCGGCGTCAATGTCATCAGCGGACCCGGGATGCTCGACTTCGAGAGCTGTCAGAGCCTGGAGAAGCTGGTCATCGACGATGAAATCTGCGGCATGGCTTATCGGCTGATCGCCGGCATTGCCCAGCGCGAGGACCCCATCGCCGCGGACAAATTCGTTGGTTTCACTCCGGAAACGCAGTTCCTCACCCTGCCCCATACCAAGAAATGGTACAGGATGGAGCATTCCTACCCCGTGATCGCGGACAGGGACACCTACGACGCCTGGGTGGCCCTGGGGAAAAAGCCGATAGCGGAGAGGGCTTCAGAACAGCTGGAGGAAATCCTGCGGTCCAACCCGCCCGCTCTTGCGGAGAAGCATGTCCGGAGCGATCTTACAAAAGTCATGATCGCCCTCGCCAAAGCCAATGGGATAGCCACCCTGCCCGAACTGCCGTAGACGAGCTTCTGAAGAGCGGATACGTCTTCGTTTTCTTGGCTGGATATCCCGGAAAGGAGCGCGACGGTGAGCGAGATGATCAAGTCCATCGCCAATCCACGCCTGAGTTTGAACATTCTCAGCCCTGAGGATATAGAGAAGATCCACCGCTCGAGCCTGCGGGTGATCGAATCGGCGGGCGTGAGATTCCCTTCGAAGAAGGCGCTCGATATCTGGCGGTCCCACGGCGCCGCGGTCGACGAGGGTTCGATGGTCGTCAAAGCCCCGGGGCGACTGATCGAGGAGGCGATTCGCCAGGCTCCTCCCGTCTATACGTTGGCGGCCGGAAATCCGGCCCTCGACCTTCTCCTGGACGGCAACCACGTCTATGTCGGCACGGACGGCTGCGGCGTCGAGATCATCGACATCCGGACGGGAGAACGGCGGAGATCGATCCTCCAGGACGTCGCCGACATCGCCCGGGTCGCCGACGGTCTCGATGAGATCGGCTTTCACTGGGTTCCTGTCTCCGCCCAGGACTGCCCGCCGCAGTCGCGCGGACTTCATGAACTCCTGGCCATCTGGAAGAATTCCACGAAACATGTCCAGACGGAAAGCATCTATACGGAGACCGAAGCCCGCGCCGCCGTGGAGATGGCGGCTCTGCTTGCGGGGGGAAAAGAAGCCCTGAGGAAGCGCCCCCTGCTTTCGATCATGGAGTGCACGGTCTCTCCTCTAGCCCATGAAAAAGGGAGCCTGGAAGCCGCCCTGGTCGGAGCGGAATCCGGCCTCCCAGTCGGTTTCATGAGCATGGCCTCGTGCGCCTCGTCCGGACCGGCCACACTCGCCGGGAACCTCGTCGTCGCCAACGCGGAAGTGCTGAGCGGTCTGGCTCTCGTCCAGCTGGCTTATCCCGGAGCGCCCGTTTTCTATGCCGCGGCCCAGACGGTGATGGACCTCAGGACAGGCGCCTACACGGGAGGGGGCCCGGAGGATTTTCTTTTCGGCGCGGCCAGCAACAGACTGGCCGACTTCTACAGCGTTCCGCTCTCGATGGGATCCTTCGCCACCGGCGCTAAGGAGCCGAACTGGCAGGCGGGTCTGGAGAACGCCCTGTCCACTTTCATGGCCTCGGCGGCGATCTCGGACATGCTCCTGGGCGTCGGGCTTCTCAACGGGAGCACGGTCTGGTCTTTCGCCCAGATGCTCATGGACTGCGAGATCTTCGGCATCGTCGCGAAAATGATGGAGGGAATCCCGGTGGATGAAGAGACCCTGGCCGTCGAGGCCATCCGGGATGTCGGGCCGGGGGGGACGTTCCTGACCCATCCCCACACCAAGCGGCATCTCCGCGGGCTCTGGCTGAATTCCTTTCTCGACCGCCGGCCCTACGGCGTCTGGGAAGAAAAAAAGGACGGCGCGCCCGACTGGGCCCTGGAAAAAGCCAGGCGAATCCTCGCGGGTCATCAGTCTGCTCCGCTGGAGCCTCGACTCGAAACGGAGCTCGGCCGGATCATCAAAACCATGGAAAGATAAAATAGCAGGGAATTTATTACTTTTCATTTCATGAATAATCCAGGATAAATCATCCTTTAAAAAATATGGGGGATGGACGGGCTTGTCCTCGGCTTCAGGATGGAGAGCCGTTCTTGAAAACAAGCGAGCGATAATTGCTCCCGGTGACGGCGGCCACTTCTTCCAGGGAGACCTGTTTGATTTCAGCCAGGACCCTGGCCGTCTCGATAACAAAAAGGGGCTCGTTTCGCTTCCATTTGTCCCGCAATTTCTGGGGAACAAGATAGGGCGAGTCAGTTTCGACGAGGAGTTTTTCCAGGGGAAGAGCGGCGGCGATCTCCCGCAGGCCGGACGCGTTCCGGTAGGTCAGGATGCCCGAGAAAGAAATCAGGAAGCCCAGGCCGATCATCCGCTCGGCGGTCTCCCGGTCCTCGGTGAAACAGTGGAGCACGCCTCCGCGGCTGAACCCTTCTTCCTCAACCGCGGCCAGGATCTCCTTTCCCGCCTCCCGGCTGTGGATGATGACGGGAAGCTCCAACTCCTGGGCCAGTCGAAGCTGAGCTCGAAAGACCTCGGCCTGGACCGGGGCAGGGGAGTAGTTATAGTGGTGGTCGATCCCTATCTCCCCGACCGCCGAGATTTTCCCGGCCCTCGCTAGTCCGCGAATCGCTTCGAGATGGGACGGGGAAGAATCCTTGGCCTGGTGGGGATGGATTCCTACCGCGGCCGAGATCCATGGAAATTCCTGCCTGAGGTCGAGAATTCGGGACAGGCTCTCCGGAGCAGTCAGGTCGATAGGGCAGAGCAGGTGCTTGACGCCGCCGGTCCAAGCCCGCCGCACGACCTCCTCGCGGTCCGGGTCGAACTCGGCCATATCCAGATGAGCGTGGGAGTCGGCGATTTCCATGAGGAAACGGTCTTTCTTCCCGGAGATCGAGGCCGATCTCCGGCGAGTCGGAGCTGTCCTATTACTGGGTGAGCTTGGCCTTCAGATGGCGGATGGGCAGCGCCCCGTAGCTTAACAGCTTCTGCAGGAACTCCTTCTGGCTGAACGCTTCGCCCTTCATCTTTTTGTAGTCCTTCTCCATATCCAAGATCTCTTGGTAGCCGATGTAGGCATAGGCCGCATCGCAGGGCTTTAGCAAGATCCGGTTCCATTTCCATTCCGCTTCGGCTGGGGTTTGAAAGCCTCCGGCCGTCATATACTGGATCGCCTGTTCCTTGGTCATTCCGCCCTGGTGAATGTTGAGCTCCAGATTAAAGTCCATGACCATCTTGAGCTGGCTTTTCAGCTGGTTCAGCCGGAGTCGGAGGTCGTAATTGCCGAATCCTTCGAAAACCAGCATCTCCTCCAGACAAACAGGCCAGCCCTTGATGAGCGGCATGTTGGGATACAACTTCTCCAGCAGGGAACTGGATTTCTGGGTGAAGAACGTGGGGACGAACCAACCCGGAAAGATCTGCCGGACCGTCCACCAGGGGAAATAGAGGATGTTGTACTCTTCCAAAAGGGATACAGCCTGGTCGGCCGACAGGTCCTCAGGAATCGGAGAAACCTGGACGGTATAAGATCCTCCGGTTTCGTAGGGACCGGGGCTCAGCAGGCGAGTCCAGCAGATTCCTTGTTCGGCCGTCGGCATCGGCTCGATGGCCAGCTCGACATCAGGCAGGGTGATGAGCCCTTTCTTGGAAATAAATGATTGGATGGATTCTACGCTCGCCCTGGCCTGGTCGACGAAGTCTTCCTTGGTGGGATGGTCCTCTTTTATTTTGTCGAAGACGCCCTTGATAAAAATGTTCCTGAGCTGTTCTTCGTTGTACTGGGTCGAGAGCTGCTCCATGCTGATATTGGGATACATGATCCTGTAGAAAGGCATGGAGACAATGGCCATCTCCCGGCGGATGTTGTTGTAATCGGCCTTGGCCCGGGCCACCAGCTCCGCTCCCGGGATGCTGAACTCGCCGGTGAGGGTGAGGAGCCGCGAATGGGCCTGTTCGCCTAGCCGGAAGTTGCCCGTGGACTTGGGAAGGAGCTGGGTCTGGAGGAACGACTGGTAGTCTTCCAGCGCAGGGATGATCTTGGCCCATTCGGCCTGGAACTTGGTCTTCATCTCGGGCGAGGCCGGCTCGATGAGCGTGGGGACCTCGACTTTGTAGAAATCCATGATCCCGGGGAATTGTTTGATGGCCGTTTCGGTGTAGATTTGGGGCGGGGTCTGGAGGTTCTCCTTGGCTTTCTTGATGAGGTTGGGGAGATTCTTGGCCCTTTCGACGGCGCTCTTCATCCGGGAGTCCAGAGGAGCGAATTCCCTGGTCAGGAGGCTCCGGATGCTGTTCAAGAAGAGCTGGTTGTAGAAGATGGGGTTGTATTGCCAGGGGAGGATGTTCTCATGGCGGATTATCTCCAGGTCGATGGCGTTCCTCATGATATTGTAATCGATCTGGGCATCGTCGCCGAGTTTGGCCTTGTCCGTTTTGGCCACCAGTTCCTGGCTGAACGCGTCCAGCTCGTCGTGGTGCTTCTCGATATTCTTATCGCTCAGGTCCTCGAGCTTGTCATCGTATTTGTGAAAGCCGGCCAGGGTCGCGGCCGTCGGGTAGAATTTCCAGTAGGCGTCGAGATAGTTGTCCATCGTCTTCTGGAACTTGGCCTCTTCCTGGTTTTGCGAGGAGAGCAAAAAACTCAGGCCCAAGAGTGAAAAAACGAAGACAAAAAGGATCAAGGGAACGGTCCGTTTTCTCATCGAAACCTCCTTCATTATATGTACAAAACTCGGCCGGAAAAATTCCTCGCAGAGAATCCTACCATAAAAAGACGGGTGAATCCAAGAAGGTTTTTTGTTCACCATCGCAGGAGTGCGGACGCCCAGGTATAGCCGGAGCCGAAGGCCGTCAGCGCGACCACGTCACCGGGCTTGATACGGCCTTCCTGAACGGCCTCGTCGAGAGCGATGGGGATGGACGCGGCCGTCGTGTTGCCGTACTTGTGGATGTTGCGCATGACTTTGTCCAAGGGGATTTTGAGGCTATGGGCCACCATCTGGCTGATCCGGTCATTGGCCTGGTGGGGGATGAGCAGGGCGATATCCTCCACCGTGAGGCCGTTGTGCCGGAGGGCCACTCGGACGGCTTCCGGCATCTTGGCCGAGGCGTTCTTGAAAACGTTCTTGCCGTCCATATAGGGAAAGAACTTTTTGGCCCGGGCCATCTCTTCCGTGACGCAGGGCTTGTCCAAGCAGCTGGGCTTTTCCAGCCAAAGGTCGGTCAGGTGGCGGCCGTCGGCAAAAAGATGGGTGGAGAGGATACCCCTTCCATCATCCCGGCCATTCGGCTCGAGGATGACGGCCGCCGCGCCATCCCCGAAAAGGACGGCCATGTCCCGGCCTTCGTCCGCATAATTGAGGTTGGTCGATTGGACTTCGGCGGCCACCAGCAAGATTTTTTTATAAGTTCCCGTCCGGATATACTGGTCGGCGACCGAAAGGGCGTAGATGAAACCCGAGCACTGGTTCCGGATATCGACGGCCCCGATCGGGGCCAGATCCAGCTTGGCCTGAACCAGGACGCCGATGCCGGGAAAATAGTGGTCGGGAGAAAGAGTGGCGGCGATGATCAGGTCGATCTCCGACTTGTCGGTGCCGGAGCCGGCGATCGCTCGCCGGGCGGCTTCAGCGGCCAGGTCCGAGGTCCCGACTCCGGGGTCGACATGATGCCTTTCGATGATTCCCGTCCGCTGGCGGATCCATTCATCGGAGGTGTCCATCAGCTTTTCAAGGTCGAAGTTGGTGACCACTCGGGGAGGGACATAGTGGGCGATTCCCGTGATGATGGCTCTTTTGTTCATCCGTGCGGCCACCATTATAATGGATGAATTTTTAAAAATAAAGGAGATTATTGCGGCCGCAAGAGCGGCTCCCCTCGAAAAACGCCTCGGGAAGGCTAAACCTTCGAGGTCGCTTCTCCATTCCCAAGTTATTCATCACATAAAGGGAAATGCTTACGATTTATTAGGTTCCGCTTGACGGACGGCCTTCCCAGAGGTAGGATAATTTTCAGTGGAGACGCAGGCGAAGAGAATGTGGATGAAAAAGCGGCGTTTTCTGTGGCCTTCTGTCCTCTGCCTGGCGCTGCTCGGCCTTCTCGGCGCTCAGGAGGATTTCCTCAGGGTCGAGGCCTCCATCGTTCCCCGCAAACTCTCCCGGGGGGAAGAAGGGGCGGTCATCCTGAAGCTGAGCCTCCAGGCGGGGATCATGGTCAGCCCGAAGCCTGATTTCACCATCGAGTTCAAGCCCTGCCCCGAGCTCGTCTTTCCCAAAAATTTTTACAACGCGACCGACCTGGAAATCGAGATTGAAGAGCAGGATGGACAGGAATCGCTCGACCTCCAGAAGGCCATCCGCGTCCCCTTCACCGTGAGTGAAGAAGCGGGAAAGGGAAGCCATATCCTGGAAGGACGGATCAAATATTTCGCTCGGTCTCAAGAAGAGGATTGGTGTGTCAAAACCAGCGCCAAGTTCTTCGTGCCTTTCTTCACCCGCTCGACTTCGGTCAAGAAAAAAGCCTGAGATCCTTCATATCCATTTCCGGGCGATATACCAGGCCATGGTTTCTTCCACCCCCTGCTCCAGCGTATAGCGGGGTTTGAAGGAGAGGATCTCGGTGGCTTTCCTGACGTCTACCAGCCATCCCGGCTGGATGAAGTCGCGGTACTTATCACGGTTAAAAAGCCCGGGGTTGCGGGTCAGATGGTAGCCGGCCTCAGACAAAAGGGTGAAAAGATAGATCAGGCCATAGGGAATCCTGATCCTCCGGCATTTCTTTCCCAGCGCCGCCGCGGCCGCCCTGCCCAGGTCTTCCCAGGTACAGGGCTCGGCATTGGCGATGTTGAAGATCTCTCCGCTCGGCGATGATGTCTGCCCGCAGAGGTAGAGGGCTTCAACCAGATCCTGAACGTAGATGATACTCGCCTCTTTCCTTTCCTTGAAGCTGAGGAAGATTCCTCGCGCCGCCATCTTGAAAAAGCCGAGGAAGTCCCGGTCCAGGGGCCCGAAAACCGCGCTCGCCCTGACGATGGTGAGGGGAAACTGGTCCTTGAAGTTGAGGGCTTCCTCCTCGCCGTGTAGCTTGCTCCTGCCATAATGGGTGATCGGTCGCGGCCGGTCGCCCTCCAGGACGGCTCGACGGCCGTCCGACGGGCCGGCCGCAGCCTGGCTGCTGAGAATGACGACCTTGGGGCGTTCTTTGAGGCTCCGGAGGGAGCGGAACAGACTTGCCGTGCCTTGCCGGTTTACAGTATAATAATCAGCCGCTTTCAGGGATCGTGTTTTGCCGGCGAGGTGGAACACGAAGTCGAGGCCGGCCGGAAGCGCAGGGATAGAGAAGAGGTCCCCCCTCAGCACTCGGGCCTTCTTTTCAAGGAGGGCCGGTTCTTTTTCCGGGTTCCGGACGAGGACGAAGACCTCCACATCCCTGGCCAGGAGGAGATCGACGAGATGGCTTCCGACGAAGCCGGTTCCACCGGTGAGAAAGGCCCTCATCGTCCCGATTCTATGAAATTTATCTGTCCCGGTCAATGGCGACCGAAGCGGAGGAGACGAACAATTAAGCACATGGCAGCGCTCATCGTCATCATGGGGATATTTTTCGGCCTTGTTCAGGCGTCCACCCTGACTATGCCTCTGGAGCAAGTGAAGCCGGGCATGAAGGGGAAGGGCAAGACCGTTTTATTGGGCGGTGACATCAAGGAATTCGACGCCGAGATCCTGGGCATCATCGAGAACAACCAGCCCAAAAGGAGCATCATCCTGGCCAAGCTCTCCGGCCAGGGCCTGGAGAACACCGGGATCATCCAGGGCATGAGCGGAAGCCCCATCTACATCGAAGGCAAGCTCATCGGAGCGGTCGCCTACTCCTTTCCCTTCGCCAAGGAACCGATCGCCGGGATCACGCCGATCGCTGAAATGCTGGCCATTTCCGAACAGCCCGTTCAGGGCAAGCCTTCCGCCGTATCGTCTCTTCCCTTCCGCGCGAGTCTGTCATTGGCCGACCTCATGGCCTTCCACAAGGACCTCGCGACTGCGCGTCCGTCCCTGCTCTCCCAGGGGCAAACGATGGCTCCGATCGGCGTTCCGCTTGTCTTCGGGGGGTTTACTCCGGCGATCATCGAGGAGACCAGGCCGCTGTTCACCCGTTCGGGATTCAACCCAATGAGCTTGGGCTCTGCGGCCCAGACTGCAGCCGCTGTGCCTGAGGCCGGAACGACCCTGCGGGAAGGGGACCCGGTGGCCGTCGAGCTGGTCGGCGGTGACCTGAGTGCGGCCGCAATCGGGACGGTGACGCATGTCGACGGGGAGCGGGTCCTGGCTTTTGGTCATCCTCTTTATAATCTGGGCAAGGTTGACTATGCGATGGCCAAGGCGAACGTCCTAGGCGTGATCCCGAGCCTCCAGAACTCGTTCAAACTGGCTGCGGTGGGCGTCCGGTTGGGACGGTTCTCTCAGGACCGGACGGCCGGCCTGCTGGGCGAGCTGGGCAAGATGCCTCAGTCTGTGCCGTTGGGAATCCGCCTCCTCGAGACCACCGGCCGGGCTAAGGAATTTAAGGTCGAACTGGCCAATGATAGGATCCTGACTCCGCTGCTGGTGAACATGACGGTGGCTTCCCTTCTGTCGAGCGAAGAGCGCTCTCTGGGCGACCTTTCCTTTGCCCTCGACGGCGATGTCTATCTGGACAACGGCGCCAGCGTCCATCTCGAGGACCTTTTCTCCGGAAACCTCGACACGGCCACGACGGGCCTCAGCGGCCTGCTCACCGCCGTCGTCTACTACCTGACCAACAATGAGTTCCAGGCGCTCGGGATTCATCGTCTCACGCTGACCATCCGTGCCCTGGAAGAGGCCAAGTTCTGCGCCCTGGAACGGGTCTGGTTGGATAAGTACGAGGTCTCGGCGGGCGAACGCATCCAGGTGAAGATCTATTGCCGGGCCTTCGGCGGACAGAACTTCGAGGAGGAGATCACGGTCGAAGCCCCGCCCCTTCCGGCCGGATCGGAATTCAATCTGATCATTGCCGATGCCGCCTCCGTTCAGCAGGTGGAGACCCTCCAGTATCGGAGCCAGGATTTCGTGCCTCGCAGCCTGGGCCAGCTGATCCGCATCCTCAACAATCTGCGCAAGCATAACCGGGTCTACTTCAAGATGATGGCCTCCAAGCCGGGCCTCTTCGTCAAGGGGGAGGAGATGCCGAACCTGCCGCCCTCGATGAAATCCCTGTTTGCCTCCCCGCGGGCGGCCGCCTCTCTGCCCACCGAATTGACGCGATCCACACTCCGGGAATACCAGCTTCCCATTCCCTATGTCTTTCGCGGGATGGTCTCGATTCCCGTCAAGATCAAAAAATAGGAGAGCCGGGATGAGAAAGTACCGAAGCCTGATAATTATAGTTTTTATCGGAATAGTCGGAATGACGCTGCCGCTCGAGGCCGTGGTCCCCCGCAAATGGGAAATCCGGACCAAGGACGATTTCCTCAAGGGCAAGCTGGACGGCCTCTCCGTGACTTTCGAGGGGGTCATCTCCCTGGCCCCTGAGGAAGGCAAGCTGGACGGACCGGCGGAGGACTTCTATCTCTCCTTTCTTCCCCGACCGGACGGCACCGGATTTCTCGGCACCGGACACGGCGGCAGGGTCTACAGTATCGGCAAGGACGGTAAGGTCGAGCTCTATTTCCAGGCCCAGGAGATGGATGTCACCTGTCTGGCCATGGACTCCAAGGGCATGCTGTTCGCGGGAACTTCCCCCAACGGCAAGGTCTACAAGATCACCGGAAAAGACCAGGCCGCCGCGTTTTTCAACCCCGGGGAGAAATATATCTGGGACCTGGTATTTGCTGACGACGGCTCTCTGATGGCCGCGGTCGGGGAAGCGGGAGGAATCTACAGGATCAGTCCGGAGGGAGAGGGCCAGCGGGTCCTCAAGGCTGAGGAAAACCATATCCTCTGTCTCCACAAGGGCGGCCAGGGAGATTTCCTGGCTGGAAGCGGCGGCGTCGGCGTCGTCTATCGTCTCAGCGCCGCTGGCCGCGCCACGGTCCTGTTCGAATCCTCCTACGAGGAGATCAAGAGCCTGGCCGTTGACGGGGACGGAAACATCTACGCGGCCTGCGGCGGGACGCCGACACGGACAAAAAAAGAGGAACCTTCTGACTTGCCCGTCCGGATCTCCACGGAAGTGACCGTATCGGCCGGCGCTCCGGCCCCGACCGGAGTGCGTTCGCCGGCAGGCTCGAGCTCAACAGCGAAGGAGCCGGGCGCACTCTTCCGGGTCCGGCCCGACGGCATCGCCAAGAAGCTGTGGGAGTCCGAGGACGAGCTCATTTACTCTTTGCTCTGGAAAGAAAAGGAAAAGAGGCTCCTTTTCGGGACAGGAGACCAGGGTCGCATCTACACCGTCGACCGGGAAGAAAAAATCTCGCTCCTTCTCCAGGGCAACTCCGAGCAGATGTATGCGCTCGAACCCGTCGACACCAAAATTTGCGTACTGGCCGATAATCCCGCCCGGTTGCTGATCCTTTCCGCCGAACAGAGGTTCAACGGAGAGTATATCAGCGATGTCCTGGATGCCCGGACCATGTCCTCCTGGGGACGGCTGGAATTCGACGGGCTGATTCCCGCAGGCACAACCATCCAGATCCAGACGCGGAGCGGCAACTCCTTCGAACCGAACAGCATGTGGAGCGACTGGTCCCCGCCCATCCAGAAAAAAGAAGAGCAGATCCTGAGCCCCAAGGCCCGGTATCTCCAGTTCAAGGCCCTGCTCAAAACCCAGTCCGGCAATGCCTCGCCCCAGTTGCAACGGGTCTCGCTTTTCTACCTCCAGACGAATATCGCCCCTCTCGTCCAAAGCCTGACCCTGCTGCCTCCCAATGAGGTCTACCTCAAGCCTCCCGACCAGGAAGAGGTCATCTGGGGAGCGGAAGAATCCGCGGCCGGCGGGGAAGAAAAGAAAAAGGATGACCGCTCCGTCTTTATGGGCAAAAAGGTCGAGCGCAAAGGGTTTCAAACCATGACCTGGGAGGTGACCGACGAGAACGGGGACCGACTTCTCTACACGATTTCGATCAAAAAAGAAGGAGAGACGGCCTGGCGGGTGGTCAAGGACGCCTGGACGGAGTCCCTGATCGCCATCGACACACTGTCCTATCCCGACGGTGTCTATTTCCTTAAGCTCGAAGCCGGCGACTTGGGCTCCAATCCTCCGGGTTCAGAGCTCAGGGCGGAAAAGATCAGTCCCCCTCTGGTCATCGATAATTCCCTTCCGGTGGTCAAGAACTTCACCGCCACCCGAGCGGGGAATGCGCTCGACGTCGCCTTTCAAGTGGAGGATTCCTTTTCCTCGATCCAGGAGGTCGAGTATCTCGTCCGGCCAGGTGACTGGCGGGTGGTCTTTCCGGTCGACGGGATTTGTGATTCCAAGGTTGAGACCTTCAAGTTCCGGGTATCTCTGCCGCCCAACGCCGAGAATCTGGTCACCGTCCGGGTGACCGACCGCCATCACAACATCGGAGTCTACAGGCAGACCTTTTGATCTTCAGCCGCTCTTAGCCCGCTCGAGGTACTTGTCCTCCCGGGTGTCGATCCGGACGACGTCCCCCTCGTTGATGAACTGCGGGACGGTGACGACGAGTCCCGTCTCCAGAGTGGCGGGCTTGCTGCTGGCCGACTGGGTCGCGCCCTTGAGGAAAGGTTCGGTTCCAACCACCTTCAGTTCGACGGTCAGGGGAGGCCGGACGGCCACGGGCTTGCCCTCATAGAGCGCAATGGTAAAGACGATGTTGGGGACGAGATAGCGGACGCCGTCGCCGATGATCTCGGGAGAAAGACGGATCTGTTCATAGTTCTCCAAGTTCATGAAGACGCTGTCCTCGCCGGCTTTGTACAAGAACTCCATCTCCGCCTCTTCAAGAAAGGCCTGCTCCACCCGGTCCTCGGAGCGGAACCGGAAATTGAGCAGGCTTCCGTCCTTGAGGTGGCGGAGCTTCGTCTGCATCATCGCCTTCCATCGTCCCGGCGTGACATGGGTGGCCTCGAGCACGCGGTAGAGCTGGCCTTCCAGGATGATGAGCATCCCCCTGCGGATCTGGGTCGCGTTAATCATCCGTCCTCCTCACAGCGTCATCCGTCGAGCAACACCCTCCTTTTTTAGCCGAACCACTCGCAGCTGTCAACCTCACGGCGGCGGCGCTCCCCGTTTTCCCTTGCTGACCCCACTTTTCGTTATAAAGTTGGCGGCGGTTGATTTTCGGGGCCGTTTCTCATTTAATAGGCTCTTCTGCCGGACACCATGGCTGAAATTCATTTCCTGGGAACAGGTGGTTCAGTGACCACGCCTCAAAGGGACAATACCTCCGTGCTTCTTCGGACCGGAAGCGAGCTCATCCTCATCGACTGCCCCGGAAGCGTCGCCGCCAAGATCAGGAAGTTGGGATTCGAGCCGGGCCAGATCACGACCGTCATTCTGACCCATATCCATCCGGACCATATCTATGGCCTGCCCTCGTTGGTCCATAGTCAGATGCTCATCGCCGGAGAGATCCGGGTCATGGGATCGGAGGCGACCGTCGCCTTCAGCCGGCGTCTGCTCGATCTCTTCGGTTTGCGGCGCCGCAAGATAAGAACACGGGTCCGCTTCCGGGTCCTGCGGCCGGGTCAAACGGTCCGCCTCGAGGGGCCTTGTTCTGTCAGGACGCTCCCGGTGCCGCATCATCACTCTTCTCTGGCCTGCCATTTTTATCTGGAAGGTGAGGGGCGGGAGATCCTCTTTTCGGGTGATACGCCGGTCCATGAGCCGCTCTTTGCGGACGCCCGGGGAGTCGATTGCCTTGTTCATGATGCGAGCGCTCCTTCCCGCTATTTCAGGAGGTATCCCGCGCTGTCCCGCCTCCATACATCTTTTCTCGCCCTCGGCCGGTGGAGCCAGGAGGCGGGCGTGCGCTGTCTCGTCCCCTGCCATTTCCTGGCGGAGGCATCATGCTCCGCGGTCGAGGTGCGGCGCGAGATCCGGCGCCATTTCAAGGGACGGTTGATCGTGCCGCGGGATCTTCAGAGTATCCGGCTGTGACAAAGAGAGATGGATCGACCTTATGTCTTATCAAGGCAGGAGACAACCATGAAAAAACGAACGCCGGTCCTGCTGGCCTTTCTGGCCGCGGCAGCGGCCCTAACGGCCTGTCACGGGGCGAGAGCCATGGCTGACCTCGTCCTGAAGGACGGCCGGGTGTGGACGGGTGAGAGCCCGCGCCCCTGGGCCGAGTCGATTGCCGTACGAGGCGAGAGAATCGTCGCGGTCGGGAGTTCCAAGGAAATCGGTCGGCTGATCGGTCGAGACACCCGCGTTCTTGATCTCGCGGGGAACCTCGTTCTCCCGGGGTTCATCGACAGTCACACCCATTTCCTCGACGGCGGACTGGCTCTGCTCAACATCCGGCTGCGGGAGGCCAAGAGCCGGGAGGAGTTTGTGGCCCGGGTTCGGGACAAGGCCAAGGAGTTGCCCAAGGGAGAGTGGATCCTCAACGGCGACTGGGACCAGCAGCAGTTCGACCCCCCGGAACTTCCGCGGCGGGAGTGGATCGACGAGGTGACTCCCGGCCATCCTGTTTGTGTAAACCGGCATGACGGCCATATGGTCCTGGTCAACTCCCTGGCCTTAAAAATCGCCGGAATCACCGCCGTCACACCCTCTCCTCCAGGGGGGGAGATCGTTAAGGATTCGAGGACGGGAGAGCCGACGGGCATCCTCAAGGACGCGGCCATAGAGCTCGTGACCAAATATATTCCCGCACCGAGTTCCGAAACCCGGCTGAAGGCGGCTGAAGCGGCCCTCCGCCTCGCCGCCGAGAATGGCGTCACTTCGACACATGACATGGCCTATGACACCGGCCATTTTGCTGTTTATCAGGAGCTGCTCAAGGCGGGCAAGCTCACCTGCCGGATCTTTCTGTATATTCCGATCAGCGAAGTGGCCATCTATTCGCGACTCTCCCTGAAGACGCCTTTCGGGAACGACTACCTGAAGATCGGCGGGCTCAAGGGATTCGTCGACGGTTCGCTGGGTTCATCGACGGCGCTCTTCTTTGAACCGTACGCCGATAATCCGCAGACTTCGGGGCTGTTCCACTCCGACATGTTTCCCCCGGGCGTCATGGAACAGAGGTTCCAGGCCGCGGACGCGGCGGGTCTCCAGGTGGCCGTCCATGCCATCGGGGACAGGGCCAATGCGATCCTCCTCGATCTCTACGAAAAGACGATCACCCGGAACGGGCCGAGGGACAGGCGCTGGCGGGTCGAGCATGCCCAGCACCTGCGGCCCCAGGACATGGAGCGGATGGCGAGACTGGGTGTCATCGCCTCCGTCCAGCCCTATCATGCGATCGATGACGGCCGCTGGGCCGAGCGCAAGATCGGGCCGGACCGCTGCCGGACCACCTATGCATTCCGTTCGCTTCTCGACCAGGGGGTGAAGCTGGCCGCTGGATCCGATTGGACGGTCGCTCCCCTCGACCCCCTGGCCGGGATCTATGCCGCCGTCACCCGGCGGACAACCGATGGGAAGCACCCCGAGGGCTGGTATCCGGAACAGAAAATTTCCCTCGAGGAGGCCCTCCGAACCTACACAACGAACGGCGCATTCGCCGAGTTCGCCGAAACGGTAAAAGGAAAGATCAGCGTGGGCTACCTGGCCGATCTCGTCGTCCTGGACCGGAATATATTCGAGATACCTCCGCAAGAGATCATCGAGGCGCGGGTCCGGACGACGATCGTCGGCGGCCGGATCGTCTATCAGGATTGAGAGGAATATTTTTTAAATATATGATCTTTTTCATGAGCGCAGGGGGCCGCCCTGAAGCCCCCGTAGCGGAGGGGGGACCCATCGGCTTCTCCGATGGGGGGAACCGACGGGACTGGTTCCCGGGGTGCGGGGGCCGAGGGCGGCCCCCTGCGCCCATCGGGATCACCCAAACGGGAAGACTTGCGCCAGGAGATGAGTTGTTGTCCAAAGAATTCTATTCTGGTAATATATCTTCTTTTTTTTCGAGGAGGATGCGATGAATATCGGCGTGATCAACGAAAGTGCGAAAATTGAGAACCGGGTCGGCCTGAACCCGAGCGGTGTGTCCTTTCTCCTGGAGAAAAAACACACGGTCTACGTCCAGGCCGGAGCAGGACTGAAAGCGGGGTACACCAACGAGGATTACACGGCTCAGGGGGCGAACATCGTCTTCACCAAAGAGGAAGTCTTCGGGCGGTCCGATATCGTCATCAATATCTCTCCCCTCAGCCAGGAGGAGTGCCGGCTGGTCAAGGCCGATCAGATCCTGCTCGGCTTTCATCATCTGGCCATCGCCAGGAAGGCGATCGTCGAAGAGCTCCTCCAAAAAAACGTTTGCATGATCGGCTACGAGATCATCCAGGACGAGGACGATGTCCTGCCGTTCTATGAGACCTTGAGCGAGATCGCCGGGCAGATGTGCCTGGCGATCGCCGGCCACTACCTCCAGACCAACCAGGGCGGCCGGGGGATGATCCTGGGCGGTGTCGTCAGCGTTCCGCCGGCGACGGTGGTGATCATCGGCAGCGGCGTCCTGGCCCGGAGCGCCACCCGGGCGATGCTCGGTGCCGGCGCCCAGACGATCGTCGTCGGCCACAACATGGAGAGGCTGAGAAAGATCGAAGAGATGACCGCCGGGCGCGTCATCACCCTGATGGGGAGCAAATACAACCTGGCCCGGATGACCAAGGTCGCCGATATCCTCATCGGCGCCGTTCTCCGTCCGGGGGAGCGAGCCCCCGTCATGATCACGCGCGAGATGGTCAAGACAATGAGGAAGGGTTCGGTCATCATCGACATGGCCATCGATAACGGCGGCTGCATCGAGTCCAGCCGATTGACCACCCTCGAGCATCCGACCTACGTTGACGAGGGAGTGATCCACTACTGTGTCCCCAACATCACTTCCTCGGTCAGCCGCACATCCACGAAAGTCCTCTCCAACCTCGCCGTCCACTACCTGCATGCCATCGGCGAGCTCGGGATCGATCAGGCCATCAAGACCAATCCCACCCTGGCCCGGGGCGTTTACATGTGCCGGGGCCATATCGCCAAAAAGAATATTGCTGAACGTTTCGGGCTGAGCTATCGAGACGTTTTCTTGGCTTGAAGAACGCCGGAGCGGGCAGGAAATGGACGAGCTGTTGAGGGAATTCGGTCGGGAACAGAAAGACCTGATCCATATCCTTCACAAGGTGCAGGCCGAATACGGCTACATCCCTGCTCCGGCCATCCGGCGGATCGCCGAACATCTGAGCATCACCGCGAGTGATGTTTTCGGAGTGCTGACGTTCTATAAGGCCTTTCGGCTGCAGCCCCCCGGCAAATACACGGTGACGGCTTGCCAGGGTACGTCCTGCTATGTCCGCGGCGGCGACGCGGTCTTCGCCGAGATCAAGACGCAGCTCGGGATCGAGGCCGGCGAGACCACGGCCGACCGGATGTTCTCGCTGGAGACGGTCAATTGCTTCGGCTGTTGCGCCGTCGGGCCGACCGTGGTCGTCAACGGCACCTACCATTCCCAGGTCCAGGTTGCTGGTGTGTGTCCCCTCCTGGCCGGATACAGGAGTCGGAAGTAGGGTGTCATGAAGAGGCTCACCGATCCTTCCCAGCTGGCGGCCTGGAAAGCGCATCTGGGCGAGGAACGCCCCGCCCGCCGGAAAACCGTTGTCGTTTCCAACGGGACCTGCGGCCAGGCCAGCGGGTCGCCGGCCATCATCGAAGCCTTCGGCCGGGAGATCGGAAAGCGAGGCCTCCAAGCGACCGTCGGGTTGGAGGTCACGGGGTGTCATGGATTCTGCGAGCGCGAACCCAACGTCGTCATCTCTCCCGACGGGATCTTCTATGGTCCGCTTGAACCCGGCGATATCCCCAAGATCGTGGACCAGACCATTCTCAAGAACAGGGTGATCGACGCCCTCGTCTACAAAGATCCCAAGACCGGCCGCACCTTCGGGCTCCAGAAGGAGATCCCCTTTTATCGAAAGCAGATGCGGCTGCTGACCGGGGACAACCAGCGTCTCAACCCCACCCGGATTGAGGACTATATTCTCGCGGATGGGTATCAGGCTTTGACCAAGGCCCTCTTCGATATGACGGCCGAGGAGGTCATCCACGAGATCGACGCCTCCGGTCTGCGGGGCAGGGGAGGGGCCGGTTTTCCCACCGGGAAGAAATGGCAGTTCTGTCGCAATGAGATCGCCGACCGCCGCTATATTATCTGCAATGCCGATGAAGGGAATCCGGGGACCTACATGGACCGCAGCATCCTGGTCGCCAATCCCCACAGTGTTATCGAGGGGATGATCATCGGCGCCTATGCCATCGGCGCGGCCGAAGGCTACATCTATGTCCGGATGGAAGCGCCGCATGCCGTCAAGCACGTGACCATCGCCCGAGACCTGGCCAGGAAGCACGGCCTGCTCGGGAAGTCCATCCTTGGGTCGGAGTTTCACTTCGACCTCCATATCGTCGAGGGAGCGGGTGCCTTTGTCTGCGGGGAGGAAACTTCGTTGATGACCTCGATCGAGGGTTATCGAGCCGTCTCCCGGCAGCGCCCCCCGTTCCCGGCCCAGTCCGGCCTGTGGGGCAAGCCGACCAACATCAACAATGTCGAGACCTGGGCCAACGTTCCCCTGATCATCAAGCAGGGCGCCGAGTGGTACAGCCGGATCGGCACGGCCAAAAGCAAGGGCACGAAAATCTTTTCCCTCGTGGGCAAGATCAGGAACGGCGGCCAGGTCGAAGTGCCCATGGGCATCACGCTGCGCGAGATCATCTATGATATCGGCGGCGGTATCAAGGACAGGAAAAAATTCAAGGCCGTCCAAACAGGCGGTCCGGCAGGAGGATTCCTGCCCGCCGAGTTTCTAGACCTGGCCATCGACTACGACAGCCTCGTCCAGGCGGGGTCCACCATGGGCTCGGGAGGGATGATCGTCCTGGACGAGACGACCTGTATGGTCGACCTTGCCCGTCATTACATGCACTTCACTCAAGAGGAGTCCTGCGGGAAGTGCGTGCCCTGCCGGGTGGGGAATAAACAGATCCACGATATCCTGGTCCGGATCACGCGCGGAGAGGGAGAAGAGGAGGACCTTGGGCAGCTCGAAGAACTGGCCGAGGCCGTCAAGGAAGCCTCGCTCTGCGGGCTCGGGCAGTCGGCTCCCAATCCCGTGCTTTCCACACTCCGCCATTTCCGGGACGAGTACCTCGAGCACATCAAACACAAAAGGTGCCCCGCTCAGGTCTGCCGGGAACTCGTCTCATCGTCCCATCAGGAGGCCCGGAAGCGAAAACATGGTTAAGTTAAAGATCAACGGCCGGGATATCGCCGCCGCCCCCGGCTCGACCGTGCTCGAAGCGGCTCAAGCCCACGGGATTAGAATCCCCAACCTGTGTGCTTCCAAGGGCCTGACTTCCTATGGAGGGTGCCGGCTCTGCCTCGTCGAGATCAAGGGCAAGAGGGGCTATCTCCCGGCCTGCTGCACCGTAGTCGAGGAGGGCCTCGAGGTCACGACCGAAACACCCCGGCTGCAATCGCTCCGCCGACAAACCTTGGAGCTCATCCTCTCGGAACACCCTCACGCCTGTTTGATCTGTTCGGAGAAGAAAGACTGCGAGGAATACAAATCCACCATCCGCAAGGTCGGAGAGGTGACGGGATGCGTGCTCTGTTCGGAGAACGGCCGCTGTGAGCTTCAGGATGTCGTCACCGAGCTCAAGGTCGAGAGGGTTCGCTGGCCGGCCTCGTACCGGGATTTCGAGGTGCGCCGGGAAGATCCTTTTTTCGACCGGAACTATAATCTGTGCATTCTCTGCGCGCGCTGCGTGAGGGTATGCAGCGAGGTGAGAGGAGCGGCGGCGATATCGGTCGTCTTTCGCGGCCCTGGGGCGGTCGTCGGAACGTCCCTGGACCGGCCGCTCGTCGATTCCGGCTGTCAGTTCTGCGGGGCCTGCGTCGATGTCTGCCCGACCGGTTCCCTCACCGAGCGCGGCTTGAAGGGCGAAGGCCTCCCCGACGAGAGCCGCGAGACCGTCTGTCCCCTCTGCAGCCTCGGGTGTGCTCTCGAGGTCGACCTGAAGAACGGACGGATCGTCAGCTCTCGTCCTCAAGAGGACGCTCCGGTCAACGGCGGACAGGCCTGTGTCAAGGGGCGGTTTGTCGTCCGGGACACTGTCCATGCTCCGAAGCGGATTCTCCGGCCGATGGTCCGCCGACAGGGGAAGCTTGTCGAGGTGGGCTGGGACGAGGCCCTGGACTTTGTCGCCCTGAGGCTGAAGAAAGAAATAGATAAAGAGCCCGCCATGGTCGTCTCTTCTCAGCTGGCTCTGGAAGACCAATACATCGCTCAGAAGTTCGCCCGTGAGGTCCTGCGAACCGACCCGTGGGTCGATTTCCCACGGCTATCAGTGCCGTCGCTTTTCCGGGCGGAACTTCAAAAACAGGAGATATCTCTTCCTCTCAATTTTGAAGCGAGGGCCCTCTCCGCAGCCGGGACCATCATGATCGCCGGCGCCGATATCGTCCTGTCCCATCCGATCCTCTGGCTCGAGGTCCTCAAAGCCGTCCGCCAAGGCGCCAGGCTCCTTGTCTGGAATTCTGCGGTGACGGTCCTCGGCCGCAGGGCGACAGTCTCTCTGCGGACGAAACCGGGAAGTGAACTGGCGGTCCTTGTCTATCTCTGCCGCCAGCTTCTTGAGCAACGGCCGTTGGACAAGTGGTCAGCCATCCCCGCTGGGGAAGAGTTGAAAACTTCCCTGGAGAGCGCCGGCCAGGCGATCCTCACTTCCTCCGTCGGACTCGAAACAGAAGAGCTCCTCTCCGCAGTCCGTCTTCTCAAGGAGGCTGGGCCCGCGGTCTTTCTGATCGGACCCGGGCTGGTCCAGGGGCCGGAGGCTCCCCGCCTCGTCCAAATGCTCTGGAATCTCGCCCTTCTGGGCGAGGCCAGAGTCATTCCACTGGCCGCCGAGAACAACGAACGAGGTGTCATCGAGCTCTGGCCGTCGGGGTCTTTGAACGGAGCGTTCAGGGCCCGGGTCATCGACGGCCTCGAAAAGGGCCGGAGCCGGGCTCTCTACCTGGCCGGAAATCTTCCTGAGCTGGGACAAACGAAGGCCCCGGACTTCTTGATCGTCCAGGGCTGCTACCAGGGCGCCGCCGGCGAGCCGGCCGAAGTCCTCTTGCCTGCCGTCACCTGGGCCGAGACCGATGGTACCTTCATCAATGCCGAAGGGCGAATCCAGAGATTCAGGAGGCTGATCGATCCCCTCGGAGAGTCCAGGCAGGATTGGTGGATTTTCTGCCGTCTTGCCGAGAAGATGGGAAACAAGGATTTCCCTTTTCAGAGCCCGGCCGAGATCGCCGAGGAAATAAGTCAGGCCAGACCGTCGCTCCACGAAGTCTCAACCCATCATCTCAAGAGAGGACGGCCGGCTTTCGTTGTCGAAGACAGCCAATCCTCTCCCCGGTTCATTCCTCTCACCTCCGCAGAGGGAAAAACCGAAATCTCTGAGGGGATTCCCGTGTCAGCGGAGCTGGAGGATGTCCCGGATTATTACCGCGGTCTGGACCTCCGTGAGGAGGTCAAGGGCCTCAAGATACTGAGAGAGAGAGACAAGGCCCGGGACGAAAAACAGGAGAAATAGCGAGAGAGTCATCATGGCCAAGATACTGCGCCGAGAGCGGCTGGTGCCCAATATCCATCTGCTCGAAGTCCACGCTCCAGAAGTAGCCCGCAAGAGCCGCCCCGGCCAATTCGTCATCGTCATGCCCGATGAACGCGGAGAGAGGATCCCGCTGACGATTGCAGACTGGGATACGAAGCGGGGATCGGTCACTTCGGTCTTCATGCTGGTCGGCACGAGCACCCAGAAATTGTCGCTGCTCAAGGCCGGCGACGATATCCCCGTTTATGTCGGTCCGCTCGGCCGGTCTTCAGAGATCCAGAATTTCGGGACCGTGGTTTGCGCGGGCGGGTGCTTCGGCATCGCGGCCATCTATCCTATCGCCCGGGCCCTGAAGCAAGCCGGGAACCGCGTGCTCACCCTGATCGATGTCAAGGCCAGCTATCTCTTCTACTGGGAGGACAAGCTCAGGAAGGTCAGCGACGAGCTCTTCGTCTCGGCGCGGGACAAACACTATGACTCCAAAGAATACATCCCGTATAAGCTCGATGCTCTGCTCAAGGAGGAAAAGAAGGTCGCCCGTGTCGTGGCCATCGGCTGTACCTATCTGATGTACCGCTGCGCCGAGGCGACCCGGGCGGCCGGCGTGAAGACCATGGTCAGCCTCAACCCGATCATGGTCGACGGGACGGGGATGTGCGGGGCCTGCCGTGTGACCGCGGGAGGAAAAACCAAATTTGCCTGCGTGGATGGCCCGGATTTCGATGGACACACCATCGACTGGCAGGAGCTCTTCTCCCGCCGCAAATCCTATTTTGACGATGAGGTGAGGTCGCTGTGCGCTTGGGAAAAGGAGCGCTTTTCATGAGCGGGACCGAGCGCGCTGAGAGTGGGAGATGACGGAAAAATCGGTGATCGCGCCCGAGCTCAAGCAAAGGCTCAAGGCCGAGTATGACAAGGACTGGCGGAAAGAGTTACGGAAGTCTGTGCCGGTCAAGGAAAGGATGAAGATCCTCCGGCAGAAAATGCCCGAGCGCGAAGCCGGGGAGAGGAACTGCGACTTCGGCGAGGTCAACAAGGGATTGGAATTCGAGGCGGCCGTCCGTGAGGCCCAGCGGTGCTGGGACTGCGCCAATCCCGGGTGTGTGGCCGGCTGTCCGGTGTCCATCGACATCCCCAGCTTCATCAAGCTCATCGAGAAGCGCAACCTCTCGGCCAGCATCCGGAAGATCAAGGAGACCAACAGCCTGCCGGCCATCTGCGGCCGGGTCTGTCCTCAGGAGACTCAGTGCGAGGCCGTCTGCAACCTCAAGAAGGCCACCGGCGTTCCGGTCGCCATCGGCAACCTGGAGAGGTTCATTTCGGATTTCGAGCGCCGGGAAGGAGAGGTGTTCATCCCCGATCTCCCTGCTTCGACGAGAAAGAAGGTCGCCGTCATCGGCGCCGGCCCGGCCGGCCTGACGGCCGCCGGCGAATTGGTCAAGAAGGGCCACGGGGTCACCATTTTCGAAGCGCTCCACATCCCCGGCGGTGTGCTCGTTTACGGGATACCCGAGTTCCGGCTTCCCAAGAACATTCTTAAAGCGGAGGTCGATTATCTGCAGAAACTGGGCGTCGAGCTGAGGCTGAACTTCGTCGTCGGCAAGACGGCCACGCTGGAAGACTTGAAGAAGGACGGCTATGACGCCTTTTTCATCGGGACCGGGGCCGGCCTGCCGAACTTCATGCGCATCCCAGGTGAGAATCTGGTCGGCGTCTACTCGGCCAACGAGTACTTGACCCGGGTGAACCTGATGCGGGCCTATGATTTTCCCGCCTACGACACTCCCGTCGTCCGGGGCAAGCGCGCGGCCGTTATCGGCGGCGGCAACGTGGCCATGGACTCCGTCCGGACGGCCAAACGCCTCGGGGCGGAATCGGCGGCCATCATCTATCGCCGCTCCCGCCAGGAGATGCCGGCCCGGGAGGAGGAGGTCAAGCACGCCGAGGAAGAGGGCATCGAATTCCATCTGCTGACGACACCGGTCCGTTACCTCGGCGACGAGAACGGCCGGGTCAAGGCCATGGAGTGCCTGAAGATGGAGTTGGGCGAGCCGGACTCTTCGGGGCGGCGCAAGCCGATTCCCGTCCCCGGCTCGGAGTTCGTCACCGAGGTGGACCTGGTCGTTGTGGCCATCGGCCAAAGCCCTAATCCCCTGATGGCCCAGACGACACCCGAGCTTCGTGTCGGCAAGTGGGGTAACCTGGAAGTGGACTGGCAGACAATGGCCACGACCATCTCCGGGGTGTTCGCGGGGGGAGATATCGTCCGGGGCGGGGCGACGGTCATCCTGGCAATGGGCGATGGCCGGCTGGCCGCCGAAGCGATCGATCACTACCTGAGAAACGGCCAAAAATAGGACCTTTGGATTTGGAGCGAACGGAGGAATCAGATGAGTTGGGTCGATGATTACAAAAAGAAACTGGTGAGCGCTGAAGAGGCCGTCTCCGTCGTCAAGAGCGGAGACCGTGTTTACATCAGCGGAAACGCCGCCACGCCTTATGTCCTGATGAAGGCGTTGGCGGCGCGGAAGGATGAGCTCATGGACGTGGAGCTCGTCCACGTTCTTCTCCTGGGTGATGACCCCCTTTCGAAACCGGATATGGAAGGGCATTTCCGCCACAATTCCCTGTTCGTCGGTCCGGCCGACCGCAAGGCCATCAACGAAGGAAGAGCCGACTACGTGCCGATTTTTCTCCATCAGATCCCCTCTCTGTTCACCTCGGGGCAGATGTCCCTGGACGCGGCCATTCTCCATGTCTCCCCCCCCGACGAGCACGGGTTCATGAGCCTGGGGGTCGAGGTTTTGGCCTCCAAGGCGGCCGCCGAGACGGCCAAGCTCGTCATCGCCCAGGTCAACGACCGGATGCCGCGCGTCCTGGGCGACTCTTTCCTCCATGTTTCCCGCTTCCAAAAGATCGTCGAGACCTCCGAGCCGCTGCCCCAGCTCGAGAAGAGTCCGATCAGCGACGTCGAGCGGCTGATCGGCAAGTACATCGCCGACCTGATCGAGGACGGATCGACCCTGCAGCTCGGGATCGGGGGCATTCCAGATGCGGTTCTGGCGGCGCTGTCGGGCCGGCGCGACCTGGGGATCCACACCGAGATGGTCTCGGACGGAGTGATGGAGGCGATCGAGGCCGGAATCGTCACCGGAGCGAAGAAGACCTTTCATCCTTACAAGGTCGTGATCACTTTCGCCCTCGGCAGCGACCGGCTTTACGATTTCATCGATAACAACCCGGTGATCGAGGCCCACCCGACCGACTACGTCAATCATCCCTTCAATGTCGCCCGCAACGACAACATGGTCGCTATCAACTCGGCCATCGAGGTCGATATCACCGGGCAGGTTTGCTCGGACTCCATCGGGACCTTCATCTACAGCGGCTTCGGCGGCCAGGTCGATTTCATCCGCGGCGCGGCCCACTCCAAGGGCGGGAAGCCGATCATCGCCCTGCCCTCGACGGCCAAGGACGGGGAGATGACCAGGATCGTCCCCTTTCTCAAGAAGGGCGCCGGTGTCGTGACGACCCGGGCCGATGTTCGCTGCATCGTAACCGAATACGGAGTCGCCTACCTCTGGGGTAAAAACCTCCTGGAGAGGACGACGGCGCTGATCAATATCGCTCACCCCAAGTTCCGGCCGGACCTCATCCGGGAGGCCAAGGCCAGGAATCTTCTCAAGTAGCTGTTTGGTCGCAGCGATGGAACAGCCCGAGCTTTTTCCCCCCGAGAAGGGCCATATCGGTACGGACGAATCAGGAAAGGGAGATTATTTCGGCCCCGTCGTCATCGCCGGTGTTTTTCTCCCGGAAGGCCAGGAAGACGTCCTCAGAGAGTTCGGAGTCAAGGACAGCAAGCGGACGTCCGACGGCCGGGTCCGGGAGCTGGCCGAGATCATCAAAAGGGGCTATACGCATTCCGTTGTCAGCATCGGGCCGGAGCGCTACAACGAGCTCTACGTGAAGCTCAGGAACCTGAATCGGATCCTGGCCTGGGGGCATTCCCGGGCGATCGAGAACATCCTCGAGAAAGTTCCCTGCCGTTTGGCCATAACCGACCAGTTCGGCGACAAGGCTTTCGTCATGAATGCCTTGATGAAAAAAGGGAAGCGCCTTGAGCTCATCCAGAGGCCGAAGGCGGAGGAGGATCTGGCTGTGGCCGCCGCCTCTCTGCTGGCCCGGGCGGAATTCCTGAAACGTCTTCACTTTCTCTCCCAAGACGTCGGGATCGACTTGCCCAAAGGGGCTTCGTCCATGGTCGAAGAAGCCGGAGCCAGGCTCGTCCGGCTCCGCGGCGCCCAGATCCTTGATAAAGTGGCTAAGAAGCATTTTAAGATCACCGAGCGGGTCCTCAATCTGGCGTCATGACGGGGAGAGCGATGGTGACGAGAAGACTCTATTTCGAAGATGCCTATCAGCGGGAATTCGCCGGACGTGTCCTGGAGCAGTTCGTTCACCAGGGGAAGCCGGCCGTCGTCCTCGACGAGACCTGCTTCTATCCCGAGTCCGGAGGCCAGCCGGCCGACCGGGGGAGTCTGGAGGAGGCCGAGGTCAGCCACGTCTTCGAGGACGGGGATCGGATCGTCCACCTTCTCGACCGGGAGTTGAGCCGGACGGAAGTCCGGGGAATCATCGCCTGGGACCGTCGTTTCGACCACATGCAGCAGCATTCCGGTCAACACATCCTTTCCCAGTGCTTTATCGAGATCTTGCAGGGAGAGACCCGGTCCTTTCATCTAGGAGAACAGGTCGCGACTCTGGAGATCGGGACAAGCGCGATTTCGGACGAAGACCTGGAGAGGATTGAGGCCAGGGCCAACGAGATCGTCTTCGAGAACCGGGAGATCAAGACTTATTTTGTGGACACGGAAGCGGTCGATAAGGTACCGCTTCGGCGGCCCCCCAAGAAGGAAGGCACGATCCGTGTCGTCGAGGTGAACGGATTCGATTTTTCCGCCTGCGGCGGCACTCACTGCCGGAGGACAGGAGAGATCGGACTGATCAAGGTCATCCGCTGGGACAAGATCAGGAACAATCTGCGTTTCGAATTCCTCTGCGGGCGCCGGGCCCGGCATGACTATGCGCAGAAGAACCGGTCTCTCCTGGAAATCAGCCAGAAGCTCTCGGTCCGGGAAAGTGACGCGGCCGCAGCCGTCGAGAAGACAATCCAGGAAGCCAAACACTTTCGCAAGAGGCAGAGACAATTGCATGAAGCTTTGGCCGCCTACCAGGCCGAAGAGGCCGTCAAGACGGCGAAAGGCCTCCTGATTAAAGCGATCTGGACAGTTAAGACCGCCGAGGAAGCCAAACTCCTGGCGCTCAGCATCATCAAGCTGGCCGACCTGGCTGTCCTGTTCGCCGTCAGGGGTGAAGAGAGGGATCACCTTGTCTTCGCCTGCTCAGACAAGCTTCCCTTGAACATGAGGGAGCTGGTGCCGATCTTAGCGTCCCTGGTTAAGGCGAAGGGCGGAGGGAGCGCCTCGCTCGTCGAACTGGTCGCCGAAAAGGGTTCGGATCTCGAAGGGGCCCTCAACGCTGCCGAGGCATATCTCAAGGGAAAACTGGCCTCCCCGGCCAAGGAATAAGGGTTTCCTGGTTTCGGTAGGGAAGCGGCCGGGCTGACGAACCCTAAGCCCGAGCCTACTCGTAGCGGAGGGAGACGATGGGCTCGAGCCGGGCCGCTTTGCGGGCGGGGAAGATCCCGAAGAACAGCCCCACCGATACCGCCACCAGGAATCCCAGGACGACCGACCAGGGTGTGACCGAAGCCGGCAGGGGAGTGGCCGCCTTGACCAGCGCGGCGATCAAGTAGCCGATGATGATGCCCAGGATGCCGCCCGTCCCGGTCAGGAACACGGCCTCGAAAAGGAACTGTTTGAGGATGTCCGCCGAGCGCGCGCCGATGGCCTTGCGGATCCCGATCTCCCGCGTCCTCTCCTTCACCGAGACGAGCATGATGTTCATGACCCCGATGCCGCCGACCAGCAGACCGATCGAAGAGATGACGATCATCACCAGGTAGGCGGCGCCGGTGATCTGGTTGTACAGGCCGACAATCGCGTCCTGGGTGAAGACCGCGAAGTCGTTCGGCTTGCCGAACCCGACCTTGTGCCTTTTGCGGAGAATATTGGTAATGTCCTCGATGGTCTCTGGGATAGAGCCGTGCTTTTTCGGCGTGACGATGACTTGGATCTGTTCCGGGTTATAGGGGAAATATTTCATCAGTGTGGAGATGGGAATGCCCGCGAAATTATCCCGGCTCTGGCCGAACATCGCCCCCCTCTTCTTGAGGACGCCGACGACCTGGAATGATTCGGGGCCGATGCGGATTTCTTTGCCTAAAGGATTGGTGTGGGGGAAGAGGATCTCAGCCAGATCGGCCCCCAGCACACAGACCCTGGCGCTGTGCCGGACATCGGATTCACTCAGGAAGCGGCCCAGGAGGGGCTGATAGACCGAGAGGACCTGAGGATACTGCTCGTTCATCCCCAGGATGAGGGATTCCTCGCTCTTGATGTTCTGGTGCTTGATGGGGATGCCCTGGAAAATATCGGCCACGAGCTGGACGGCGACGGCTTTGACCAGCGGGCTTTCCTGTTCGAGGGCCAGGGCATCATCGAAGGTCAGGTCTTTTCGCTGCCGATCTTCCTCTGAGCTTCTCTCAAACTGGATGCCCGGCTCGAACTTGGAGACGATTATGAGGTCGGAACCGACCGACTCGAGCTCCTGCAGGACGGACCGGTTCAGTCCCTGGATGATGGAAACCATAGCGATTACCGTCATGACCCCGATGACGATCCCCAGGATCGTCAGAAAAGAGCGCATCTTATGACTTTTCAGGGAATCGACCGCCATGTGCACGATCTCACCCAGGATGCCCGCTCTCATGGCTCCGACCTAAGCGCTTCGACGGGATTCAGCTTGGCCGCTTTGTTGGCCGGGTAGATGCCGAAAAAGAGGCCGATGCAGGTAGACATGGCAATGGCCATAATGATGGATACCGGGTCGACGGACGAAGGCAGGGAAGTGGCGGCCGAGACGATCTTGGCAAGGGCAAGACCGAGTAGGATGCCGATCAGCCCCCCCGTTCCCGAGAGGACCGCCGACTCGATCAGGAATTGGAAGAGGATGTCCTGCCGCCGCGCGCCAACCGCCATGCGGATGCCGATTTCCTTGGTCCTCTCGGAGACCGAGACGAGCATGATGTTCATAACCACGATCCCGCCGACCAGAAGGGCGATGGAAGAGACGGCGATCATGGCGAAGTAGATCCCCGAGGTGACCCTTTTATAGAGCTGGATGAAGGACTCCGAAGTCCGGAAGGAAAAGTCATCTTGGTCATCGAAGGAGCGATGGCGGGCGGACCGGAGGAGCGTCCTCACCTCTTCTTGAGCATCCTTCATTTGTTCCTGGGAAGTCGTATGGACGTTGATATCGATGCTTTGGCGCGAGCCGTAGATCTTCCCGAAGGTCGTGATCGGGATGTTAACGTAGTTGTCCTGGCTGAAGCCTAGGAGTTTGCCTTTCTTTTTGCCCAAGCCAACAACCAGGAAATTGTCGGCGCCGACCTTGATCCATTTGCCTACCGGGTCGGTATAGGGGAAGAGCTTCTCCTTGATATCGAACCCGACGATGCAGATCAGGCGGGAGTGGGTCTCATCCTCCCTCCGGAGCTGGCGGCCGGCCTCGAGCTCCAGGACCGAGCCGATGTTGTAATCGAGGTGGGTGACGCCGCGGATCTCGATATTCCTCAGCGATTGGCTGCCGGCCTTGACCGTCCGACTCGTCTCCATGCTGGCCCCAACGAGTTCGCAGCTGCGGCATTCCCGGCGCAGGAGTTCCATCTCGTTCAGAGTGAGGTCTTTCCGTTTCATCTGTTCCGTGAAATCCTTGAGCGATATCCCGAACAGCGAAAATTTGGTAACTGAGAAATCGTTGGTGCCGTAAAAGGACATCTTGGTGTAGACGTATTTATTGAGCCCCTGGATCACCGAAACGACGGCGATGATGGTGAGCACTCCGATGATGATGCCGAGCAGGGTCAAGAAGGTCCGCAGCTTGTTAGCCCAGAGAGATCCCATCGACATGGAGAATGATTCACCGAGGTTGAGGCGGGCCATATTATCCTGTTCTTATTGTATATTAAAATATACGGAAGAGAGAAGTTGAGGTTTGGCGCGCCTTGACAAAAACAGGGGGCAGAGGCAGAATGACGCTGAGCTCATGCCTTTGAAAAAAACGGCGGCCAAGGGAAAAAAGAAGGGCGGAGATCTGCTCGTCCCCTGCCTGTACTTCGATAGGCCGGGGCCGCAGAACACCCTTCGGACACTTCAGATCGCCGCCGCCCGCGCCGAGGAGTCGGGCATCGGCAATATCGTCGTGGCCTCGAGCTCCGGAAAAACAGGGGTCCAGGCGGCGGCGTTCTTCCCCGCCAAAAACCTGGTCGTGGTCACGCATTCGACCGGCTTCCTAAAACCCGATTTCCAGGAGCTCAGGCCGGCTCTGCGCCGGAAAATCGAGGCCCTCGGCGGGAAGATCCTCACCTGCCAGCATGCTTTCGGCGGAGTGAACCGCTCCGTCAGGAAGAAACTTGCGACCTACGAGCTCGACGAGATCATCGCTTACACGCTCCGCACCCTCGGAGAAGGGGCCAAAGTGGCCATCGAGATCAGCCTCATGGCGGCCGATGCGGGCCTGATCTCCATCCAAGAGCCTTGTATCGCTATCGGAGGGTCGAGCTGGGGGGCCGATACCGCGCTCCTCTTGCGGCCCGCCAACGCCCAGACTTTCTTTGACCTGAGGATCCTCGAGGTCCTGGCGAAGCCTCATTTCTTCGACTAAATGAGTGTCGATGAGCTGGAGGAAACAATGAAAAAAAACTTTTTTCGTTCGGCCTTCTGCGGTGTCCTTTTCCTGGCCTTCCTTTCCGCTCCAGCGAGGGCGCAGTTCTACCTTGGCATCCGGGGCGGCCTCTCCAACCAGAATGCGCGAGCGGATCAACTCAAATTCGATAAAAACTCGGCCTTCCTCTACGGAGCCCAGGTCGGGATCAAGTTTCTTGGGCTGGCCGTGGAAGGGCAGTTTTATCGTGCCGATCACAATCTCCTGGCTGAGACTGAAGCGATGGTTAAGGTCGAGCAGGAGATGGATTATTATTATCTCGGCATCAGTGGCAAACTTGGGATCCCCCTGGCGATCGTCTATCCCTATGTCACGGTCGGCTACGGAACCTATTCCGTGGACCTGAAGGGCCTCGGCAAGAAATCGGACCGCGCCTTCAACGTCGGCGCCGGCGCCGAGGTGAAACTGGGCAAGGTCGGGATTTTCGGCGAGCTCCGGTATACCGACTTTGGCCTGGACATCAAGGACATAGCCTGGGACTTCGGCGGAGTGGACCTCCATTTCGGCCTGAACATCCACTTCTGACCCACCGGGAATTGAAGGTCCGGCTCAATAAATACCTCTCCGAGGCCGGAGTGGCCTCGCGCCGCGAGGCCGACCGTTGGATTCTTGAAGGCCGCATCTCGGTCAACCGCAAGATCGTCGACGAGCTCGGCGTCAAGGTGGATGAAGATCAGGATGTCGTCCAGGTCGACGGCAAAACTGTTAGGAAGGAGAGCCGGTTTCTGTATGTTCTGCTGAATAAGCCCGCCGGCTATCTGGTCACCCTCAAGGACCCTTTTCATCGTCCCACGGTCAGGGACCTGATACCAACCTCACTGGGGAGGGTCTTCCCCGTGGGGCGTCTGGATTTCGAGAGTGAGGGAGCCCTGCTCCTGACCAACGACGGCGAACTGGCCTACCGGCTGACCCACCCCCGCTTCGAGGTCCGCAAGGTCTATGTCGCGAAGGTTCGCGGAGAGCCGGACGAAAAGGCCCTCCGCCGGCTGGGAAGGGGCGTTTTGCTGGAGGGAAAAAGGACCGCTCCGGCCAAAGCGGCTCTTCTCACAGCCCACCCGAAATCGAGCCGGCTCCGGATCGAGCTCTCTGAAGGCCGCAAAAGAGAGGTCCGGGAGATGTGTCGGGCCGTCGGCCATCCTGTCTTGGAGCTCCGTCGGATCGAGTTTGCCGGCCTGGGGTTGAAACCCCTGAAACGGGGCCAGTGGAGGCATCTCGAACTCCGGGAGGTTCGCCGGCTCAAGAGGCTGGTCGACCTCGCTTGAATCACTTTTCCCTGTCCGCCGGACCGGCGAATGTCTTCCAGGAGGCGGCCAGCCGCTCGAACTCCTGGGCGACGAGGAAATTCACCGTGCCCTCGTCGAAGGAACCGTCCTCCCTTATCGTGCCGGCCTCGACCCCGGTCAGGATCTCCATCCCCTCATCGACACTCTTGATCGGATAGATGTGAAATTGGCCGGCGGCAACGGCCTCGATCAGGTCCTGGCGGAGCATCAGGTTCTGGACGTTCTGATGGGGGATGATGACGCCCTGGGTGCCGGTCAGCCCCTTGGCCCGGCAGACGTCGAAGAAGCCCTCGATCTTTTCGTTCACTCCTCCGATGGGCTGGATCTCACCCTTCTGGTTGATGGACCCGGTGACGGCGATGTCCTGGCGGAGAGGCAGCTTGGAGAGACTGGAAAGGATGGCATAGACTTCGGTCGAAGAAGCGCTGTCCCCGTCGATTCCTGAATAAGACTGTTCGAAAGCGATGCTGGCGGAGAGGGAGAAAGGCGTTCTCTGGGCGTACTTGCCCCTCAAATAGCCGCCCAGGATGAGGACCCCCTTGTTGTGGGTGGGCCCGCTCAGGTCGGCCTCCCGCTCGATGTTGATGACGCCGGCTCGGCCGACGGCCGTCTTGGCCGTGATGCGGATGGGCTTGCCGAAGGCGAATTGTCCCATGTCGTAGACCGACAGGCCGTTCACCTGGCCGACCTCCCGACCCTGGGTGTCGATCAGGATCGTCCCTTCCTCGATCATCTCCTGGATCTTGTCCTCGACCAGGCTAACGCGCTCGAAACGTTCCCGAACGGCCTTCTCCACGTGCTCCCGGCCGATGATCTTCTTCTGATCCATTTTCGCCCAGTAGTTGGCCTCACGGGTCACGTCGGCCAGGACGTGAAACCTCGTTGATACCTTTTTTTGCCGTCCGGCGATCCGCGTGCCGTACTCGATGATCGCCGCGATCCCGCCCTTGTCCACAGGGAAGAGACCGTCCTCCGTGCAGATCTTTTTGATGAAGCGGGCGTAATCCCGGATCGTCCGCTCGTCCTTGTTCGTCTCGGAATCGAACTCGGCCTTGATCTTGAAAATCTTTTTGAAATCCTCGTCCAGGAAATACAGCAGGCTGTAAACAGAGGTATCCCCGATCATGACCACCTTGACATCGCATTTGATGGGCTGGGGCTTGAGCCGGCTCGTGGATATCAGGTAGAAAGCAAGGTAGTTCTGGATCTCGAAGATTTGGTAGCGAAGGGTTCTCTTGAGAGTGGGCCAGACGCCCGGCTCGATCAGGGCGTCCAGGGCATTGATGACCAGGTAGCCGCCGTTGGCCTTCAGAAAGGAGCCCGCCTTGATCTTGGTGAAATCCGTCTGCCAGGCGCCCATTCGGGTGACCGCGGACTCGATCGTCCCGAACAGGTTGACGTAGTTGGGATTCGTCTCCATGACGACGGGTGCCCTCTTGACCTCCGAGTTGTCGACCAGCAGGTTCACCCTGTACTCCAGGAAAGCATCGGGGAGCTCCCTAGTCCTATCCTCTCTTTCGTCCTTCTTCTGGGTCTTGAAAAGGTCGATGTTGTTGATCAGGTTCTCCTCGACGAGGTTGAGGTAATCGGCGATCTGGACCTGGGTAAACCTTTCCCGCAGACCGGCGATGCCGCCTCTGATGATGGGCGTGATGGCCTCGGCATCCCAGTTCTTGAGCTCCGTACGCGTCTCTTCATCGATCTCCTGCAGGCTTTCGAATATCCCCTCCAGCTCGGAGGTCAGCCGCTCGTACTTTTTCTTGAGGTCGTCCAGGTCCTTCTGCTCGAATTTCTTCTCCTTGACCATCGTCTCGAGCTCGCGGAAGGATACGCTCCGGTCCTCGATCACCGGGACGAGGTCGGGCTTGATGAACAAGCCCATCTGGACCTGGACCACCGAGAATCCCTGCTGCGCCGCCCTTTCCTCGAAACTCTGGAGGATCTCCTTTTGCTTCTTCTGCCGGCTATCGGTGATGATTTCCTTTCTCTCCGTGTAGTACTTGCTCTTGAGCAGCATGGGGATATTGACCTTGAGCATGTCGATGAGGGCGGCCATGCCGTCCTTGAAAAGACGTCCTTGTCCGGAAGGAAGAATGATCAGAGTGGGCTCATCGGGGTTCTTGAAATTGTTGACGTAGAGGATGTCATCGGGCGTTTTTTCTTCCTTTTCCAGCCTCTCCAGGAGCTGCTTGATCGTCGTCGTCCGGCCGGTGCCCACCAAGCCGGTGATAAAGATGTTGTAGCCGAGACTCTTGATATCGAGACCGGTCAGGATGGCCTTGAGGGCCCGGTCCTGGCCGATGATCTCATCGCAGGGCTTGCATTCATCGGTCGAGGCGAAGGGGATGGCCTCAGGCTCCAGATGCCAGCGAAGCTTCTCGGGAGGAAGTTCTTCGAACACTGCCTTTTCTCTCATCCGCAGACTCCTTGTCGGTCGTGGCCGGACGATCGTTTTCCCTACATACCACAAAATCGTTGAGGAGACAATCCTTCTGAGCCTTCGGGGGACGTTCCCCAAAGAGACACCCTTCGGCAGCATGCCCTTTTACTAACCAAGGGTGTCCCTTTGGGGAACGTCCCCTAAAAAGATGATGAAAAAAACTTCCTGATTTGCTAGAATAGGGGAAAATCCGTGAGGGAGCAAACGATGAATTTTAAGAACCTGTTGACCAGGAAAAGCGACGGGATCGGTTGGATCACGATCAACCGTCCCGACAAGCTCAACGCTATGAATATCGAGACCATCGAGGAGCTCAGGACCGCTTTCCGGGAGTTCGGCGACGATCCCGAGGTCAAGGCGGTCATTTTTACAGGGGCGGGGGAGAAGGCCTTCATAGCGGGCGCCGACATCAGCGAGTTCATCCACCTCGATGCCGAGAAGGGCCGGGAGTACGCCCGCCGCGGCCAGGAGTTGACCAAGACGATCGAGGATTTTCCCAAGCCGGTGATCGCGGCGATCAACGGCTACGCTCTCGGCGGCGGCACCGAGTTCGCCCTCGCCTGTCACATCCGGCTGGCTTCCGAGAATGCCAAGCTGGGGCAACCCGAGGTCAAGCTGGGAATCATCCCCGGATACGGAGGGACCCAGCGGCTGGCCCGGCTGGTCGGGAAAGGCAAGGCCATGGAGATGATCCTTTCCGGACGCATTATCGAGGCCGGCGAAGCCTGCGAGATCGGACTCGTCAACAAAGTCGTTCCGGCGGCGGAGCTCTTGTCCGCGGCGGAAGCCATGGCCAAAGAAATAATCAGGAATGCCCCCCTTGCCTTGGCCTATTCCATCGAAGCGATCAACCACGGGCTGGACAGGACTCTGGCAGAGGGGCTGGAGCTCGAGGCCGAAATCTTCGGCCGCTCCTGCGCGACCGAGGACTTTCGCGAGGGAGCCAAGGCCTTTATCGAAAAAAGGAAACCGGATTTTCGCGGTCGATGAAAGAGGTGTGATATGGAGACATACCAGGGTAAACTGCAGGCCAAAGGGTTCAAAATCGGCATCGTGGTCAGCCGCTTCAACAATTTCGTTTCCGAACGGCTCCTCGAGGGAGCTTTGGACGCCCTGACCAAGCTGGGCGCAGCCGAGACGGACATCACCGTTTTCAAGGTTCCGGGCTCGTTCGAGGTCCCTTTCCTGGTGAAGAAGCTGGCCCGGTCGAAAAAGGTGGACGGCATCATCTGCCTGGGCGCGCTCATCCGGGGCGATACCCCTCATTTCGATTACTTGAGCGCCGAGGTGACCAAGGGGATCGCCCAGATCGCCATGGACGAGGGGATCCCCTGCTCTTTCGGTATCCTGACGGTCGAGACGATCGAGCAGGGCATCGAGCGGGCCGGCGCAAAATCCGGCAACAAGGGGTGGGACGCCGCTCTTTCCGTCGTCGAGATGCTGAACCTGGTCAAGACCGCCAAGCTGGGCTGAGGCTCGTGTCCCATGGGCCAGAGACGGAAAGCCCGGGAAAGCGCTCTCCAGATCCTCTACCAGCTGGAGTTCGATGAGACCGGGGCCCGGAAGGCGGTCGATTCCTTCTGGAGGAAGAAGAAGGCGCCGGCCGAGACAAAGGACTACTGCCGCTGGCTGGTCGAAGGGATCCTGGCCGATCGGGGCGAGATCGACGAAGCCATCCAGTCCATTTCCGAACACTGGCGCATCGCCCGCATGGCGCTCGTCGACCGGAACATCCTGCGTTTGGCGGCCTTTGAGCTTCTCCGCGCCGACCCCATCGCTCCGGCGATCGTCATCAACGAGGCCATTGAGATCGCCAAAAAATACAGCGGCCCGGAGGCGGCCACCTTTGTCAACGGGATCCTGGATGCCCTGAGAAAGAAGATTCAAGCTGGAGCCAAGCCCGAGCGCGAGGTCAAACATGTCCGAAAAGACAGACAATAAGGAAAAACCAAGCCCCACCGAAGAGCCCAAAAAGACTGACCAGGACATCTCCCGGGAAGAAAAGATCGTCAAGCTGGCCGAAGCAGGAGTCGATCTCTTTCCCCACCGGGCGGAGAGAACGCACTCCGTGTTCGAGGTCGTCGGGGACTTCGCGGCCTTGAAGCCGGAAGAGCTCGAGAAGAAGAAGGTCGAGGTCGTCGTCCCGGGCCGGATCCTGTCGATCCGCAAGATGGGCCGGGCGACCTTCGCCACGGTCTCCGATAGCCGGGCCAAGCTCCAGATCTATCTCCGGGAGGACCGCATCGGCGAGAAGGCCTACAGGCTTTGGCAGCTTCTGGACATCGGCGACTTCGTCAACATCCGGGGAACCCTCTTCAAGACCAGGACCGGGGAGTTGACCGTCCTGGTTCAGGCCTACACGTTGCTGGCCAAATGTCTGCACCCATTGCCGGAGAAATGGCATGGCCTCCAGGACGTTGAATTGCGCTACCGCCGCCGGTATCTGGACCTCATCATGAACCCGGAGGTCGGCGAAGTCTTCCGGCTGCGCAGCCGGATGATCGCCGAGATCCGCCGGTTCTTCGACAGCCGTGGCTATATAGAGGTCGAAACGCCGATGATGCAGCCTATCCCGGGGGGGGCGTTGGCCCGGCCGTTCAAGACGTTCCACAACGCCCTTGGGATCGACCTCTATCTGCGGATCGCGCCCGAACTCTACCTGAAGCGCCTCACCGTGGGCGGGATGGAGAAAGTCTACGAGATCAACCGGAATTTCCGCAACGAAGGCATCTCCTCGGAGCACAACCCGGAATTCACCATGCTCGAGTTCTACGAAGCCTACAGTGATTATCATGACATGATGAACCTGACCGAAGAGCTGCTCCATTCCCTCTCCTTGATGCTTCTCAATAAGGAGGACTTCCCCTATGGGGACGAGATCATTTCCTTCCGGAAACCGTTCGCCCGCTTGAAGTACAGGGATGCGGTCGTAGCCCATAGCGGCCTGGCGCCCGGCCGATTCGAAAGCCCCCAGGAGGTGATCTCTTTCGCCGCCGGCCTGGCCGCAGAAAACCAGCCTCTCTCTCATGCAAAAGCTCTTGATCTCATTTTCGATAAGCTGGTCAAACCCAGGATCGTCCAGCCGACCTTCGTCACCAACATCCCTAAGGAAATCTCTCCCCTGGCCAAGGCCTCCCGCGACAATCCCGAGGAGACGGAGCGCTTCGAGCTCATCGTGGCCGGGATGGAGATCGCCAATGCGTTCAGCGAGCTCTCCGACCCTCAGGAGCAGCGGCGGCGCTTCGAGCAGCAGGCCGAGGAGAAAAAGAAAGGGGATGAGGAATCCCATTGGATCGACCTGGATTACGTCCAGGCTCTCGAGTACGGCCTCCCGCCCACGGGAGGGGAGGGGATCGGGATCGACCGCCTGACCATGCTCCTGGCCAACCGGAGATCGATCCGCGAGGTCATCCTTTTTCCGCTGTTGAGACCGAAATAGCCAGGGTCTGATGAGCTACGAGTTCTTTATTGCTTCACGCTACCTCAAGGCGAAAAGGAGGCAGGCTTTTGTCTCGGTGATCACCCTCATCTCGACTCTGGGGATTGCCATCGGGGTCATGGCCCTGGTCATCGCTCTGGCTCTGATTACCGGGTTCCAGGAGGACGTCCAGGACAAGATTCTGGGCGCAACCTCTCATATCATGGTCTCCGATCTGAGCGGAGAAGGGCTGGCCGGCTACGAAGAGCTGATCGACAAGGTGCGCGGCGTCAAAGGCGTCCGGGTAGTGTCGCCCATCATCTATGACATGGTGCTTATCAGCGGGCCATACAAGAGCAAGGGAGGGATGCTCAAGGGGGTCGATTTCGAGCTCGATAAGAAAAGTTATAGTTGGCTGGAAAACCTGGATCAGGGTGAACTGCCCACCGATTCACCGCAGGAGGGCATCCTCCTCGGCCGGGATCTCGCTTTCTCCACCGGCGCGAACATCGGGGACGTGGTCATCGTGCTGACCTCCTCATCCCGGCTTTCTCCCCTGGGGCCGATTCCCAAGCAGAAGAAGTTCGTGGTCACCGGTATCTTCTCCACCGGCCTCTACGAATTCGACTCCGCGACGGCCCTCATCTCGCTGCGCTCGGCTCAGAGATTTTTCAACCTGGAAGGGAGGATTAACCATCTCCAGCTCAAGATCGCCGACATCTTCCGGGCTCCCGAGGTCGCTGAGGAACTGCGGCATGTTTTGCCGCCGACGACCTACGTGACCACCTGGATGGAGCTCAACCGCTCCCTGTTCTCGGCTCTGAAATTGGAAAAGAACATCATGTTCCTAACCATCACCCTGATCGTGATCGTGGCCGCCCTGAACATCATCGCGACACTCATCCTGATGGTCATGGAGAAGACGCGGGACATCGGCATCCTGTTGGCCATCGGCTCCACCTCCAGGAGCGTCCGAAAGATCTTCTTCCTCCAAGGAGCGATGATCGGAGTCATCGGGACGAGCGCCGGCGTCGTCCTCGGACTCCTCTGCTGCTGGTTGGCCAATACCTTCAAGTTGATCAAAGTCCCGGTCGACATCTACCAGATAACCTACGTCCCTTTTCATATCAAACCGACCGATCTGTTGATCATTATCGGGGTCAGCCTCTCCATCAGTCTCCTCTCGACTCTGTTCCCCTCGCACCGCGCTTCCAAGGTCGACCCCGTAGTGGCTTTGAAATATGGATAATCTAATCGTCGCCGAGAAAGTCGGCAAGACGTACCCTCTGCCCAGGGGTGTGCTCCGGGTGTTCGAGGGACTTGATTTCAGGCTCGAGCAGGGTGACCTGGTGGCCGTCATGGGGGCATCCGGAGTCGGGAAGACGACCTTCCTCAACCTGCTCGGCGCCCTGGACAGGCCGACCGAGGGGACGATCTATCTGGAAGGCGAGGATATCCAGGCCAAAGACGATAAGGAGCGGGCCCGCCTGCGCAATGAGAAGATCGGGTTCGTCTTTCAATTCTACCATCTGCTGCCCGAATTCACGGCCCTGGAGAACGTCTTTCTTCCGCTTCTGATAAAAGGGACGGACGGGCGCCAGGCCGTTCTCCGGGCCAGGGCGATCCTGAAAGAGGTTTTTCTCGAAGACAAAACAGAGCAGAAGCCCAGCCGGCTCTCGGGAGGAGAGCAACAGCGCGTGGCCATCGCCCGCGCCCTGGTCAACGAGCCCAGGCTTCTCCTGGCCGACGAGCCTACCGGCAACCTGGACTGGAGGAGCGGGGAGGCCATTATGGCCTTGATCCAAGACCTGCATGCCAGGAAGGGCCTTTCCTCGATCATCGTCACCCATAATGAGAAGATCGCCGCCTACTGCCGGAAGGTCTATATGATGGAGGCCGGGCAGTTGAAACGCATTTGACCCGCCTGTCGTTATAAAAATTTGGAAAGGCCGGGAAGCCGACCCCTCTCCGCTGGAGCTTGGAAAAATCGCGACGATATGGTATAAGGATAAGGAAATGAAGAAGTTAGTCTGGCTTTTGATCCCTCTTTTTTTCCCCCTGGCCCTGCCCGGCCAGGAGCGTGTAGAAAAGATTGATATCGTCGGCAACGAGCGCGTCAGCCGGGAGACAATTCTCTATTACCTGACCTCCCGAGAGGGGGATTATTTCAGCGAGGACTCGCTGCGGAAGGATTTCCGGGTTCTCTGGTCGACGGGATTCTTCTCCGACATCCGGATCGAAGAGCAGAACGGGACAACGGGGAAGGTCGTCAAGATCTTCGTCGAGGAGAACCCGGTGATCAAGGCGATCAATTACAAGACGGGAAAGAAGGTTAAAGAGGACGATATCGTCAACAAACTCAAGGAGAAAGACGATTATATCCTGCCTTATTCCTACTATAGCTCTGCCAAGGTCCAGAAAGTCAAGGATACCATCATGGACCTCCTTCTGGAGAAGGGGCTCTATGCCGCCAAGGTCGATGTGCAGACGGACCGGAAGGGCCAGAACGAGGTGGAGGTGCTCTTCAAGATCGATGAGGGGCCCAAGGTCCGGGTCGGCGAAGTCCTCTTCGTCGGCCTGCCGAAAGTCCCCCAGAGCGAGCTCCAGCTGGCCATGGACTCGAACCGGCCTCACAGCCTCATCTCCTGGGTCGGCGGAAAGGATGTCTACAAAGAGAACCGGCTCCGGGAAGAGATCGACAATATCAAGGCCAAGTTTCAGGAGCTCGGCTACATGGAGGCCACCGTCGACGAGCCCCGCATCGAGGAGATGACCAAGACGACGGTCTTTCTTAAAAAGCAGAAGATGATCAAGATCATCTTCCCGGTGAACGCCGGCTATCGGTATTCCGTGGGTGAAGTGGCCGTGGACGGCAACAAGGCCATCTCCACGGATTACCTCCGCAGTCTGATCAAGTTCGAGAAGGGCGACATCTACAGCACCAAGGTCAGGGAGAAAAGCGTCGAGGATATCGGCGAGGCCTATCGCAACATCGGCTTTCTCTATGCCCAGGTCCAGCCTGTCGAGAGCCTCGACCCCAAGAACAAACGCGTCAACGTGACCTATACTGTCTATGAAGGGGAAGTGGCCTATCTCCACCGGCTGGACTTCCGGGGCAACACCTACACCAAGGACAAGGTCATCCGCCGGGAGATGCTGTTGCGGGAAGGAGATCGGTTCAGCCTGGCGCTGTTCAAGGACAGCATCCTTCGCGTCAAGCAGCTCGGCCTGGTGGACCTGGAGAAAGAGCCGGACATCAGGCCGAACCCCGAGGACCCCACCCAGATCGAGGCGGTCGTCAACGTCAAGGAGCTCCAGAGGAACAACATCCAGTTCACGGCCGGTTACAGCGGCTACGAGGGCTTCTTCGTCATGTTGAGCTACTCGACGGTGAATTTTCTCGGGGCCGGCGAGAACGTGGAGCTGACCGCCCAGTACGGCAAAAGGATCAAGAACTATGTCCTCGGATTCTCCGAGCCCTATGTTTTTGACCTGCCCCTGACGCTCGGGATCAATCTCTACGACCGCTATCTCATCTATCCTTACCTTTATGAACGAAAAGGCCGCGGCGCAGACTTCATCATGGGCGCCAGGATCAAAGGATATCTCCGCGGCAACCTCACCTACAGCTATGAGAACGTCGACATCAAGCCTTCCACGGGTACCGAGTATGATCCTTACTATTCCCTGGGCTACTCCAGCTATTATTCCGGGTACTATCCCGGTTATGGATACGGCAAGTATGCGGTCAGCGCCATCATCCCGACGATCTACAGGTCCACCGTCGACAGCCCGCTGACTCCCACCCGCGGCACCATGCTCCTGGCCTCGCTGAAGTACGCCGGCGGCCCGCTCGGAGGCGAAGTCGACTTCGTCAAGCCCAAGCTCGAGTTCACCTTCTGGCGTCCGACGCTCGGCAAACAGGTCTTCGGGTTCCATCTGCTATACCAATTCATCAAACGGTCCGGCGGGTCGGATGTTCCTTTCTGGGAAAAGTTCTATCTGGGCGGAGAACGGGATATCCGCGGCTACGATATCTATTCGATCGGCCCGCGGACAGAGGAAGGGCGACTGGTCGGCGGGATGAAGGCCCTGATCTTAAACGCCGAATATCAGTTCCAGATCGGCGGCCCCCTGAACGTCATCCTTTTCTACGATATCGGCAACACCTATCTCGAAGAGCAAAAGATCAATTTCCGCGATATGTTCAGCTCGGCCGGGATCGAGGCCCGGATCTTCGTC
>DATKXS010000152.1:0-21876 GCA_035528895.1 Candidatus Desulfaltia sp.
CTCACCATCGACCCGGATACCCTCAAGCACATCGTGCCGGACTGATCCGTCTTGATGGCAGCCCCCTAATTCCATATAATTATGGGGAATCCCATGGCCACAGTCCTGCAGGTCGATAACCTGGCGAAAGCCTTCACACCGGGATTCATTCCCAAAAAACGGGAAATCCTCAAAGGTGTCTCCTTCTCGGTCACGGCCGGGGAGATCTTCGGCTACCTCGGGCCCAACGGCGCCGGCAAGACCACGACTCTGAAATGCATCTTGGGCCTGATCTTCCCGGACCGAGGGAAAATCGAGATCTTCGGCCATCCGCACCTTTCCATGAAAGGAAAAGAGCACCTCGGCTACCTGCCGGAGAACCCCTACTTCTACGATTATCTCACGGCGGCCGAGTTCCTCGATTTCTACGCCCGGCTGTTCGGTCTGAAGAAAAGGGACAAGGAGGACAAGATCGCCGGCCTGCTCCGCCTGGTCGGTATGGAAAAGGCCCGCGACCTCCAGCTCCGCAAGTTCTCCCGGGGTATGCTCCAGAGGGTCGGGCTGGCCCAGGCCCTGATCAACGACCCCACGCTCCTCTTTCTCGACGAGCCGCTGGGCGGGCTGGACCCGCTGGGCCGGAAGGAGCTCCGGGACATCATCGTCCGGCTGAAACAGGAAGGCAAGACGATCTTTCTCTGCTCCCACATCCTCCAGGACATCGAGATGATTTGCGAGCGCGTGGCCATCATCGTCGGCGGTCGAGTCATCAGCCAGGGCAGCCTCCGGGATCTGATTTCGGAGAAGGTCCTGTTCACCGAGATCACCCTGTCCGGGATCGACCCGGCCTGCCTCGTCGACCTGGGAGAGCTGGTCTCGACGCACGGCGACAGGATCCTGCTCAAGGTCCTCCAGGAGGACACCATCCAGAACCTGATGGCGCTCGTCCATGAACAGAAGGGCAGGATCCATTCCCTCATCCCCCGGACCGAGACCCTCGAGGACATCTTCGTGGAGATGGTCAAACAAGGATGAAGATCAAAGCCATCGCCCTGAACACGTTCAAGGAGGCCATCCGGGACCGGATCCTCTACTTGCTTTTATTTTTCGCCGCCGTCGCCCTGGTTTTTTCGCGGGTCCTGGCCGTGCTCACCGTGGGTGACCGGGTCAAGATCATCAAGGACGTCGGTCTGTCCTCGATCTCGCTCTTCGGCGTGCTCATGGCCATCATGATCGGCACGGGCCTAGTGTACAAGGAAATCGATAAGAAGACGATCTACACGTTGCTCTCCAAGCCCATCCAGCGCTGGCAGTTCCTGCTGGGCAAGTTCTTCGGGCTGGTCCTCACCCTGTTCATCATGACCCTGGCCATGAGCCTGATCTTCCTGGTCATCGTCCTTCTCTATACGGGGCGGCTGGAGGGCTCTATGCTCCTGGCCATCCTGTTCATTTTCATCGAACTCGTCTTGATCACCGCGGTGGCCATCCTCTTCTCCTGCTTTTCCACCCCCATCCTGAGCTCGATCTTCTCGCTCTCCTTCTACCTCATCGGGCATCTCTCCTGGGGGCTCGAAACTCTCATCCAGAAAACCCGGCCGGGAATGTCCAGGATCGCCCTCCGCGGGCTCTCCGCCGTCCTCCCCGACCTCGAGAATTTCAACTTCAAGACCGAGATCGTCCACGGCCTGGCCATCGATCCCAGGTTTTACCTCTATTCCGCCGTCTACGGGCTGGTCTACACGCTTTTCATCCTGGCCCTGGCCGTGCTGATCTTTAAAAAGAGGGATTTCGTCTGAAGCCGATGACTGGATCGTCCGGCCGGAGAAAAGGGTCAGCCGCCGTCGCCCTGGTGGCGCTCTTATTCCTCTTCTGCGCCGGCATCGTCTCCCTCAAGCTGGCCATCGAACGGATCCCGCGGAAAAAGATCCCCGGCGCCTCGATCATTTACATCCCTTCGGGCAAATACCTGAAATATGCCACCTTCGGCTATTCTTCGCTCGTCGCCGACCTCGTCTATATCTGGGCCATCCAATATTACACGACCTACACCATCGTCGACCGCTTCCAGAACCTGGAGCACATCTTCTCCATCATCGCCGAGCTCGACCCCCGCTACACCGACCCCTACGAGGTCGGCGCCCTGATCGCCGTCAACGAAGCCAAGGACCTCCGGCTCGCCTACAAGATATTGGACCTGGGGCTGGCCAAGAATCCCGACCAGTGGATCTTCCCGTTCGAGGCGGGGCACTACGCCCAACGCGCGAAAGATTATGAGACGGCCCGGAAGTACTATGAAAAAACGATGAACATCCCGGGCGCGCCGGAGATCGCCAAGAGGCTCTACGCAGCGGCGGGCTTCAAGGTGATGGACCTCGAAGAATCCTGGGAGACCTGGCTCGAGGTCTACAACACCGCCACGGACGAGCGCACCAAGAAGATCGCCGGTAAGCATCTTTACCAGGTAAAAACCGCGGCGGACACGAACCTCCTCAAGGAAGCGGTCCGGCGGTTCAGAGAGCGGTACCAGCGGCTGCCCGCCGAACTGGGCGAGCTCGTCCGCTTCGGGATCGTCTCGGCGCTGCCCCAGGACCTGGACGGCAAGGACTACATCTACAATCCCAAGACAGGCGAGATCACGCCCCCGAGCATCTGGTGGAAAAGATAGTCATCGTCCTCTTCGGTCTGGTCTGGGGAAGTTTCCTCAACGTCGTCATCTACCGGCTTCCGCGGGGGTTGAGCCTGATGTGGCCCCCGTCCACCTGTCCGCAGTGCGGGACGCGCATCAAGGCCTATGATAACATCCCCGTCCTTTCCTACCTCCTGCTCCGGGGGAAATGCCGCGCCTGCGGCCTGAAGATCTCGGCCGCCTACCCGCTTGTCGAGCTCCTCACGCCGGTCTGCTTCCTGCTCCTCTACGCCCGGTTCTCTCTGAGCGTTTCCTTCTTCGCCTCCTGCCTCTTTGCCAGCGCCCTCATCGCCCTTTGTTTCATCGACCTCTACCATCAGATCCTTCCCGACGAGATCACCCTGCCGGGCCTGGCCCTGGCTCTCCTCTACTCCGGCTTCCGCCCTGATATGACTCTGCGGCAGGCCCTGGTCGGCGCGGTCGCCGGCGCCGGCTTCCTGCTGGTCATCTACGGGGCCTACCTCCTGCTGAGGAAGAAAGAAGGCCTGGGTATGGGTGATGTGACCATGATGCTCCTCGTCGGCGCCTATCTGGGCTGGGTGAAGGCGTTCTTCACGCTTCTCGTCGGTTCGTTCGTCGGGGCGCTGGTGGGTCTTTTCCTTTTGTCCTTCCGGAAGAAAGACCTCCAGTTCGCCCTTCCCTTCGGGACGTTCCTGGCGCCGGCCGCATTTTTCGCCCTGGTCTGGGGGGACCGGATCATCAATGCCTACCTTAGCCTCTTCAAGAGATAACGCTGATTGTTTTTTGCCCGGGACTGTGATATTCACTAGGGACAGGTTCGCTGCATGGTCGCGGAGAATATCCCCCAAAAAAAGGCCGCCTTCAGGATCATCCTCGTCGTCTTCCTTTTCTTCCTCGGGTTCTCCCTGTTCCTCAACCTGCCGGTCATCGACCAGCATTTTCTCTTCGCCGACCAGGCGGTCTACTATGCCCTGACCCAGAGCATCGCCTACGACCTCGACCTGGAATACACCAAGAAGGACTTGATCCGGTACTACCACGATTTCAATGCCGGGCCGCAGGGCATCTTCCTGAAAAAGGCCCGGAACGACAATATCTTCTACGCCAAGTCATGGGCCTATTCGCTTTTCGCCGCGCCGTTCGTCCGGGTGTTCGGGTACAACGGCTTCCTGGTCTTCCACTCGTTCCTCCTGCTCATCGTCATGCTGCTGGGGTATGCCTACTTCTCCCTGGCCAACTTTCCGCTCGCCTCGATCTCCTATCTCCTGACCTTTCTCTTCGGCTCCGTGGCCGGCGTTTACTACCTTTGGATCTCGCCGGACTTCTTCAACTTCTGCCTCGTCTTCATCATCTTTTTCCTCTGGATCTACAAGATCAAACGCCGGGAGGCTCCGGCCGCCGCTCCCGCGGCCGAAGCGTCCCGGTCCTTCCTCCTCTCGCCGGGGACGGATTATCTGGCGGCCTGTCTCGTCGGCCTGGCGGTCTTTTCCAAGCCGCCCAACATCGTCCTTATGGCTCCGCTCGTCCTCTTCGCCCTCTATGAGAAGAAATTTTTCAAGGGGCTTGTCCTGGCGGTCGTTTTCATCCTGACCATCGGGCTTCTCTTCGGGGCCAATTACCTCCTCACCTCGGACTGGAACTACCAGGGGGGCGAGCGGAAGACCTTCATCGGAAAATTCCCTCTCGAAAAGGGCGATGCGACCTTCGATTCCCTCGGCAGTACCATGACCTCGGAGAACTACTTCCAGCGCTTTCTCATCCCCCCCAAGTTCATCCTCTTCAACATGTTCTACTATTTCTTCGGCCGCTTCACCGGGATCGCCTGGTATTTCTTCCCGGCTGTGCTCGCCCTGATCCTGTTTTTCCGCTCGCGGCGCCGGGTCTACGACTGGCTGACCCTCATCACCTTGGCAGGCGGAATCCTTATCTACATCGTCCTCACTCCCGAGTTCTACGGCGGTGGAGGGGGGTCGCTGGCCAACCGGTATTTCCTCAACATCTACCCCCTGTTCCTCTTCCTGCCGAGCGCTAAAAAGAGCTGGCGGCAGGTGGTCCTGATCTGGGTTGTGGCGGCCGTGTTTATCTCCCAGATTCTGGTCAGCCCCTTCCGGTCATCGGCCCAGCCCGCCACCCACGCCAAGAAGTTCCCGATCAAGGCCCTGCCCCTGGAGATGACCCAGGTCAACCAATTCCCCACCAACACCAATCCGGATGCCTTCCGGGTCAGCATCTGGCCCGACAAGCCCCATCCCCAGAGGGAGTTCCTCCATTTCCTGGATGACAACTTTTGCCCCAAGCTCGAGCCCACCGGCATCTGGACCCGCGGGGACAAGACCTGCGAGTTCATCCTCAAGACCTATTATCCGCTCCGGGAGATCGGAGTGCGGCTCCTTAACAACCCCCGGAGCAACAACGAGATCACCGTGAAGGTGGAAGGCCAGAAGCAGAAGATCGTCCTCCAGTCCAAGCAATGGGGGACCCTGCGCTTCCCGGTCGGGAATGGCTTTAAGATGGAGGAGCGTTACCATTACCGGATGAAGATCAAGGCGGCCAAGGGCGCCATCCCCTACTACGAGGACCCGTCCAACCTGGAGCGGAGGTACCTGGGCGTTTTCTTCGAGCTCGAGCTCGTCCCCAAAGAATAATGTGCGGCATCTGCGGAATCGCCACTCCGGCCTCAGCTGAGCCGGTCGATCGATCCCTGCTCGAGGCGATGTGCCGGACCATCGTCCACCGGGGCCCGGACGACGAAGGCTTTTACGCCGCAAAAACGGTCGGCCTGGGCGCCCGCAGGTTGAGCATCATCGACCTCGAAGGCGGCCACCAGCCGCTCGCCAACGAGGACGGGTCCATCTGGGTCGTCCATAACGGCGAGGTCTATAATTTCCCGGAGCTCCGCGAGGAGCTCATCTCGCGCGGCCATAAATTTTCGACCCGGACCGACACCGAGACCATCATCCACAGTTACGAACAGTGGGGCAGGGAGTTCGTCCGCCGGCTCCGCGGCATGTTCGCCTTCGCCCTCTGGGACGAAAAGGAGCGGCGGCTTCTCCTGGTGCGCGACCGGCTCGGTGTCAAGCCTCTCTACTACACCCTTCTCGACGACGGGACGCTCGTCTTCGGCTCCGAACTCAAGGCCGTCCTCGTCCACCCGCGGATCAGACGGGAAGTCGAGCCGCGGGCGCTCGACTTCTTCATGACGCTGGAATATGTTCCCGCGCCCTTGAGCATCTTCCAGGGAATTAACAAGCTCCCGGCCGGACAGATCCTCGCCTACAAGGTCGGCCGGGTCGAGGTCTAAAAGTACTGGGATATCGAGGGCGCTGTGAAGCCGGAGGGCGATCCTTCGAAGCACCGCCTCCCCGAGATCATGGATGAGCTCTACGCCCTGCTCAAGGAATCCGTCAGGCTGCGATTGGTCAGCGACGTTCCGCTGGGCGCTTTCCTGAGCGGGGGCATCGATTCCTCGACGATCGTCGGGCTGATGCGGGAGCTCGGGGCCTCGCCGCTCAAGACCTTCTCCATCGGGTTCGAAGAGAGTTCCTATAACGAGCTGCCTTATGCCCGGCGGACCGCCGAGAGGTTCGCCACCGAGCACGAGGAGTTCACCATCGAGCCCCGGGCGCTGGAGCTCACCGAAAAACTCATCCGCCACCTCGACGAGCCATTCGGCGATTTTTCGATCTTTCCGACCTACCTTGTCTCCAAGATGGCCCGGCCGCACGTCAAAGTCATCCTGTCCGGTGACGGGGGCGATGAGGTCTTCGGAGGGTATGAGCACTACCAGGCGCAAAAGATCGCTTCCTGGGGGCCGGTCCGGCTGGCGGGGAGCCTGGCGTCTCCCCTCATCAACCGCTTCCCGCCCGCGGCCAAGAAAAAGGGCGCCTGGAACAAGCTGCAGCGTTTCCTGCAGGGCTTCGAACACGCCTCCGAAAACAGGCATCTGCGCTGGATGATGTTCCTCTCCCGGAAAGACAAGAGCCGGCTTTATTCAGCCGGTTTCCAGGAACGATTGGGCGGAGTTGAAGAAGTTTACGGCCTCCCACCGTTCCGGGAGGTCTTCGAGAAGATGCCGGCGTTCGACCGGACGACGGGTGAGCTCTACCTCGACCTCAAGACCTACTTGGCCGATGACATCATGGTCAAGGTGGACCGGATGAGCATGGCGGCCTCTCTCGAGGCCAGGGAGCCTCTTCTCGACCACAAGCTCATCGAGTTCGTCTTCGGGCTCAAGGGACGGCTCAAGCTCCACGGCCTGACCACCAAATGGATATTCAAAAAGACGATGGAGCGCCTCCTCCCGGCCGAGAACATCTACCGGCCCAAGGAAGGCTTCAGCATCCCGATCAAACATTGGCTGAGGCAGGAACTGCGGGAGCTGATGCTGGACCATCTGAGCGAGAGACGGATCAGGGAGAGCGGCTTTTTTGATCCAGAGCCCGTCCAGAAGATGATCGCCGCCCATCTGGCCGGCCGGAAAAATTTCAGCCATCAACTCTGGGCGCTTCTCGTCTTCGAGATCTGGAGAGAAAGCTATATGTGAAAAGGCCGGGGCTTAGGCTCCTCACAAACTCACTCCTCTTCTTTCTTTTTCCCAAGGCTCGGGATGTATGCTGAGAAGTCCGTATGAGCGACGAACGGGCATGGTTCCTCGAAGAGGAGAGTGAGGAGTGAATCGAGCCAGATTTCCTCGCCGGGGAAATCGCAGCGTGACTTCGAGGCATATATCCCGAGCCTTCCGCTCAGTCGTCGACGGACTTCCTCGCCTAAACTCCGGCCTTTTCTTCATGATGATCTTTTGGGAAGGGAAGCAGGGCGGGGGCCGGCGCCATGCTACCCGTCCTTAGTATAGTTGGGGGTGACGAGAAAAAAACGGATGAATTTATGGTCAAGGCATTGGGGGACGGGCAATGCGAACATAGAAGGTTTAGCCTTCCCGAAATGCTTTTCGAGGGCACCCCGAGTTTCGGGCGGCGAGGATGTCTGAGCACGTCTATTACGAGCGGAGATGCCAAATATGCGCAAGCATAAATCATGGATTAATGGAAACGCTGTATCTGCGAGTTCCGCAGCCGCCGAGAAGAGCGTTGAGGGGACGGCGTTAAAAACCTGATTGAGAGCGAGGCCGGCCCCCAATGCCTTGACTCACTAAATGGTGTCTTTTGTTATGGTAAAAATTTTCTTAGTGGCGGGGGTGACTTTGAAGGCCTCGGCGACGGGGAGACCCAGGATCCAGACGATCTCTCCCTCGGAAAGGAAAACGGGATGCTGATCCCTCTCGCTCGCCGCGATCCCTTTCGCCCGCATGATCTCCTTGAGCTTTTTCCGGCCCGGAGCTCCAAGCGGACGGTAGCGGTCGCCTTCGCGCCGGCGGCGGACGACCAGAGGGAACCGGACCTTCGCGGCGTCGAGAAGGATTCTACGGTCGTCATCGTAGCGCGGTCTTGCCGCCCTTTTCAAAATCTTCCTGGCGACGAAAGAAAGCCCGACTTCTGGGATCATCAGCTTCTTTTTTCCGTCCCATTTGTATTTGTAACGCAGCGGAGGCACGGATTTCTTCTTGATCGAGATCAGCCCTTTCTCCCGTTTGAGGACGAGCTTTCCCGGCAGGGCCGCCTCTTTCCCCTCGGCCAGCCCGCGGACGGCCTCGACATCCCGGAAAGATAGCCGCCTCAGGTCACCCTTGACCTCTCTGAGGAATGCCCGGACATAGCGGCGGCCGAGAGCCGGAGGCAGGGTCGACAGGCGCCCGGCATCGACGAGCGATTTGCCGTCCTTGCGGAGGATCATCCGCTTCACTTCTTTCTGAGTGGTTCGTTCCCAAACCTCTTCTTCGTCCCGGCAGATCTCGGCCAGCCGTCCGAGGTGGCGCACCACCTCCGGCTCGAAATTCTTCTGGAGATAGGGGATGAGCCGCCGGCGAACCCGGTTCCTCAGGTAACGGAGGTCCCAGTTGGTCTCGTCCTGGCGGTAGGGCATTTTCCGCGCCCGGAGATAGGCCTCGACCTCCCGGCGTTCGACTTCGATCAGCGGGCGGATGATCAGCCCGCCGAGACGGGGAGCGATCCCGCCCAGGCCGGCGGGGCCGCTTCCCCGGAGGATCCGCATAAGCACGGTCTCCGCCTGGTCGGTGAGAGTGTGGGCGGTGGCGATCTTGGCGGCGCCGATCCGGGCGGCCGCATCCCGGAGAAACCTGTACCTCCGTTCCCGGCCGGCCTCCTCGATGTTCATCCCGCGCTTCCGGGCGTAGGCACGGATGTCTTCCCGCCTGAGATAAAGGGGAAGCCCCAGCCTCTGAGCCAGATCGATGACGAAGCGCTCGTCGGCGGCCGCGCCGCGCCGGAGACGGTGGTTGAAATGGGCGAGCGCCGGCCGGAGCGAATACTCATCGTGAAGCTCCAGCAGAGCGGCCACTAGGGCGGTGGAATCGGCGCCGCCGGAGCAGGCGATGATGACCTTGTCGCCCCTCTCGAGGAGATCGAAGCGGGCGATCGTCTTCCTGACTTTAGACAGGAGCATTTGCTGACCAGACTTATTCATTAATAGTCCCTCCCTGGTGGGAGGTTTAGAGCGGAAGTGGCACTTTTCTTAATCACCCTCACCCCGACCCTCTCCCGTTCCGAGACTATCTCGCAATGACACTGTGACACAGTCTCACCAGGGGAAGGAGGATATATGGAACGTCCGGCCGTTTCCTCCCCCTTCTGTGGCGGAGGATAGAGGAGAGGGGGATTTTCCAGGCAGTGCCTCTTCTTCATGAATAAAGTAGACTGACCCTCGTTTTCGGGTGATCTCTATAAAATGAATAAAATTTAGCTCTGAGGGAGCGCAAATGGCGGCGGAGGGATTTGAACCCCCGACTCTGCGGATATGAGCCGCATGCTCTGACCAACTGAGCTACGCCGCCGGGCGCGAAAATTGTAGCGGAACACTCCCGAATAGTCAATTTGGGCCCTGGGATCGGCTCATCTTCCCGTTTTTTCCTTCCCGGCAACGGAATTTATCTGCTTGACAACGGTCCGCCGAATCGGATATGTATGTATCAGTTTTTTTCATGAAAGGAGCAAGGAAATCAGGCGGGGATTTCTTTCTTCTTTTTTAATTCACCCATGAAGAAAATCGGCAAGTACAAGATCCTCGGCATCATCGGAAAAGGAGGGATGGGGATCGTCTACAAGGGTCTCGATCCCGATATCGAGCGGGAGGTGGCCATCAAGACGATCCGCTTCGACACCCTCACCGAGGGTATGGAGAAGGAGGAACTGCTGACCCGGGTCATCCGGGAGGCCAAGGCCGCCGGCCGGCTGAGCCACCCCAACATCATCACCATCTACGACGTCGTCCGGGACAAGGACCTGACCTACATCGTGATGCAGTACGTCGACGGATCGAGCCTCCAGGCGCTCATCGACTCCGGAAAAATGTTCTCGCCCCGGGAGATCATCGACATCCTGAAATCCGTCTCCGACGCCCTGGATTTCGCCCACCGGGGCGGGATCGTCCACCGGGACATCAAGCCGGCCAACATCCTGATCGACAGCGCCGGAAAGCCCTTCCTGGCCGATTTCGGAGTCGCCCGCATCGAGACCTCGACGCTGACCCAGGCGGGGACGACGGTCGGTACGCTCAGCTACATGTCTCCCGAGCAGGTCAAGGGTCAGACGGTCGACAAACGCTCGGATATCTTCGCCCTCGGCGTCATTCTCTACGAGCTCCTCACCGGCAAGAAGCCTTTCGGCGGGGACAACATGTCAACCATCGTCTACCGGATCGTCCACGAGGAACCGGAGCGGATCACGGACATCAACAAGGACCTTCCGCCCGCCTACGAAAGCGTCGTTCGCAAGGCCCTGGCCAAGAATCCCGACGACCGCTACCAGAGTTGCCGGGATCTCATCGCCGACCTGGAAGATCCCGGCCGGATGGCCGAAGCGACCCTAGCCTACGATTTCAAGGACGCCGAGGCCGGCCGGCCGAAGAAAAGAAAGCTGGCCTTTGCCCTGGCCGGCGCCCTGGCTTTGATCGTCATCGTCGGCGGAGGGATGTTCCTGCTTCTCTCAGGGAGCTCGGAAAAAAAATCCGGCCTCGCCAAGAATCTGGAGACGATCAAGAAAGAAGGTTTGAGTCCGGCCAGCCGTTCGGCGGCACCACCCGGAGGGACGCCTGTTTCCCCGGTCGGCCCGGGCGACGAAATGCTGATCAGCCTCCGCGAGAATTTCGACAGCCGGAACTATTCTGAGACCGTCCGCCTGGCTGAGGAGATCCTCGGACAGGACGGAGAAAACGCTCTCGCCAGGGACTATCTGAACAAGGCCAAGGCCGAGATCGTGGGGGCTCAGGTCGCTCCTCTCCTCCAGTCCGGGATCGCCGGCTACAACAGCGGCAATTACGCCCAGTGCATCGCGGACATGGAGAAGGTCCTGAAGATCGACAAGGACAACAAGGACGCGCAGAAATATATCTTCCAGGCCGACTCGGCCCTGGCCAAGCCGGACATCAACGCCCTGATCGAGCGCCACAGGGTGGCCGAGGAGAACAAGGACCTGCTCACCGTGCTCAGCCACATGGACTCGCCTGCCCTGGCCGAATCGCAACAAGCCGAGTACAAGATGTTCTTCAACGGCTACGACGGCATCAAGTCCATCATCTCCAAGGTCTCGATCAACTTCTCCAGCCGCTCGAGCGCCACGGTCTCCTTCTCGCAACTGCTCACGGCCGTTTACAAGAAGACCGGACAGCGCAAGATGGTCTTCGAAGGCCGGAAGACCTGGCAGTTGAGGAGACAGGGAAGAAACTGGAAGATCAGCGCCATCCGTTGAGATTCCCGGGCAAGAAGGAGCTGACGATGGAAGCGACGAGACGGCTGAAGAGCCGGGCGGTCTTCCTCTTTTGCCTCCTCATCCCTGCCCTCGCTTTCGCCGCCGCAGCGACCGTCAGAGTAAAGGTCATCGTCGACAACGCCAGCATCAAGGCGACCCCCGAGATCGGCGGCCAAACCCTGGCCAACGCGCCGCTCGGCACGGTGCTCGAGGCCGAGTCGAGACAGGGAGAATGGTACAAGGTGGCGACGACGAAAGGCGGGACGACGGTCAGCGGGTACATCCATGAACTGCTGGTCGAAGAGACGAGCGATGAAGAGTCGCCGGCGGCCGCGCTCTCCGGCGGCGGCCTGACGAAATCCCAGGGAGAGATCGTTGCCGAGATCGAGCTCAAGATAGTGGAAAACAAGAACCTGATCCGTCAGGAGACCGAGTTCGACAAGGCCAGCGCCGAGCTGCGCCCGCTCCTGGCCAAGGCGTTCACGATCGACGACCGCGGCCGGCAGAAGCAGATCGCCTGCGAGATCTATCTCTGGCTCGGATTGGCCGCCGCCAAGAAGGGCGATCGCTACGGCGCCCTGCTGGAATTCCGGAACATGTTCGAGGTGGACTACGCCCACGCCAAGGAGGCCACACGCAACATCTATGACCCCCTGGTCAGCAGCTTCATCGAGCAGGCCGAGAAGCAATACCGGGGCCTCCTCGTCGACTACTCCCTGGAGATCGCCACCGAGCCTAAAGAGGCCACCATCCTCGTCGATGGAAAGGAGATCGGCCTCTCCCCCGAGATATACAGGACGCCGATGCCCAAGTTCACTCTCGAAGTCGTCAAGGAGGGCTATAAACCCTACAAAGAGGAGATCTTCCTATCTCAGCCTACTTCCAGGAAAGACATCGTCCTCCAGAGCATCGGCCGGACGCTCGTCGTGAGTTCCACGCCTTCCGGCGCCCAGGTCTTCCTGGACGGCCAGGATACCGGGAAGGCCACCGATTGCGAACTGCCCTACGTTCCCTACGGCGGTCATGTCCTCAAGCTGAGGAAACCCCGCTGGGCGGAGCACGAGGAGAGCATCGATGTCCTGGAAGGGCCCGGCCCGCTGGCCGTCAGCGCGGTCCTGACCGTCAAGGATTATGTCTTCGGGCAGAAGCTGGGCGGGCCGGAAACCAAGATCTTCAAGGCGCCCAGGGCGATCGCCTTCGACGGAAAGGGCAATCTTTACGTGACCGACGAGAGCGATTTCAAGATAAAGAAGTTCGATCCGCAGGGCCGTTTTGAAGGCGGCTGGGGTGACGCCGGGCGCGAATTCAAATCCTTGAAAGAACCTTCCGGGATGGCCTTCGACGGCCAGGGCTTTTTCTACGTCACCGACGCGAAGGCCGGCTGTGTCATGAAATTTTCCACCGCGGGAAAGTTCGTCGCCAAGTGGGGCAAGGAAGGCAGCAAGCCCGACGAATTCATGATCCCCCTGGGCATCGCCGTCGACCGCAGCAAAGACATCTACGTGGCCGATTCCGGGAACAATCGCATCGTCAAGTACTCGACCGGCGGCGTCGTCAAAACGGCCTGGGAGAAGCAGGGCACGGGACGGGGTGAGTTTCTCTTCCCGACGGGTGTGGCCGTCAACGAGCAGAACGAGATCATCGTCGTCGACCGCGTCCACATCCAGAAGTTCTCCCCCGAAGGAGAAGTCATCGCGGTGTGGGGAAAACCAGGGACGGCCGAGGGAGAGCTGAACAGACCGCTGGGGCTGGCCGTGGACTCCCAAGGCTACATCTTCATTGCTGATACGGGGAACAACCGGATCCAGAAATTCGGCCCCGACGGCAGGTTCATCACCGCCTGGGGGTCGGCGGGAACGGCCGACGGCCGGATGACGGGACCCGTGGGTGTGGCCTTCAACGAAAAGGGAAGCGTCTTCGTCCTGGAGTTGGACAACAGCCGTATCCAGGAATTCCGCATCCCCCCGCAATAAGGCGAGAGAGCCTCCTATCCCTTCGGACCGGATTCTGCGTCCGGCCGAGGGCCCCCTGAATCATATTTTGATCGGCGTGACCACGGCGATCAGCGTCAACACCAGGAAAAGCAAGGCCAGTAAAGGGAAGATATACCAGGCCAGACGGTTGAAGGCGAGCCCACCGGGCCGGCTTGAGGCCCGGGCCTCATGATCGGCCAGGGGAATTCCGGCCAGGATCATCCCGAGCAGGGCCACGAAGCAAGAGGATATGACAAAGGCGAGGGCGGAGGCGACATCCTGAATGCTCCTATGGGTGAAGGCAAAGAGCGTTTGCATAAGCCCCATCAGAGAACCGAGCAAGCCGGTGACGGCCAGGCCGGAGGTTAGGGATGTTCCCAGCGAAGCCCTTCCCAGGAACAAGGCAATGACCACGGTTCCTCCGGCGACGACCAGGAGCGCCGACCGGTCGAAAAAGAAGCCCATGAGACGTTGTTCCTGGAGAAAACCCCGGGCGGAGGGCAGAATGACCGTCCAGCCCAGGATGGCGACCATCAAGACATAGCCGGCGATATTCTCAAAGATCCAAGGCTGACGCTCGCCTCCCCTGACGGATATCGGCGAGCTTTTCTCCCGCAGGGACAAATCTTCTCTCGACTTCAGAGCGGGAACAGCACAAACGACGGCGAGGAACAACCCGTAAAGGGCGGGACGGAAAGAGGCGGCCAGGAGAAAAGCGACCTGCTGGATCCCTTCCGATGTCCGGGCCAAGGTGAGGACGAAGTTGGCCATGGCTCCGAGGACGCCGACGATCCAGAAATTGCGTCCGAGCGCTTCCCACAGGTAAGGCAGAACGGCCGCGTCTTCTTCCCGGAGAGGCCGGCCGGCGGCATAACGCGCGGCGGCCCCGAGATGGGAGACCGAGAAGCCCATGAGGAACAGGGCGACGCCGCCGCCGAGGACGAAGGCGAAACCGGCGCCATCCCAAAAATGGGCGAACCTTCCCGAGAGGACGACCCCTGCCAGGAGGAAGACGACGATCAGGGCTCGTCCGATGACCCAGGCGGATTTTTTAAAAGCGGGAGGTGTCATGGCCATACTCTCCTTTTCTCATGATGGAATCGTTCCTGAAATCGCGCCGGGTCCGCTCCGGGGAGCCCAGCGAAAAACCGCTTCGAGCATCCCGCCCGGGCCGAGCTCTTTCTCCAGTCTCACGGGCAGGAAGGTGCAGGTATCCACGGTCACCCTGGATGGGGCAGCGCCGGGAGTTTTCGAGATGGCGAAGGATTCCCAATCGCAGCCATCCAACCGCTCGATCCCCGCGGGTCGCCAACTTCCTTCAAGAAGCCGGCGAAACCGGGAGGAGGTCAGCAGGTCCTCCACGGGAAGGAGTTCGGCAGCCAGCGGAGGCTGGTCCCCGGTTTCCTTCCCGCCGATCCGGGCGACGAGTTCGAGGAGGGACCTGTCCACTTTCCGGAGACGGATCGTGTGGAGGGTCTCTTTTCCTGACAGGATGACCCGGACCCTTGTCTCCTCGGGATTGATCCACTCGATGACGAACCAGGAAGAAGCTTCCTCCCTCTCGAGGCGAACGGTGCACTCCAGCGCCCGGTCGCTTCCGACCTGTCCGGAAACGGAGGCTGCTTTCTGGAGAGCGGCCAGGGAGGAAGCCAGGCCGGTTGGAGGGCCGGAGGGGCGAAGAGAGAGACCAAGAATGACGACAACGGCTGAGACCGCGACCAGGGAGATCCTGGCCAAGGTCAAGGACCAACGGCGGGGGGATGGAGATCGGGCGATTGTCCCTTTCTCGGTCATCTGCCATTCCTGCCGGGAACGGCTTAACCGTCCCGCCATTCTTTCCTCGGCCTCCGCAGGGAGGTCATCCGGAAAGGCCTGCTCCAGCAGTCCATCGATATCGAAAGGTTTCTGTTCATCGCTTCTCATGGCACATTCTCCTTTGACAAAGAAGGCCGGAGGTGAGACAGCCAATGGCTGAGCTTGGCCCGGCCGCGCAAGACGTGGGTCCGGGCCGTCGTCTCCCGGCAGCCCAGCGCCCCGGCGATCTCCTTGTAAGAATATCCTTCCAGGATCCGCATCACCACGGCCACGGCCTGTTTCCTGGGGAGGCGGCCGATCGCTCTTTTGACCATCCCCTCTGTCTCGGCCTGATGGCGCTCGCTCCCGGCCGCTGCATCCGGCAGGCGACCGATGACTTCGGAGCCGACGAAGCGCCCCCTCCGGCGCTGCTTTCTCAGCGTATCGACGGACGCGTTAACGCACATCCTCAGAACCAAAGCCTGGGGATGAGGATGACGGGAGATCCGGTCCAACTTCTTCCAGACAAGTGTCAGGACTTCCTGCATGGTGTCTTCCGCTTCATCCGGATGGCGGACGATGCGCCAGATGATCCGCATCATCCGCTCCCGGACCGGAGCGATCAGCTCCTCGTAGCCGAGCCTTTCCTTCATCCCATCCATTCCCAGGAGGAGGATACCCCGTGCCGGAGAAGAAAGCGCCGATTCGACCCAGATTTCCTCCATGCCAAGCCGTCCATGGAAATAACCGTATTACAAGACCAGATCGTTTACAACAAAGATAATTTTTTTATGTCCCTGTCAACATTCTGATCCCCGGCGGCGGTTAATGGCATGAAACGAAATACGACCAAGGAGGTCAAAATGAAAAGACAAGTTCTTATCCTGACGGTTCTCTCGCTGCTGCTCATAGCGTTCGGACAAGCGGGAACGCTGATCGGGTCCGACAGCCTGGAGGAAAAGATCCAGAAGGCGTCTTCGCTGCTGCTGGACTCAGAGAAATCGGAGGACAAGGACCAGGGGTTCCTGCTGCTTGTCGAATCGATCGACATCGCCGCTGCCGGAGGCGGATTCCCAGCCACATTCCAGAATGAGATCCGCGAGGCGCTGGAGATGTTTCGCCGGGGATCCATCCTTGACCAGCAAGGCGGCGACAAATTGAGAAAGGCCTACGCGCTCCTCAACTCGGGGAAGCTGTTCCAGATGCCCGCGGAGATCTCGAGTATCCAAGAAGCCGTCGAATACGGCCGTAAACAGATAAGCCTCGCCCTTTCTCAGGTTAAAGCCGGCAGGACCGCGGACGCCGTCAAGCCTCTTCTTGAGACCGTCCTTATGGTCATAACGCCGATGGAAGCTAAGGGAGAGTAGGCGTTCAGCCAAAAAGAGAATGGCCGGTCTCAAAGGTTTTAGAAGAAAGACGGTGATTTCGGGCAGGCGTCAGTTCAGAGGCTGATCTCGCGGCGGATGAACTTGCCAAGGAGCTGCCGCAGTCTTTCCGCGGATTGCGGGGCCCGGAGATCCGGGTTCGAGAAAATTTCGCGGGCGCTGATATCCGGATTTTCATAATAATCCCGGTTGGCTTGGCCGTCGATCTGGATGGCCGCCCCCTTGAGAGAGATCCCGACGAAAAGCCCCTTGGACTTGGAATAAGCATAGATCTCGGCCTTCATATCAAGGTCGGTCGAGGCTTGGGCGCCGCGGCCGACCGGGCCGGCGGCGACACTGGCGTCCGCGCCCAGGGTGATCTTGCCCTCGGCGATGTCATCGATACTTTGCCGCGTTTTGAACACCAGGACCAGGTCCGATTTTTGGATGCCGATCTGCCAGCCCAGGCTCCCTCCGGCGAGAATGACAAACGATGGGTTGCTCCAGACGCCTTTGTCCCGGACGAGAAGAACACCCCGGCCGTATTCGCCGCCGATGCCATAAGCTGCCTTGACGACCCCCGGGATGATGGCGATGCCGTGGGCCTTCCGCAGGATCGATTCGGGAATCTCTTCCTCCGTCAAATCAGCGATCTCCTGGAAAACACGGATGGCTTCCTCGACGCGCCGTCCCGCTTCGGTCGAGTCGGCAACGGGCCGAGTTGCCCCCAGCGTAATCACGAGAGCCGTTATAATAACCAGGGCCAGCCAACGAGTATGACCATGCCGATTTGTCTTTTTCATCCCTGCCCTCCATCATTATTAGGGTGCATCCTCTCCCCAGCCCTTTCCCATTTCAGGAGGAGGAAGGCGAACTTTTAAAACCCATGGAATTCCCAGAAAGACCACTATTATATACGATTTTTTCCCGGCCGAGGTTGGCCGGACTGTAAACTCGCCTTCGGAAAGAGGGTGAACCTTGTCTTTCCAGAATTCGTAGTATAATGTGAACAAGGACAAGCGTTAGGATTAAGAAGCCATGATCCAACGCTTTTCACACATAAAAAAAGGAGGTGCTTCGTTGAAAAACAAGATTCTCACATTTTTCGTCATGGGATTGTTCTTCTGTGTCCTGGCCCAAGGCCACGCTCAATCCGCAAAGAAGCTGCCGCCTCAGGCCAAGGCTCCCCTTCCCATGGACCAGCTCGCCGAGGAAATGGCCCACCGGCTGAACAACAGCCTGCAGATAAAAACCGTGGTCGGTGAGCCGATCAAGGTCGGGAAGGTCACCCTCATCCCGATCATGATGATCGACATCGGGTTCGGCGGAGGCGGAGGCGGCGCTCCCCAGGCTCCGGAGATGGGCGGCAAAGGGTTCTACATGAGCGGCGAAGCCCGGCCGCTGGGGTTCGTCGTGGTGAGCAAGGCGGGGACGAAGTTCGTCAGCGTCGGCAAGATTCCCAAGAAATAAGGAGCCGGACATGAACCTCAAAAGATATTCGATCATTGGGCTGGGAGTGTTCGTTCTGCTGGCGGGACTTCTGGAAGCCCAGGTCCCTCTCGAACGACCCCTGGCGGAATTCGACAAGCTGATCTCGAACCTCAAGGTTGCCGCCATGGTGGGCGAGCCTGTCCGGGTCGGAGAGACATATGTCGTCCCCTTTGCTAAGATCCATTTCGGCCTAGGGGGCGGCGGGGCCATGATGGCCTACGGCGGGGGCATGGGAGGCAAGACTATACCCCTGGGCATATTGATCATCGAAGGGGAGGACGTCCGGGTGGAACTCTTCCCGGAGGAAGAGAAGAAGCCGTCCCTCCTGCAGGAGTTGCTGCCAGTTCTGCTGAAGATGCTTCCCCAGATCATGGGCGACAAGTCGCCCTTCGCCTCCAAACCGCCGGCCGCGGCGGGCAAAGCATCGGGCCAACCCGCAGAGATCCCCAAAGACGCTTCGCTCGAGAAGCTCAAGAAATCGTTCTCCGAAAAAAAGTATCACGAGGCCCTGGCGATGGCGGATGCCCTCCTGGCCAAGGATCCGGACAACGCCGACCTTCATGCCTGGAAGGGGCATGCCATGGGGAGCCTGGCGCAGGGCAATCCCGCCGACATGATGAAGTACGGAATGGGCGCCATGCAGGAATATGAAACGGCGCTGAAGCTCGACCCCGGTAACGCCGATGGGCATTTCGGCCGGGGCATGGTGCGGCTGATGGCGCCACCCGGTTTCGGGGGCGATCTCGACGGGGCCATCGAGGATTTCGAGGCGGCCGTCGCCAAAGATCCATTACCCGAGGCCTATTTCAACCTCGGCGAAGCCTACCGGAAGAAGGGTGATCTTGAAAAAGCCAAGGCCGCCTATAAGAAAGCGTTGGTCATAAGGCCCAACTACAGCGAGGCTGCCAAGGCCCTGGCCGGGCTTCAATAGACGGGCTTTTCTTCCGGCCGTTTTTCGACTATAGTCAACTCCGAGGAAGTCGCTTTCTGTGAAGGTGGATTGGTTTATCCAATTTTTCCCGTTTGTTCTCATCTCAGTTGAAAGGAGAAAGGGACATGCCTGAGTATCGAGAAAAGCCCGTCATCTGCGAAATCTGCAAGCAGCCCAAGGCGAGCGGCGAGGTTTTTCCCCTGGCCATCGTCCACGAGCCTATTTTCAGGATGATCCAGCACGATCATCCCCAGGTCTCCAGGGACGGCTGGATCTGCTCCTCCGACCTCAACACCTACCGCATGGAATTCATCAAGCTCGCCCTGGAAGAGGAGAAGGGCGAGCTGACGGCGCTCGAGGAAGAGGTCGTCCGGAGCATCCAGGAACAAGAGACGGTTTCCAAGAACATCAATACAGAGTACGAAGGACGCATAACCGTAGGGGGGCGCATGTCGGACCGGCTGGCCGCCTACGGAGGAAGCTGGAGATTCATCCTGGGTTTCATCGGCGTCCTCTTTCTCTGGATCGTCCTCAATGCCGGCCTTCTGATGCACAAGCCTTTCGATCCCTTCCCTTTCATCCTCCTCAACCTTGTCCTCTCCTGTCTGGCGGCCATCCAGGCGCCTGTCATCTTGATGAGCCAGAACCGTCAGGATGCCAAGGACCGGCTCCGGTCGGAATATGATTACCGGGTGAACTTGAAAGCCGAGCTCGAGGTCCGCTTTCTGCACCAGAAGCTGGATCATTTCCTGAGGAAAGAATGGCAGACCATGCTGGAGATCCAGGAGATCCAGATCGACCTGATGAAGGAGCTTTCCGGCAGGAAAGAGCCCCCGGAAGCGGAGAAAAAATGACCGTTGCTTTCTCCCGGGAGCCCGAAGATAATAGACCCCATCAGTTCATAACGGAGAGAACAGGAAGAACGAGGTGCCCATGAAAAAGAGCCTGAACCGAAGACAGTTCATCCAGCTCGCGGCGGCCGGAGGCGCCGTCTGCCTGGCCGGGCCGCGGCTCTGGCCGTTCTCCGGCCGGCCTCAATCTTCGCGGCTCATCAGCCCGGGATGCCGGAGGACGAAGGTCAAGGTTGCCCGCCTCTACATGGGCATCCCGGAAAGCCACTGGCCCAAGCCGACCCTCGACCTAAAGCAAGAGATCGCCTTCTACCGGGCGGAATTTGCCCGGATGAAGGGGGAGTTCGCCGACATCGATTTCGTTGTGGACGAGCTCGTGACCTCGCCGGCCCAGGCGGCCGCCCTCCGGGAAAGGTTGTCCGGCGTCGACGGGATCCTGGCCATTCATCTCAGCATCGACATCGGTGACATCCTGAAGAACATCCTGGAGGCCGGCCAGCCGACGATCGTCTTCGCCCGTCCCTATTCCGGACATGAATGGGTGCACTTCGGCGAGCTCCGCCGGCAGCCACTTGGCGCCAGGATGGATTGCATCCTGACGAGCGATACGGGCCAGCTGGCCATGGCCGTCAGGCCGTTCCGGGCCATCCATCACCTCCGTGAAGCCAAGGTCGTGAACCTGACGACCAACGATTTCTCCGAATACGCGGGCCAGGTCAAGAGCACGTTCGGGACCGAGATCAAACAGGTCGGCCTCGACCGGATGGTCGCCAACTACAACGGCATCGACGACAAGGACGCCAAAGCCGAGGCCGAACGCTGGACCTGCGGGGCTGTCCAGGTCGTTGAGCCTTCGGCCGGGGATATCTTTAAGTCCGCCAAGCTGGCCCTGGCCTTCGAGAACCTCCTGGACGAGGAGAACGCCACGGTGATGACCGTGGACTGCTACGGGTCGATGTGGGACAGGACGATCAAGCTTCCCGCCTATCCCTGCCTCGGTTTTGCCCGTCTCAACGACATGGGGCTCGGGGGAATCTGCGAGTCCGACCTCAGCTCCGCCATGACCCACATCATCTTCCAGGGATTGGTCGGGCGGCCGGGCTTTGTCAGCGACCCGACGGTCGACGAGTCCAAGGGCAGTATCATCCTCGCCCACTGCCTAGGGACGCCCAAAATGGACGGACCGGCCGGGCCGGCCGCACCCTACAAGATCCGGACGGTCATGGAAAGGCAGGAGGGTGTGGTTCCCCAGGTCGAGATGCGCGTCGGCCAGAAGGTCACCCAGGCCATCCTCATCGGCATGGACACGATCCGCTATTTCACCGGAACGATCATCGAGGCTCCTGTCGGGCTGGAGGACGACCGCGGCTGCCGCACCAAGATCGACGTCCGCGTCGACGGCGATATCAACCGGCTCTGGCAGAACTGGACGGCCGGGCTCCACCGCCAGACGGTTTACGGGGATATCACCAAGGAGCTGGGCTTTTTGGCCCGCTTCAAAGAGATCCGACTGATCGACGAAGCCGCCTGAGGGGAGGCACCCGGGGGAACGGCCCCGGTTCAGTCGCTGGTCATGATGAACAGCGCGCACTTTATTGACCACGTCTTTAACTTACTGAATTTGAACGATTTCCGGGAACCTCGACGGGTTTCTCTTTCTCTGTGGTCACGCTATGGTCACGATTTTCATCCGTTTCGATGGTTTCTTCGACCAGCAACTCCACCGCTTTCTCACTAAAAAAGTCGCGCGGATGAAGATATCGCTCGGTGGTAATAACGCTTGAGTGGCCATAAAACTTTTTAATTGTCACGATATCAACGCCGCGCTCAAGAAGCCTGGTCCCGAAGGTCCTCCTCAAATCATGAAAAGTAAAACCCTCGATCTTTGCCCGTCGCAAGGCGCCTTCAAACGCCCTCCGCACAATCCAGCGATTAATCGGGAAGACGACCTTCGCGTCGAGTTTGGCGGTCCTCAACTTTTCTAGTTCGGCCAAGAGAGCAGAATTGATTGGGATGAATCGCGCCTTCTT
>DATKXS010000153.1:0-3383 GCA_035528895.1 Candidatus Desulfaltia sp.
AGTGACGGCGTATACATGCATCCGGCGAAACGGGACTTGAGCCTTAAAGACGAAATGGCTATCCGGAAGGAGGAAGACAAAGACATGAAGAAATCACCCATTTAATCTCTTGACAACGGCAGCGCTTTCATACATGCGAGAAACGAAGTGACGAAGCAATCTCCGCTGAACAGATAGAGATTGCTTCGCTCCCGAAGGTCGCTCGCAATGACAACGCATAACAAATTGTTGCGTTTATAATAATAAAAGGCCGGCGAGATCAAGGAAATGCCAAAGTCAATAAAAACCAGACTTCCGAAAACCGACGATTCATTGAGATCGCTTCCCAACATCGGCCCGACCACGGCCGCGAAGCTCGGCCAAATCGGGATCACCTCCAAGAAGGAGTTCCTCAAACGGGACCCTTATAAGGTCTTCGATGAGCTGAGGAAGAAGGTCGACCCGACGCTCTGCCGTTGCGCCCTGGCCGGGATCGTCGGCGCCAAGAAAGGCGTCGCCTGGCACCAGATCACCAAGAAATCCGCCAAGGAATATGAAAAGAAGCACCCCCGGCATGTCTGGGGAAAATGCTAGGGAGGGCGCCCGCTGGATGATGATCCCCGGGTACAAGAATCCGGTCGACCCGGACTGCAACTAAAGGCTCTGGCCAAGGAGATATTATGGCCTCGTCGAACAACGGATTTTCCGGGTATATGGGCCGCTGGGCCTTCGTCGACCTGACCAGCCGCAACGTGCGAGTTGTGCCTGCAGACCGGACTATTTGCCGCGATTTTGTAGGCGGCCGCGGCGTCCAAGCCCGGCTGATCTGCGACCACCTCAGGCCGATCGGGCCCCTCCGGAACCCGCTCTCCCCTGAGAACAGGCTTATCCTCGGCACAGCCGCCCCCAACGACACGTTCATCCCCACGGCCGGCCGCGGCTCCTGCTCCTTTGTCAGCCCCATGACGCGCTCGCCTGAACCGGCCTCCTGGGTTCCGGGACACAAACCCCTTTACGGTCTCCTGACTCATTCGAGTGCCGGCGGCCTCTTCCCCAATATGCTGAAGAGGGCCGGAATCGACCAGTTGATCATTGACGGCCGGGCCGACCGCCCCGTTCGGATCTTCGTGACGGAGGACACCGTCCAGATTCTCGAGGCCGAGGACGACCTCTTCGAAACTGTGGACGGTCGCAAGGCAGCCCGCCCGGCCTCGGCCATCACCGACTTTCTGACGGCGAAATATCCCCGTTCCTCGACGATGTGCCTGGGCCCGGCAGGCTGGAACGGTGTGGCTTTCGCCTGCCTGACCGGCGACCGGCATCGCAATTTCGGGCGAGGAGGGGCGGGCGCGGTTATGGGCTCGAAGAACCTGGTCGCTGTCACCACACTGGGACAGCGCCAGACAACCTATGCCGATGCTGACGGTTTCAAGAGGCTGAGCAAGGAACTCGATGAGCTGATCAACGCACATGTCGGCGACCCGGAATGGACGGCCTCTTTCCGGCCTTCCACCGGGACGACCTGGTGGCTCGACCGGGCCTTCAACGGACGCTACCTGGGTAAGAAGGGCGGCTACCTTCCCTGGCACAACTTCGATGAAGGCTGGTTCGACCCGGCCGACTATGCCAGGGTCGGCACCGACGCCTTCCTGGCGATCGCCGGAAAGCCCAAGGTCTGCAACCGTTGCCGGCACGTCATGTGCACACGCTCGGCCAAGGTGGAATCGGGTCCGTACGCGGGCGAAGGAGTCCGGCCCGAGTTCGAAACGATCGCCCTCTGGATCAACTGTTGTATCACCGACAGCGAAGCCATCTTCCACCTCAACCGCCTCTGCAATGAACTGGGCGTGGACACGATGACTTTCGGGGGGGTGACATCCGGGGCCATGGACCTCGAAGAGAAAGGACTCCTAAAAAAATATGCCGGCGCGCCGAAATTCGGCGACGCTCCGGGCATGATCCGGTTCCTGGAAGACATCGCCTACCTGAGAGGCGACACAGGCCAGCTTTTTTCCCGCCACTCCGACGCCGTCATCGCCGCAATCGGGGCCGGCGCGACGGCTGCCGACCTCGAGGCCATCGCCCGCTGTGTTGTCACGGCCTACGGAGGGCTCGGCTATGCGGGCATCGAGCCGAAAGTGTTTCCCGGGATGTTCACGGCCTACGGAACATCCAACCGCGGCCGGGGCGACCACACCTATGCCTGGACGATCCAGGCCGAGGAGGGCGGGCTGGAGGGCGCGGAGAAACTCGCCCTCTACGTCGCTTCGGGGCAAGTCGGCAAGGCGCTGGTCGATTCCCTGGGATTGTGTGATTTCTTCCCCGAATCCATCACTTCGGACCTCTTTCTCGGTCTTTACAAGGCACTTTCGGGAATTGAGTACACGCCCGAGGCCTTGAATGCCTGCGGCGAGAGGATCTGGAACCTCGAGCGCCGCTTCAACAACATCCAGGGCCGTGACCGGGCCTATGACGCTTACATCCCGCCCAAGTTGACCGTCCCCCTCACGGCCGGGGGGCATAAGGGACGGGCCGTCGATCCCGAATATTATCGCCAGATTCTCGACGCCTATTACGCTCACTTCGGCTGGACAACCGACGGCCTCGTCCCGGCGGATAAGCTCAAGGGATTCTAGGCGATTCCTGGTCCCTTCTTCTCGAGCATCCGTTTCTGTGCTTTCTTTTCGACGCGCGGCGATGTCAATCGCCCTGAATAGCGGAGCCCGAAGAGCATATGGGGTTACTGGAATTTTCCGACCAGGGATTGATACTCGTCCTCGCGGATTTTCTTATAGAACCTGAGCTTTTCCAGGATCATGCGGCACCGCCAGTTGAGCCACCGCTTGGATTCACGCGGGTCGGTCGTGACGGGGCGTGGGATGACAGCCGTCAGGCGTACGATCTCCTCCAGGGAAAGCTCAAAAACATCCCTGCCGAAATAATGGCGAGAGGCGGCTTGGACTCCGAAAATCCCCGAGCCGAGCTCGATGAGATTGAGGTAGAGGGTGAAGATCCGCTCCTTGCTCAGCGCTTTTTCCAAGCGTCGAGCGATGAAATATTCCCGGACTTTGCGTAGGGGATTCTTTCTCGGGGACAGAAAAAGGTTCTTGGCGAGCTGCTGGGTGATGGTGCTCCCGCCCCGGGCGAACCGTTTCTCGCGGAGATCGCGCTTGAGGGATTCCTTGATCTCCTCGAAGTCGATCCCCTTGTGCCAATAGAAAGAGGCGTCTTCCGTGATCCGGACGGCCTCCTTGAGGAGCGCCGGGATCTTCACGAAATCCACCCATTCCGTTCGGATGACGATGGTCCGGCCTTTCCTGCGGGCTTCTTCCTGGCGAGACTTCATGAAGGCCGTTGAAGACGGGTTCTTTGTCCTGAGGCCGGAGACATCGGGGAGGGTCAGA
>DATKXS010000154.1:0-32417 GCA_035528895.1 Candidatus Desulfaltia sp.
TCCCGAGCACTTCGTCTTCAAATCCGGGGACGGCTACCAGCAGGCCTTGGCTCAGTTCGGCTTTCTTGTCGTCAACATCGACAACCGCGGGCTGCAAAAAGAAATCATTCAGATATTTTATAGATTTTTTCAAGCTCTTGAACCAGGTTCTCAATCACCCTGATTTCCATTGCCATTTCACGGACGGCAAGCGCGATTTGCTTTCCATCAGGATGAATGCCGAAGACATCAGCTCTGTTTTTTGAGTGCCAGACCTTCTGGGGAACGCCCCCCTCCGCGGGGATGCGCCATAAACTGGTCCCATCTTTTCTTTCGGTAAAATATACATATTTCCCATCGGGAGACCAGATGGCTGTCCCCAAACCAAACGCTTCCCGAGGAGGACACAATTCTTTTTCCGGCCCACCCTCTACAGGGATTGTGTAGAGACGGCTTTTCTTTTCCTCTAAATTCTGCACTCCGAAAAGCAGGTTTTTGCCGTCAGGGGACAGTTTCATGACGCTCCTCTCAAACCGGGAGTTCTTGTAAAGGACGGTATCCTCCCCAGTTGCCAGATCACGCTTGACAAGCCGGTCCGTAAAAAACAGAAAGAAGATACTCTTCCCATCCGAAGACCACTGAACATCGGAGAGAGGAAAGGCATCATCGCCTGGCGGATTAATTTTTCCTTTATAGTCCAATAAATTCACAATTTGGGTTGTTTGGTCTGTTTTTACATCAACAGTGTAGATGCCTGCGCTTTTTGTGCGATTGCTTTTTTCATAGCCGACAACCGAGATCGAATTGCCGTCCGGAGACCAGCAGGCCGACGCGGCGTTCAGGTTCTCCGCCAATTTTCTTTCTTCGGCGGTTTTCAGGTCCTGAATAATGAGTAGCCGGTGGGGGTTATCCGCTCCGGATTCCTCCTCAATATAGGATAGATATTGCCCATCGGGAGACCATTCTATCCAGATCTTCGAACCCAACAAGGTTTTGCCCGATTTCTCATCCAGCTGGCCCGTCTCAGCATTGAATGGTGCAAGATAAGCATTGAAATTGCGCTTGTTAAAGCCGATAAAGCAGTCCCCGTTTTGGGCAAAACCCACCGGATCAACTTCGCCGATATCTGTATATATTCGCTTTTCCGGTCCGGATGGCTTCCCGCCGTCAACAGGTATTGCCCATAGATCCCATGTCCCTGAACGGTCACTTATGAACAGGAATTCTTTTCTTCCGGGGACCCAGCCGAGCACCCTGTCGTTAGCCGGATGTTTAACCAGGGAAATTTCACTAGCCCCCTCCATAGTCATTAAATTGATGTCAAATTTCCCACCGTCGGTTTCATCGGCAAAATCATAAGCGATATATTTTTCGTCCGGAGAACAGGATAGCCGGGGCCATTTTGTGAGCTCGAATGTCTTCAGCTCGCGTATTGTCCCATCCGAAATCCGGAGGGAGCAGCACAGAGCCACTTGTGTCGCATAGTTGTGTCTGGCAATAATAAGCTCTTCATCAGAAAGCCATGCTGCAGGATATACATGCTCGCCTTCGCGGCGGTAGAGCTTACGGGGCGAGGGATTATCCACATCAACGAGAAGCAGGTCATAGGTATGGTTGGGATGCCACCAGGAGTAGGCGATTTGCCTGCCGTTCTTAGAAAACAGAGGGGTCATGGCAAAACCCTTTGCCAGGCCGAGGTCCGCTTCATGGGTCAGGATCTTGTCTTCCCCGCTGATCAAGTCATGGATGGCTAAGTCTCCTTCTCCCCAATGGACACAAGCGAGAAAGCGTCCATCGGGAGATACCGACCCCAAAAAATCGGTTAAAGGTTTTTTCCAGACTTGTCTGATTCTGATTCCCTCCGGCTCTTCGAGTTTTTCATCTGGCCGTTTCAATTTCGAAAGCCGGCCCTTGGCCTTGGCCACGACCTCTTTTTGTTCTCCGTAGTCCTGAATGACCGTCTGATAGGCGTTTTGCGCCTCTTGGTTTCCCAGTTGTTCATAGCACAGCCCGATATGGAATTGTGCCTCTGCGGCGAGCTCCCGATTTCCCGGGAACTGTTTTAAGATCGTCTTATACAGCTCAATGGCCTCCATCATTTTTCCCTCGTTTCTCTCCAGGCGCAGCGCTTTCTGGAAAAGGTCCTCGCCGGTCTGGGAATAGGCCCCTAAAACCGCGGCCGTGATAAGAAGCCCTAAAACTGCCAAAAGTGTTGACTTGTTTGACATCCTTCTTCTCCTCGGACGGATTTCAATCCGAAGATACGTCTTTTGAATTCCCAATGTGTCATGCGCTTGTAAGAATTTTGTAAGGATTTTGTAAAAACCCGATCGTCAAGGTTTTTCTTCATCCAAAACCAGTTTATAACCGATTCCATGCACGGTGACCAGATATCTGGGATCGGCGGGGTTTTTTTCGATCTTGGACCGCAGCTGGGCGATATGATTATCCACGGTCCGGGTGGTCGGAAACAGATCGTACCCCCAGACCTCGTCCAGGAGCTCATCCCGCGTCACGACCTCGCCCGCACGCGAGGCGAGATACTCCAGGATCCCAAACTCCTTGGGTGATAGGTTCATTGTCACATCGCCTTTGTGGGCCTCATACTTCTTGAAATTCAGGGAAACATCCCCGATTTTCAAGGAATCGGGCGGGCCCTTCGGGGCCCTTTCAGGCGTCCGCCGGAGGAGGGCTCTCACCCGGGCCAGGAGCTCCGGCAAAGAGAAGGGTTTGGTCACATAGTCGTCCGCCCCGATATCCAGCCCGCGGATCTTGTCCGGCTCCTCTCCTTTGGCGGTCAGCATTAAAACGGGAGTGGAATTGCCCTCGGCTCTCAGCTTTCTGCAGAGCGTAAATCCGTCAATCTTAGGAATCATGATATCCAGGATGATCAGGTCGGGCTTCTCTTCTACAATTGCGGCGTATCCCATCTCCCCGTCCTCGGCCGTAAGGACTTCATAGGATTTGAAGGTCAGCACATCTTTCAGTCCGCTCAGTATGGAAACATCATCCTCGATGATCAATATTCGTTTCATTCCTCCTCCACAGGGAGAATAATAGAAAAGGTGCTTCCTTCTCCCGGCCGACTGAGGACTTCCACACGTCCACCGTGGGCTTCGGCGATATGGGAGACGATCGTCAGTCCCAAACCGGTGCCCGGAATTCTCTGGTTTTCGGACCCGGGGGCCCTGAAGAACTTGCCAAAAATACGAGTTTTGTTCTCATCAGCGATCCCGATGCCAAAATCGATGACGTCGATGCAGATCGATTTTTCCCTCCGGTAAAGTCTCAAGCGTAGTTCTCGGTTCTTGCCTGAATATTTTACGGCGTTATCGAGGAGGTTGAGGACCGCCTGTTCAAGAGCATCTTTGTCCGCTTGGACTTGGGGAAGGCCTTTATCCGCCTCGATCTGCAAGCTGAATCCCTTCTGACCGATGGAAAAGACCATGGCCTTCGCCGCGGCCCGTATGACATCCTCGAGAGATAGGGGTTCAAAACGGTAGGTCCTCGTTCCCTGCTCGATCTTGGAATAATCCAAAACATTGTTCAGCAATCGGCTCAAGCGTTCGCTCTCGCTGATGATCGTCCGCAGATACTCCTGCTGCGCCTCAGGCTGACTTTGCACGCCCATGGCCAGAGCCTCGGCAAACATGCGGATGGCCGTCAAGGGGGTTTTGAGCTCATGGGAAACACTTGCGGCAAAATGGGACTTCATATCCGCGAGCGCCAGTTCCCGACGGACATCTCGCCAGAGGAGATACATACCGAAGCCGGTGAATCCGATCACGAGGATAAGAATCGACCAGTATAGAATGGGGAACGGAAGCGATGAACTGGACCAGGCGGATATCCCGGTTTCCTCAAAATGGAGCCGGAATCCCTGAAAGGAACTCCCGGGAGGTATTCCCTCCGCGCCGGGGCCGGTGACAATCAGGCAGGAGCCTGGAAAAGTATCGGTCAAACCGCTCTTCTCAATCACGGAGCGAAGGACCTCCGGTCCGTGGAACGCGAAGAGATACTGCGCTTCACCCCCAAAGCCAGCGCGGACGCCCACAAGCCAGGGGACATCTCCATGGGCCTCCCAAGTTGATAATTCGTTCGCTCGTGATGATGAATTCCGACGTGATATCCATCCCGCTACAAACGCTTTAAGCGCCGGGATCCTCTCTAGATTCGCGAGTTCATTTTCCACCGACTGCCTCAGTTGATTGACTTTGTCCGAAGGAAGAGAACCGTGTGCATTGGCTTCAAGCTGCACAGTGATATCACGGATGAAATAAAATGCGGCCGGCGGAAGCCACCCGCTACCCCTCATGAGTCCTTCAAGCCTACTCAGAATGGGCCCGTTGTCTCCGCTCAGCCCGGAGAGCCGATCTGCAGCATAAAGTGAGAAAGGGATGCCGTATTCATCGGTCAAATCGCCTGATTGATCAAGGATCTCTTTGTAGAGACGAAGGGCTTCCTCCTCGTCGCCGGATTTGACCAGGATTCTTCCGATCTGCAATCTGACAAAGCTCTTTTGAGAAGCCGAATCCGCCAAGGACAGGGCTTGGTTCAATAGGCTCAATGCTTGGCGAAGGTTTTTTATCGAGAACTCAGCATGTTGGGCCTGAAGAATAAGCTCTCCCGAACGATCATCCTGTGAGGACAACACCTGCTTTCCGGCACCATCCCAAGGCATTTGGAGCTCCCCATCTTGGATACGACCCATAAAGACCAAATCGGAGTGTGTGAGGTGGATTTTACGGACGATAGAGGAATCAGCGGACAATTCTCGCAGACGGTCCTGGACTGCTTTTTCCAATCTGTCCGCCATGTGCCGGCCGATTTCTTCGGCCTTCTGCTGTCGGGATTCTTCCGCACGTCGTATTCTCAATTCGTTGTCCTGCCGGTTCATGCGGAGTGTGAAAAAAAGAAGGACCAAGGCCGGCAGAAGAACAGAACCTCCAAAAAGAAGGATTTGCCTTTGATGGTTTCTCTTTGGCCGGCGGGAAGAAAGAGAATTCACTTCGTTATAGTATCATTTTCAGAAGCCGGGTTGTCATGAAATTGTAAAGAGTGAGGCGGGTGCTCAAGCGGTCAGGACACCCGCTAAGAAGTCTTAGAGAAAGCGACGGCCAGCTTGATCGCCTCGACAAGGCTTCGCGGGGAGGCGGCGTTCTTGCCGGCGATGTCAAAGGCCGTGCCGTGGTCGGGCGAAGTGCGGATAAAGGGCAGGCCCAGGCTGACATTGACCCCGGTCTCGAACGCTTCCAGCTTGAAAGGGATGAGGCCCTGGTCATGATAGAGGGCGATGACGATCTTGTTTCTCTGCCCCAAGGCCTTCCGGAAAACGACGTCGGGCGGAAAAGGGCCGCTGATCCTGATCCCCTCCCGGCGCGCTTTCTTGACCGCCGGCGTGACCTCGTCGATCTCTTCGCGGCCCAGCAGGCCGTCTTCTCCGGCGTGGGGATTGAGCCCGGCGACCAGGAATTCGAACCTTCCGGGACACACGTCCTTCAAACTTCTGTCAAGGCCGCGGAAAAAACGCCCCAGATTCTCCTTCTCGACTTTGCGCAAGGCCGCCTTCAGAGGCAGATGATGACTCACCAAGGCGACCTTTAGCGTCTCGGACCAGAAGGCCATGATGGCCTCCGGATAGAGCCGGCTCAGGTATTCGGTATGACCTCTCCAGCGAAGGCCGGCCAACGCCCATGACTTTTTGGAGATCGGGGCCGTGACAACAGCCTCAAGCCGTCCCCTGCGGGCTTCGTCGACGGCGGCTTGGAAATATCGGAAGGACGCCCGCCCGTTCCCGGCCGTGGGCATCCCTTTCTTCAGAGTCTTTGGAGAGACCGGCAGATCGTGAAAGGATAGGGTCCCGGATGAAACCGGTTTTCGGACGCCGGCCGGAGCGAAATCGAAGTGGATCCCGACGGACTTTTCCTCCGTCCGGAGGACGCGCTCGGAACCGAAAAGAACGTATTCCGCCAGAGGAAGCTTGTGCTCCCCGGCGAAGGCCTTGAGGACGATCTCCGGCCCCACCCCCCCTGGATCACCGAGCGTGATCCCGATCCTCGGAAGAGTCATCGGCTTTTCTTCTTGGTATCCGCCTCTTTTTTGATGTCTTCCGTCTTATAGAGATACTTGATGTTGGCCTTGTAGACCAACAGGTTGGGAGCATCGTCCCGGTTGAGCTTGAAACAGTTGCGGTCGTACCACTCGATGAACCCCTCGATGACCTGGCCGTCGACGAAGGCCACGGCCATCTTGGTCTTCTTGTTCATCTGCTTGAGATAATAATAGTTCTCGGCGTGGGTATCATAGGGAGGGTGCATCTTTCTCTTCTCCAGGTCGCGGTGCTCCTTTTCCCGGCTATCCCGGATCTCGGCCAGGTTGGGTCTGATGAGTCTTCGGTTCATAGAAATTCTCCACCGAATGGATTGATTTGAGAATTCGATTGTTAATTATTTTACCACTTTCCCGGCCGGACTTCAATACCCGGAGAGAAGTGGATGCAGGGCCTCCAGCCAATTGCGGGCCATGAGCCTGTATCCTTTGCTCGTCGGATGGACATCCGGAAGAAACTCCGGCGACCGGAGAAAAAGCGAATAATTGTCGACAACCGGCAGCCGCTCAGCGGCGGCGATCTTGCGGATCAGCGGATTGATCTCCTCCGCCACCCTGTCTCTGGAATCCGGACCGAACGGCGGAGAGAATTCCTCGGGAAGGGGGGGGATGGTGGCGAGGAGAACACGCGCCCGCTCGCCCCGGCGGTCGGTGAACTCCCGGAAAAGGCCGATGATCGCTTCCAGGTTGCGGCCGAAGGCGTCGGTGGGCGTCTGGTCGCCGTCCACCCGGACGTCGTTCGTGCCCAGCTGGAGGAGGATGAAGTCCGGATGCTCCCCGGCCATGGACGCTCCCTGCTGTCTCAGGAAGCGGAGGTACTCGCCCGAGGTATGACCTTTCCGGCCGTAGTTGAGCACCTTTGCTCTCCTCCCTTCCCGGGCGAGCAGGCGTTGGAGATGACGCGGGTATTCGGAATCCGTCAGGCTGTCCCCGGCGCAGAGGATGATGACTCCCCGGGGCGGCCGGTCACAAGCCGGGTAGACGGCGATGACTGCCAGAAGACAGAATAATGATATCAAGATATGTTCGAAGGACCGACGCAAGACATGTCTCTGAGATGCCCACAGGCGGCGCGGCTGAAAAGGACCCCTGCAGAACTGCGATTTCAAGTACGCCTCAAAGTCTCCACCAGTAGAAAAACTTGATGAAATAGAAGCGTCCGGTGCCGCGAAAAACTCCGCTCTCTTCCCTGGCCCGGTTGTCATCGACGCCGAGATAGAAAACGGTCCCGCTTGGGGAAGTCCAATCAACGGCCGCCCATCATCTGGTCGATGGTGATATTGTGGTTCCTCAAATTCGTGCCCATGGCCTTCTCCAGGCTGGACACGGAGATGATAAAATCGACAATGGCCCGCAGCTCGGAACTCCGGGCGTTGCTGAGGTCTCTCTGGTAGGTGAGGACGATGAAGTTCGTGCTCAACCCGACCTTGAGCTTTTCTTCTTCCGCCTGAAGTTTTTTCTCCGCCAGCTCCCGGGCCACCCGGTAGGACTGGACTCTCTTGTAGTTCGTTTCTACGTTCCTGACGCCGTTCCGGATCTCCAGATAGATCGTCTGCTCCTGGTTCTTCAAACGCAGCATGGCCTGCTCCAGGTTGAGCTTGGCCTGGGTGTAGGCGGCCCGTGAGACCAAGGAGTTCAAGGGGATGTCCAGGGTCAGTCCCACGGACCAGTTCCTGTACTTGAAACCGAGGGCATCGCCCACGGCTCCCCCGAGCCCTCCGGGAACTATGCCGACGATCTTTCCGGTGAGGGGATTGTTGTTCTCGTAGATGATCTGATCCCCCGAGATGCCCGGGCTCCAATAAGAAGCCGTCAGGCTGAGGTCGGGGAAGAGCTGATTCTTGGCATAGCTCACGGTCAAGTCCTGGCTCTTCAGGCCGACCCGGAGGGACTTGAGCTCCGGCCGGTTCTCCAGGGCCGTCATCAAGGCCTCGTCAACGTCGATCTGCCGCTCGACGAACTTCGGCGCGTCGAGGGGCTTGATGGGCAGCGCCAACTTCATCTCCTCCTCGGGAAGGTTGATGATCGTCCGCAGCCGGTCCTCGTTATTCTTCACCTCGGCTTCCGCGCTGAGGATTTCGGCCTCGCGGGTCGCCACCTCGGCCTGGGCGCTCAGGATCTCGATCGGAGCCAGCGTTCCGACCTCCACCGCCCTCTGGTTCTTGGCCAGGAGGTCCCGGGCCAGATCCAGGGCCTGTTGCCGCACCTTGAGGTTATCGATGCTGTAGGCCAGGTTCCAGTACGCCTGGGTGACCAAGTCGATGACATCCGCGACCGTGGCCTCCAAGTCGTTCTGGGAGATCTCATAATTGTTCTGGCTGATGTGGATATCATAGTTGGTCATCTTGGCCCCGAAGCCCTTGAGGAGCGGCTGCTGGAAATCAAGGCGCAGGGTGCTGCTGTAGCGTGGGTTGACCGTCTGGAATTTGCTGGTCGTAAAATTCCTGTAATTGGCGAGAGAGGCGCCGAATCTGCCGCCGGTCGGAAGGAGCTGCGTCGCCTGAGCATCATAGCTATAATATTGTGTTTGCACCTGCTCAGCGGCGTCGAGCCAGGAAAAAGATGCGGCATTGGTGTCCCGCTTGTCGTAGCCGATGGCCAAAGTGGGCAGATATTTTTCTTTGGCTTTTTTCACCGCCAGGCTATCGATTTCGGGAGTTAAAACCTGGATGGCCACGCCGTAGTTGTTTTTCAGGGTACGGAGGATCGCATCCTCCAGGGTCAGGGCAAAAACGTCCTCTTTCTTTTCCTGTGCCCAGGCCAGGCTGGAACTCAAAAGAATCGCGATCGCAATTAAATAGGCTATTCGTCGGAACATGCAAAACCTCCTACTTCAGGTGTTTATTCATATATACGTTTATTCTTGTGTTTCCGTTCTGTGGATATGTCCATTATTCGTAGCGCAATGCTTCGATGGGGTCCAGCCGCGAGGCCTTGCGGGCCGGGTAGAACCCGAAAAAGATGCCGACCGAGGCGGCGAAGACAAAGGCCAGGATGATCGCCCCGGGTGAGACCGCCGTCTTGAACTGGGAGAAGGTCTTGACGTAAACGAGAAGCTTGGACAGGCCGACGCCGAAAAGGACCCCGATCAGCCCTCCAAGGACGCTCAAAACAACGGCTTCGGTCAGGAATTGAAGCAGGATATCCTTCTGCTGGGCCCCGACGGCCATGCGGATCCCGATCTCCCGGATCCTTTCGGTCACCGAAACGAGCATGATGTTCATGATGCCGATCCCGCCGACAAGCAGCGAGATCGAGGCGATGCTGCCCAGCAGAATGGTCATGATCTGGGTGGCCTGGGCCGCCCCTTCGGCGATCTCGGCCATGTTCCGGACCTGGAAGTCGTCGTCGGCGCCGGGAGCGATCCGATGCCGGATCCTGAGCAGTTCTTCTATCTGGGTCTGCGCCTCTTCCGTCCTTTTAGCGGACACGGCCGAGATGTCGATCGAAGAGATATATTCCTGTCCGGTCAGCCGTTTCATGACGGTGGTGTAGGGAACGGTCATCATATCGTCCCGGTTGAACCAGCCGCCGGATTCCCCCTTGGATTTGAGGACGCCGATGACCCGGAAAGGGATGGACTTGACCCGGACGATCTGGCCGATGGCGTCCTCGTCTTCGAAGAGGCTCTTTTTCACTTCGCTGCCCAGGACGCAGACCTTGGCGGCCGTCCTCACCTGGCTCTCGTCAAAATACGTCCCCTGCTCAACCGGCCAGTTCCGGACCTCGGGGTACATAGCTCCGGTCCCTTGGATAGAGGTGTTCCAATTCTTGTTCCCATAGACGGTCTGGGCTCTCGTGCTGACTGAAGGCGAGGTGTACTGGACGGCGTCGCACTGCTGCTCGATGGCGACGGCATCCTCCGGCTTGAGGGTGTTGAAGCCGCCGAACCCGGAATGAACTCCACCTCGGCTCCGGCTTCCCGGCGAGACAAAAAGCAGGTTGGTCCCCATGGAAGCGAAGCGGTCCTCGACACCCTGCTTGGCCCCTTCGCCGATGCTGACCATCGAGATGACCGCCCCGACACCGATGATGATGCCCAGCGCGGTCAGGAAAGACCGCATCTTATTCCGACCGAGCGCCCGCAGGGCGACTCGGCTTGTCCGCATGATGTTCATGGTCGCGACTCCTTTCCGGCAGACTCCTCGCACCCTTCACCGTTGCTCTCTTCCTTAATGATCTCGCCGTCCCTGATGTAGATCCTTTTTCTGGCAAAACAGGCGATGTCGGGCTCGTGCGTCACCATCACCATGGTGATCCTTTTTTCCTGGTTAAGCCGGCTGAAGATGTTTATGATCTCCAGACTGGTTTTCGTGTCTAGATTCCCGGTCGGCTCATCCGCCAGGATCAAGGTGGGGTTGTTCAGCAGCGCCCGGGCGATGGCCACCCTCTGCTGCTCCCCTCCCGAAAGCTGATTGGTCTTGTGGTAGGCGCGGTCCTTCAGTCCGACGGATTCCAAAGCCTGGAGGGCCATCTCCACCCGCTGCTTGGAGTGGATGTGGGAAGAATAGAGAAGAGGAAGCTCGACATTCTCGAGGGCCGTTGTCCGGGGGAGGAGGTTGAAAGTCTGGAAAACGAAACCAATTTTCTGGTTACGAATCCGGGCCAGCTTGTCCCGGTCGAACGTAGAGACCTCCTCGCCTTCCAGGAAATACCTGCCCGAAGTCGGCCGGTCCAGACAGCCGATGATGTTCATCAGGGTCGATTTGCCCGATCCTGAGGCCCCCATGATAGCCAGGAATTCTCCGGCTTCAACCTCGTAGGAAATGCCGCGGAGCGCCCGGACCTCTGTCTCGCCGATCTTATACACCTTGACCAGGTTCTCCAGCCGTATGATAGGAGTGGCCATCTTGCTTTCCTTTGCAGCCTTGAAAGGTCTCAGCCTACCGGCCGACGAACATCATCCGCTGCGGGCTGGGGCCGGACTGGGAAGCGGACGCCGTCTGGCCGGTTTGCAGGCCGATGATAACTTCCTGCCCTTCCTTGAGGTCGCTGCGCAGGATCTCGGTGTAGGAATTGTCCGTGACGCCCGGCCGGATAAAGACGACATTGAGTTTATGATTCTCGTCGAGATACCAGACCATCGAAGGCCGACGCACCCGCGTTCCGGACGCCTGTCCGGGCATGCCGCCTCCCTGGGAGAACATCGTCGTCTGCACTCCGCTGCCTCCGGCACCCTGGGCCGGCTGCTGGCCGCTCCCGGAGCCCGGAGTCTGCGTGCTCGGTTCCCGCCCGCCTTCGGCTTTCCGTTGGGCCATCATCCTCTCTCCGGCTTCCTTCATGATTTTGGCCAGCTCCTCGGCGGGAAGCGTCGGAATGAACCGCAGGGCCGCATTCGGAACGCGGAGCACGTCCTTGGCCTCGCCGGTGATGATGGTCACCGTGGCGGTCATGCCCGGCCTCAGCTTCATCCCGGGATTATCCACCGCCACGATCGTCGTATAGGTCACCACATTCGAGGTGACGGTCGGGGAATAGCGGACCTGCCGGACGACACCGTTGAAGGAATTGTTGGGGAAGGCGTCGACGGTGAAGCGCACCTTCTGGCTTTCCTGGATCCGGCCGACATCGGCCTCATCGACGTCGCACTCGACCTGCATCTTGCTCAGGTCGTTGGCGATCTCGAAGATCTTGGGAGCCGTAAAGCTGGCCTGGACCGTCTGGCCGACGTTCATGTTCCGGGAGATGACGATCCCGTCGATCGGCGAGCGGATGATGGCGTAGCTGAGGTCGAGTTTGCTCGACTCCAGCTGCGACTTGGCCTGCTCGACGCTGGATTCGGCCCTCTGCACGTCGGTCTTGGCGCCGAGGTAGTTGGCCTCGGAAATATCCCTTTCTTCATAAGAGATCAGGTCTTTCTCGAAGAGACGCAGGGCTCTCTCGTACTGCTTCTGGAGGTTGTCCAGCGTGACCTTGGCTTTTTCGAGCGACGCCTGGGCGCTCATGAAGTTCGCCTGGTTCTGGTTCACCCGGTTCTGGAAAGTGGACAGATCGAGCTCGGCGAGGATCTGGCCCTGCTTGACCATAGAGTTGTAATCCACATAGAGGTTGGCGATCTTCCCCGACACCTGGCTCCCGACCTCCACCATGGTGATCGGGTTGACCGTTCCGGATGTCGTGATCACGGCTTCAATATTTCCCTTGGCGATCTTTTCCGTCCGGTACTTGACCTGGCCGTTCTTGCCGTCCTTGAAGACGGTCAGGCCGAGGATCACCCCGGTGATGACCACCAGAACGATGATTGCAATGATGATCTTCTTCTTCATTTCACTTCTCCTTTGGGCTTCTCCGGCGAGCGTTCTCTTTCGGGGTTCCGACTCTTCTTTTCAGATTCTTTTTTACCCTTGTCCTGGTGTTGAGCGATGATGCTGTCCAGCTTTTGCTTCTGCTCAGGCGTCAACACGGCGTCGATCTGATCCTTGATTTCTGTTCGGATTGCGGAGAGCCGCTTGTGCATCTCCGTGTACAACTCTTTGAACTTGCCATCGTTGCTCTCAAAAATCTGCCGAATGCTCTCCTTTTGATCAGGGGAGAGGCCCAGTTCCCGGGCCATCTGCTCGAGGTCGGGAGGCTTCGGGGCGTCTCTTCTCGTCCGGTCGTGCTTCCGGGGGTGGAAAAAATCTCTTTCGCTGAAGATCCCTCCCAAGAGCCCGGCGGCGAAGGCCACCAACAGGGTAAGAACTAACCAGAGCCTGTATTTGTTCGGCATGGTTTTTATCTCCTGCCACCATTCCTGTCTTCTACAGAAGCGAAGATCAGCATCATGTTCTTGTCTTCGGCCCTCTTCTGATTCAGGAGGCTGGCGGTCTCCGTCAGGGGATTCTCATTCTGGAGGAAAAGTCTCTCCGCCTGGCTCAGCTCCCGTGGCTCCTCCGGCGGGAAGAGGAGAATGCCGACGCCGAAGAGGAGGAAGACGGCCAGACAAAAGGCGACCGCCCGGTGGGCCCACTTCAACCCGAAGAGGGCGGGCATCTCTTTTTCTTTTTCTTTGATCCTGGCCAGGAGGCGCTCCCGGAAATAGGGCAGCGGCTCGGGAGTGGAATCCGGCCGGAGAAGTCCGAGGATCGTCCGGTACTCCAGGTCCTTTCTCCGGCAGGAAGGACATCTTTCGAGATGCCCTTGGAGTTGCGTCTTTTCCTCGGGCCCGAGTTTTGTGTCATAAGACCGCAGGAGAAAACGTTCGGTCTTTTTACAGTCCATTGTCTCCTCCTTCATAGCCCAAGCGTGCCGCCAATTTCTCCCGCAGCTTCTGCCTCGCCCGATGGAGCCGCGAGTCCACCGTCCCGGGCGAAAGGTCGAGAATCCGGGAGATGTCCTCGTAAGACATTCCCTCGACATCCCTCAGGGTCACGATGTTCCGATACTTCTCCGGCAGACGTCCGAGGGCCGCCAGGACGAGCGCCCGGCGCTCTTCTTCGGCCCGGATATCTTCCTGGCTCATGTCTTCGGCGGCCAACCTCTGCTCACCGACATCCTCGATGGACATGTCCCTCAGCCGGCTCCGGTTCTTCCGCAAGTAATCCTTGGCGTGGTTCACGGCGATCCGGTAAAGCCAAGTCCCGAACTCGGATCGGGCTTTGAACTTGGGCAGGGAAAAATAGGCCTTGATGAAAACCTCCTGGGCCAGGTCATCGGCCGCCACCCGGTCCCGCGCGAACCCGTAAGCCAGACTGAACACCTTGCCTTTATACCTTTCGACCAAGACTCCGAAGGCCTCGCCGTCTCCAGTTTGAGACCGCCGGATGAGCTCTTTTTCGTCCATGCTTGAGCACTTCTCACAGGCCTCCGTACACCATTTAGACGGAAGGCCGGGGGAAATTCTTCCCTGTTTATTTGTACAAATCGACCATCCCGGACGATGGTTTCAAATATGATCTGCCTTTGCGCTGAGTGGAAGTCGTTGGAAGGGAAGAGGCTATTTTTTTGTCGCTGTCCAGCCCACGGTTCCCATCTCGCCCAGATCCGCCGTTCCGGACATGGTCTGTCCTTCGACCGTCCCTTTGTAGACGATCGTCCTCTCTCCGCCGCCCGTGGAGCGCTTGATCGACCACTGGACGGCCTGGCCCTGGATGGTCCCTTCGCCGGTGGATTCGCCTCCCCGGGGACCCGTCATGGTGACCGTGAGCTTCGTCCCCTCCTGGACGAACCTCGCGTCTATGGTCATCGGACCGCGCGGACTCTGGATGGTGAGTTGCCATCCGCCGCTGATGTCGGTCTCTTGAGCCACCGCCAGGGCCGTGCCGAAGGCCCACAGGAAGAAAATCAGGGAAAGAAGGCCTGTTTTGCGCATCATCTCGCTCCTTCGGGATATATTATACACCACTTTTTTTAGACAGCAAGGCGAGGAGATCCTTGGGCAGGGCCGAACATCACCGCTGTCACTTGGCCTGAATTTCTCTTGTTTTTCGATAATCCCCGGGGGAATCGATGTCGCGCAGGATCTCCGGGGTCGAGACGTGGACCTCCAGGATGTCCTCCGGATGCCCCCGGAGAAGCCCGCGGAGCCCGACATCGGGGGGGAGCGCCTCGACCTCCCGAAGGTATTTCAGGTCGAGGAGCAAAGGATGGCCTCGTTTCTTCCGATAAACGGGAACAACGAGTCCTTTTTTCTTCCGGCGGAACGATTCGACCAGGGAATCGATGACCCCGGCCGGAATTCCCGGCTGGTCGGCCAGGACCAGCACCGCCGCCCGGGCGGACCGGGGCAGCGAACCGAGCCCGCACAGGACCGAGGAAAACATCCCTTTCCGGTATTCCCGGTTGATTACCTTTTTTACGGCGAAACCGTGAATCTTTTCTTCGATCTCCTTGCGGTGGCCTCCGAGGACGACCAGGGTCCTGTCGACGCTCGAGGCGACGACGGTCCGGACGACCGTCTCGATGATCGTCTCCTTTCCGTAGGGAAGGAGGAGCTTAGGCCGTCCCATCCGCCGGGATTCGCCGGCCGCCAGGACGACCGCCCAGATCACCGCTTCTCTCCTGATCTCAACTCCCGGACCCGGCTTCTGACCTGGATGAGCTCGGCGGCGATACTGACGGCGATCTCTTCGACGGTCGTGGACCCGATCTTCAGCCCGATGGGCGTATGGACGCATTCCCATTCCTGGGCCGTTGCCCAACCTTCCGAGAGGAATCGCTCTCTCATCAAGGCGACCTTGTGGCGGCTCCCGATCATGCCGATATAGGCGGCGGGAGAACGGATCAAGGCCCGCAAAGCTTCGGCATCATGACTGTGGCCCCGGGTGACGATGACGATGTAGGTGTCGGAGGAAACCGGAAAAGCCCGGGTCATCCGGTCGATCTCGCCGACGACGAGAGAGGCCGCCTCGGGAAACCTCTCCCGGCTGGCGTACTCGGGCCGGTCATCGATGACCGTGACCTCGAAGTCCAGCCGGCTGCCCTGATGGGCGACGGCCCGGCCGATGTGGCCTGCTCCGACGACGAGGAGACGCGGGAGTGGGAAAAGGGGCTCCAAAAAAAAGGAGGCCTGCCGGTCCTTCGAAACGCGCCTGTCTCTGACGAATACCGGTTCCTTTTTCCGGCGCGCTTCGGCCAGTTCCGGGGCCAGGCGTTCGAGCCTTTCGCCTTCCCCGCCTTTGGGGGCCGATCCTTCATCGAACCAGAGGCGTTTAACCTCCACCTTCTCCCCGGCTCGCTGGCTAATCTGGGTCGCCAGGAGCCCGCTCCGGCGGGCCCGGAGGACTTCTTCCAGGCTGCGCCAAGCCTTCCGATGATCAGCCGGAGAGCCGTCGATGAGGACCCATGCCGAGCCGCCACACACCGGTTCTACGGCTCCCACGTCTTCGCCCCGGAGATCGAATCGGTATAAAACGGATTGGCCATTCTTCAGACAAGGCAAAGCCTTTTCCTGGGCATCGGCTTCCAACATTCCTCCACCCAGAGTACCCAGGAGAAGTCCCCGCTCGGAAAAGAGGGCCGACGCGCCGGGGACTTGAGGAGTGGCGCCTTCGGCGGCGACGATGGTCGCCAAGGCCAGCGGCTGTCTTTGCTCGAGCCGGAGGAAGATTTCCCGATAGATGTTCGTTCCTCGTTCCATCCGGCTTCTTCCTTTAATAATCCTCCCGCTCTCTTTTCCCTACCATATTTCTGCCACAAAAAGAAGCCAGTCACCCATCTCTTTTCACTCGTTCTCTTTCTTCTTAAAGCTGACGGAGATGCCGCCGCGGCTTTCACTGAGAATTTGACTGCTAAAGCCGGGGAGGTTCTTCATATATTCATAATAGTCACCGGTCCCGCCATAGCCGCCCCGTCTCCCTCTCCCCTCGTAAACGTTGTGAGCGGCGATACAGCCGCCGGGCTCGAGCTTCGGGACGACGGCCCGGGTGTAATTTGTGTACCAGCCTTTATCGGCGTCGATGAATACGAAGTCGAAAGGTCCGGGAAGCTCCGGGACCAGTTCGTGGGCGTCGGCCAGCCGGGCATCGATATACTCGCTCAGTCCGGCTTCCTTAAAATTTGCCACCGCCTCTTGATACCTTCCCTCGTCGATCTCTATGGTCGTGAGCTTGCCTCCCGTTTTGCTCAAGGCCCAGGCGATGTAGATGCCCGACCGTCCGGTCGAGGTGCCGATCTCGAGAGCCTTCTTGTACCCGTTCTCGATGACGAGCCGATAGAGGATCTCTCCATCGACTTCGGGTACGTTCATGTCATACCAGCGGCCCCCCGTTTTGGCCAGGAAGGCCTGCACTCGCTCATCGATTTCCTTTTCTTTTTCGGTACTCTGGGAAAAGCCGGGAGTGATCAGGAAAAAGAGGGACGTAGAAAATATCAAAAAGCAAAATCCGAGATTTCTTCTCATCGCTGCTCCTTCAAAACACCATTATACACATTCGATGCCCGATCACCTGGATTTCTCCAATTATGGGCAGACAATCACCTCACATTTAGACAAAAAAGGCCCCCCTTCCTTGGAAACGAGGGGGCTCTTATGAGCTTCGTCCCGAACGTCCTGGCCGCTTTTTAAAATCTATCATTGCTATAATTACGATAGATTTAGTAAAATGGGAAATTCAACCTAAGGAGAGAGCGATGACAAGAAACATGAATCCCCTGAAGCGAAGGTCTTTTCTGAGGTGGAGCGCCGCCGGGCTGGCCGGGATGGCCGTCAAGCCCGCCCTCGGAGTTCCTCAGACTTCGCCTTCATCGACCGCGTCCGCCGGCAAGCCCATCATCCGGACGCTCGGCCGGACCGGCCTCAAGCTGCCCGTCGTCAGCATGGGAGTCATGAACTCGGACAACCCCAACCTCATCCGGGCGGCCCTGGACCGGGGGATCGTCATGCTGGACACCGCCCACGGCTACCAAAGGGGGAAGAACGAGGTCATCATCGGCGAGGTCCTCAAGGGGCGACCGCGCGATTCCTTCGTCATCGCCACCAAGGTCCCGGCGCCCGGCCGGGACCGGAGAACCGGCGCCATTCCGCCGGATGCCCAACCCGAGCCCTTCCTCAAGATGTTCGACCTCAGCCTGCAGAGGCTGGGCCTCGACCACGTCGACATCCTCTATCAGCACAACGTCCTTGCCCGAGAGCAGGCTCTTCACGAGTCGGTCCTCGGCGCGCTGCAGAAGATCAAGAAGGACGGAAAGGCCCGTTCTATCGGCGTGACCACCCATTCCAATGAGCCCGAGGTCATCCGGGCGGCCCTCGAAGGCAAGGTCCACGACGTCGTCCTGGCCGCTTACAATTTCCGCCAGGATCACCGTGACGAGGTCCGCCGGGCGATCGCCGAAGCCGTCGGCGCCGGGATCGGCATCGTCGCCATGAAGACCCAGGCCGGGGCCTTCTGGGACAAGGAAAAACAGCAGCCGATCAACATGAAAGCCGCCTTGAAGTGGGTCCTCAACGACGCCAACGTGACGACCGCCATCCCGGGCATGACCGCTTTTGACCAGCTCGAGGACGACCTGGCCGTTATGACCGACCTGACGCTGACGGAGCAGGAGCTCAAAGACCTGAGGCTGGATATCCAGGCCGGGCTTTACTGTCAATACTGCAAGAAGTGCCTGCCGGGCTGCCGGGAGCAACTCCCCGTTCCCGAGATCATGCGCAGCTACATGTACGCCTACGGCTACAGGAATTTGGGGCTGGCCCGCGACCTGCTCCAGGAGCTCGACCTCCCCGCGAACCCCTGCCGCGACTGTCTGACCTGTTCGGTCCAGTGCGCCAAGGGATTCGACGTGGCCGACCGGGTGAAGGACATCGTCCGGCTCAAAGATGTCCCGCCCGAATTTTTCGGCTGATTAGTCGGCAGCTGTCCCGCGGAGGTCTATCCGCGCTTGTTCTTCTTCTTGGCCACCTCGCCGCGGGGGGACAAGATCCCGGCCTCGATCTCACCCCCCGGTTCAGCCGGCTTGGCCTTCCATCGGATTCGCCGGCCGTCAGTTCGGAGGGGGAGGGCCCGAAATGGGAAAACAGTCTGAAACTTGAAGGCTCTCGAGGGGATGGCTGAATTCGGCTCCATCTCCACTTTTCCTATAGAAATAATAGGACATGGTCAAAAAAAGGGGAACCTTTTTGGGGTTTCATCCGTCTATACGTGTGAGAGACAACAATGAAACGCTCAATCTGGAGGATAAAATGAATTTCAAAGCGAAAGTCGCGATCCTGCTGGTAGCGGCGCTGATCTCCCTGGTCGGATTCAACCTCATCGCCTCTTCTTCCGCTGTCGACATGATGAAAATCGGGAAGAAGGCCGGCTATAAGATCATCGCCAACGTGCTGGCTGAGGCGGAGTCGCCCCGCAGCTATTCCTGAGTCCGGAGAAGAATGCTAAGGCTGTTCTTTCTCCTCCCGGAGAAAGGGCGGCCTCTTTTTTTACCCCCTTTTGGCTTTTTTCAACCCGACCATGACGACCGCCCAGCAGGCGATCGCCCGTTCCCGGCCCACCAGACCCAGCCCCTCGTTGGTCTTGGCCTTGATCCCGATATCTTCCTCCGGAATGCCCAGGATCGAACCCAGCGCCTCTTTCATCCTCTCGGTATGAGGCGCCAGTTTCGGCGCCTGGGCGACGACGACGAGGTCGATGTTCAGGATCTCCGCTTTCTTCCTCTTCAGCCGGGGGACGATCTTGCGGAGCAGGACAACGCTCCGGATGCCCTTCCATTTCGGGTCGTTGTCGGGGAAGAGCCGGCCGATATCTCCTTCCCCCAGAGCCCCGAGCAGAGCATCGACGAGCGCGTGGATCAGGCAGTCGCCGTCCGAATGGCCGACCAGACCGGAGTGGTGAGGGATCTTGACGCCTCCCAGATAGAGCGTTTTTCCCTTGACCAGACGATGGATGTCATAGCCCAGGCCGATCTTAATCTTCAAGGAATGCCTCCGCGATCTTGACGTCGGCGGGCGAGGTGATCTTGATATTTCGGGGGTCGCCCGCAACCACGGCCACGGGGTGCCCGGTCCTCTCGACCAGGGCCGCCTCGTCCGTCCCATAGAATCCGTCCTCCCGGGCCTTTTGCAGGGCTCTCTCCAGGACCTCCCGGGCGAAGCCCTGGGGCGTCTGGACCCGTTGAAGGTTCCGCCGCTCCAGGGTCCGGATGACGGTCCCTCCGGCCGTCTCCTTGATCGTGTCGTCGACCGGGACGACCGGGATGGCCGCTCCGCACTCCCTCGCTTTGGCGATCACGCGGCTGATGACCTCGCGGCCGACCAGCGGCCGCACGCCGTCATGCACCAGGACGATGTCGGCGGGACGGCAATCCACGCGTTCGAAGCCCCGGGCCACCGAATCCTGCCTGCGGGCTCCTCCGCCGACGACCGCGACGACCTTGCCGTACCGCTTCCGGTATTCTGATCCGCTCTCCTCCTCCCGCAGAACAAGGACGATCTCATCGACCTCCGGATGGGCCTCGTACTCCGCCAGGCTGTGATCGAGCACAGGCTGACCCCGCAGAAGGGCGAACTGCTTGGCCGAGCCGAACCGCCGGCCTTCCCCGGCGGCGACGATGATGGCCGTAACCTTGGTCATCGGGCCTCTTCGTTGTACCGCCCGAAGATCATCTTGCCCACGGTCGTCTGGAGCACCGAGGTCACGGTGATATCGATGTTCTGGCCGATCATCCGCCGCGAGTTGTCGACTACGACCATGGTCCCGTCATCCAGGTAGCCGACTCCCTGGTCCTTCTCTTTTCCCTCTTTGAGGATGAAGATCCGCATGCTCTCGCCGGGGAGGACGACCGGCCGCAGGGCGTTGGCCAACTCGTTGATGTTCAGGACGGCGATGCCGCGCAGCTTAGCCACTTTATTGAGGTTGACGTCGTTGGTGACGAGCTTGGCGTCGAGCTGCCGGGCCAACTCGATGAGCTTGGAGTCGACGTCCCGGATCTCGGGAAAATCCATCTCCCAGATGACGACCGAGATCTGGGAAGACTTCTGGAGGTGATTGAGGACATCCAGTCCGCGGCGGCCCCGCTGCCTCTTCAGGGAGTCAGCCGAATCGGCCACGAACTGCAGCTCCTTGAGGACGAACTGGGGGATGACCAACGTCCCCTCGATGAAGCCGGTGTCGCAAAGGTCGGTGATGCGGCCGTCGATGATGACGCTGGTGTCGAGGATCTTGTAACTGCGGCCGCCCCTCTTCTCCTTGAAGAAACGGAAAAGATGGGCGGGGTTGAGCCACTCCGATTTCTGCGCCCCCACCAGGAACCCGATGTAGGGCATGATGATGAGGAAGAAGATCCGGATGAACAGCGCGGTGGGAGCATCAGTGGTGATGTTCTTGTAGATTGCTCCCAGAGACCAGCCCAGAAAAACGCCGGCATAGGTCCCGATGGTCGAGCTCCAGATCACCTTGAATTGGGTGCGGCGGATCCGGGTCTCGAGATACATGATGATCGCCCCGACGATCAGGGCGATGCCCGCGCTGGCGACTCGGGGCAGCCGGAAGATGGGAAAGAAGTATCCGGCCGCCGTGACGCAGCCGATGATGAAGAAGCGAAAAATATGAATGCCCATAGGATCAATCCTTATTGTGAAAACATGATGGACGACGCCTCTTTGATGGTCCGAACGCCGATCAGCCGCGTTTTCGGCAGGTCCTCCTTCTCCAGCATGGCCAGGTTCCCTTTGGGCAGGACGATGGTCTCGAACCCGAGGGAAAAGGCTTCCTTGATCCGGGCCAGGGGGCTCGAGACCGACCGGACCTCGCCGCTCAGCCCGACCTCGCCGAAGACGACGACGTCGCGGGGCAGGGCCCTGTTCTTGAGGCAGGAGATGACCGCCAGCACGACGGCCAGGTCGGCCGCCGGCTCCTCGATCTGGAGACCGCCGGCGACGTTGAGATAGATGTCCTGGCCGCCGAAGCTCGCCCGCAGTTTCCTCTCGATGACGGCCAGGAGCATGCCCGTCCGGAAGTGGTCGAGCCCGACCGTCATCCGCCTCGGGTTGCCGGCGAACAGGGTCGGAGAGACGAGCGCCTGGACCTCGGCGAGCAACGGCCGGGTCCCCTTGATCGTCGAGACGACGACACTCCCCGATTCTTCGGCCGGACGCTCCTTCAGGAAAAAGGCGGACGGGTTGGGGATGGCCTGAAGCCCCGACGCAGCCATCTCAAAGATAGCCAGTTCCGAGACCGGTCCGAAGCGGTTCTTGAGGGCCCGCAACACCCGGTGGCCGTGGTCCCGTTCTCCCTCGAACAGGAGAACGACATCGACCATGTGTTCGAGCGATTTCGGGCCGGCCAGCGACCCTTCTTTGGTGATGTGCCCGATGAGGAAAGAGGAGACGCTGTTCTTCTTGGCGAAGCGGAAGATTCCGTTGGCTGCCTCCCGCACCTGGCTGATCGTTCCGGGGCTCGAAGAGAGCTTGGCCGAGAAAACGGTCTGGACGGAATCCAGGACGAAAATCCGGGGCTTGATTTTCTCGGCCTGGGCGATGATCCGCTCCATGTTGGTCTCGGCCAGAAGATAGAGCTCTCCGTCCCGGACGCCCAGCCGGTCCCCGCGGAGCTTGATCTGTTCGAGCGATTCTTCGCCGGAGACATAGAGGACGCGCTCGCCCTGGGCGGCGAAATCCCGGCAGACCTGGAGAACGAGGGTGGATTTCCCGATCCCCGGCTCCCCGCCGATCAAAACGACCGAACCGAGGACGACCCCTCCGCCCAGGACCTTATTGAATTCCTCGGCCGGGATCCGGATCCTCTGCTTGGCCGATTCCCGGATGTCCCGATAGAGGAGCGCCTCGGAAGGGGGGAAAGAATATTCGACCGGCGAAGCCGTCTCCTCGGCTTCCTCGACCATCGTGTTCCATTCGCCGCAGCCCGGGCAGCGGCCCAGCCATTTCGGCGAGCGGGTGCCGCAGCTCTGACAGATGAACACCGTCTTCAGTTTGGTCGTCATCGTGTTCCCAAGCCGAGGCCGAAAAAGACCTCTCTCCGCGAATCCGAGCCCAGGTCATCGACTCCCAGGACCAGGTGGAGATAGCGGAGCAGGGCGAACTGGGTGGCCAAGCGGAGACGGGGGCCGCCGTCCCGCTGGAAATCGAACCCCTCCAGGCTGAACATCAGACGGTCGCCGAGGGCCAGTAGATCGACTCCCGCCCCGAATTCCGATTCGATGATCCCGGCCCGCGGAGCCAGCGCGCCGAAGCGCCACCCCGCCTGCGCGGAATAGACGAATCGTTCCCGCCGCGGGTCATCGACGATCTGTCCCAACAGGAAGCTCCGGGGGGTCAGGTAGAAAGCGGCGCTGATCGCGCCCCGGACTTTCTGCGTCTCGTTGAGATAATCTCCTCGAAAATGGCCCGTCGCCCGCATCCGCCTCAGCGGCCCGACGGTCTGTTTGACGCCGTCGAGCGTCTCCCGGGCTTCTTGGTAGAGTTTCGGGTCCTGGACGAGCCGGCCGACGGTCCCCTCGCCCCTGTCGATCTTCTCCAGCGTGTTCCTGAGCAGCCGGACGGACTGCTCGATTTCGTAGAGAAGCTCATCAATCTTCCCCAGGTTCAACTTGATGCTTTCCCTGTTCTCCTGGGCGATCTCTTTGACCAGACGGATGGTCTCATCGAGGCTCTTGGAGACGTCGCCGACCGTCCGGTCGAATTCCTGGACCGCCCGGGAAGCGCCCCGGATGCCGGCCTGCAGTCCTCCCCTGTTCTCTTCCAGGAACCCGCCCAGCTCCGCAGAGAAGGAGTTCAGATTCCGGAGGATCTCCTGCAGGTTCTTCTGGGATTCCTCGCCCGTTATCTGGCGGAGGGATTGGCTGACCCCCTTGATCTCCTCGCCGATGGAGAGGAGGAGGACGCCGAGCTGGTCGAAGCTGACGGCGGCCGTCGTCTCGAGCGTATCCCCGGGCGCATGGTAGGTGGTTTCCTCGCTGGGCGTGATCTCGATGTACTTCTCGCCGATGATCCCGAGCGAGGCCATCGCCGCCTTGGAACCCCGGGGCACCTGGAACTGGGGGGAAATACTAAGGACGAGCTGGGCCTTTCTTTCCGCCAGACTGATCTCCCGGACGGAGCCGATCTTGACGCCGGCGAGCCGCACCGCCGCCCGGTTCTCCAGCCCGGTTACCGAAGGGAAATTGGCGATGAGGCTGTATCCCGGCTTCTTGAACCAAGTGGACATATCGCCGACGATAAAGATCAGCGCGGCGACGATGAGGATCGTCCCGCCCAAGAAGAGCCCGATTTTCGCTTCCCGTGTCATGGTCTTTCCCTCATTCCTAGAAATTTCTGATCGGCCCGTCGGCATGTCCATGGATGAACTGCTGGATCACGGGGTTGGCCGAACCCTGGATCTCCTGCGGTGTCCCGACTTCGATGATCCGGCCCCGGTAAAGCATGGCGATCTTGTCGGCGATCTTGTAGGAGCTGACCATATCGTGGGTGATGACCACGGAGGTGACTTTCATCTCTCGTTTGAGCTTGTTGATGAGGTCGTTGATGGCATCCGCCCGGATGGGGTCGATTCCCGTCGAGGGCTCGTCATAAAGCATGATCTCCGGCCGGTAGGCGATGGCCCGGGCCAGCCCCACCCGTTTCTTCATCCCGCCGCTGAGCTCGTAGGGCATCAGGTTTTCCACGTTGCGCAACCCGACCATGCCCAGGCTCTCCGCAACCGCCGTCCTGATCTCTGCCTCGGTGTAGCGGGTGTAGCGGTCCAGTCCGAAGCGCACGTTCTCGGCCACCGTCATCGAATCGAAGAGGGCGGCGCCCTGAAAGAGCATCCCGAACTTCCGGATGGTGCGCTGCAGCTCGTCCTCCCGGAGACGGGTGATCTCGACTCCATCGATATAGATCTCCCCGGCGTCGGGCTTGAGAAGGCCGATGAGATGCTTGAGCAACACGCTCTTTCCGGAACCGCTCTGACCGATGACCACCATGGTCTCGCTTTTTTCGACGGTCAGGTTGACTCCGCAGAGGACCGCGTTCTCTCCGAACGATTTCTCCAAGTTAACGATGTTTATCATCCGCGTAAGGTCGCCGGCAAGACTTTGCTCAGGAAAAAGTTAAGGATCAGGATCGAGATGCTGGCCAGGACGACGGTGCGCGTGGTGGCCCGGCCCACGCCCTCGGCGCCCCCTTCTGTTTTGAGCCCCTGCCAGCAGCCGACGACGGCGATGACGACGCCGAACACCGCCGCTTTGATCAGGCCGCTGGCCATGTCCCAGAGCTCCAGGTAGCGTAGCGTGTTCTGGAGATAGATGATCCGGTTGACATCCATGAGAACGACATTAAAGAAATACCCGCAGGCGATCCCGATGATGTCCCCGTAGAGCGTCAGGCAGGGGAGCATGAAGAATGCGGCCAGCATCCGGGGGACGACGAGATAGCGGACCGGGTTGGCGCCGAGGCTGAACAGGGCATCGATCTGCTCGGTGATCTTCATCGTCCCGATCTCGGCCGCCATGGATGAACCCACCCGGCCCGAGACCATCAGCCCGACCAGGATGGGGATCAACTCCTTGGACAGCCCGAGGGAAATGATCGGACCGCCGTACGCTTCCGACCCGGGGCCGATATAGCGGTGAAAGCCGACATAAGTCTGGAGGCCGAAGACCAGCCCGCCGAAAGCGGCCGTGAGGGAGACGACGGGCAGCGATCGCACGCCGATCTCCTCGAGCTGCTGGATCAGGATCTTGTGCTCCCGGGGCCGGCGGAACAGGTTCTTCAGGGTCTTTAAGAACAGCAGCCCGACCTCGCCGAGTTGCTCAACGGCGCCGAGCACAAGAGCGTTCCGGAACAGGCTGGCCATCTCAGGCCTCCGGATATTGATATTCCAGGTCGGCGTTGGCGAACCGGGCGTATTTGTTGATGAAGGCGAGCTTGATGTTGTCGGTCGGACCGTTGCGTTGTTTAGCGACGTTGACCTCGGCGATGCCGCGGAGGGTTTCATCCTTGGGGTTGTAGAACTCGGGTCGGTAGATAAAGATGACCACATCGGCGTCCTGCTCGATGGCCCCCGATTCGCGCAGGTCGCTGAGCTGCGGCCTCGGCTCGCGCCGGCCTTTTTCGGGGGCGCGGCTGAGCTGGGAAATCCCGACCACCGGGATGCGGAGCTCCTTGGCCAGCTCCTTCAGGGAACGCGAGATGAAGGCCATCTCCTGGTTCCGGTTCTCGAAGCGGCTGCCCGGCCTCATCAGTTGAATGTAGTCGACGAAGACCACGTCCAAGTTGTTCTCCATCTTCAGCCGCCGGCACTTGGCCTTCATCTCCATCACCGTCAGGCCGGAAGTTTCATCGAGAAAGATCCGGGCATGGGAGAGGGCTTCGCCGCTGAGCTTAAGTTTTTCGAACTCCCGCTCGCTGATGAAGCCCGTCCTGACCCGCTTGATGTCGAGCTGACTGTCGGCGCAAAGCAGGCGGATGAGAATCTGCTCCTTGGCCATCTCCATCGAGAAGAACCCCACGGCGTAATCGGTGTTCAGCCCGACGTACTGGGAGATGTTCAGGCAGAGCGCGGTTTTGCCCATGGACGGCCGGGCGGCGACGACGACGAACTCGGACCGGTGGAAACCCGAAGTGAGGTTGTCCAGGTCGCGGAACCCCGAGGGCACGCCGGTGACCGCCTCCCGTCTTTCGGCCAGGTGGGCGATCATCTCCAGGGTGGGCGAGGTCAGCTGCCCGACCGAGACGAATCCCGGCTTGACCCTCTGCTCGGCCACCTCGATGATGGCTGCCTGGGCCTCATTGAGCAGTTCGTCCGCGTCCTCTTTCTGCTCGTAACTCGAATTGATGATCTTAGCGGAGGAGAGGATGAGCCTGCGGAGGAGGGATTTTTCCTTGATGATCTTGGCGTAGTACTCGACGTTCGGGCTTTTCGGAACCCCGTCCATGAGCGAGGACAGGTAAGAGGCCCCCCCCACTTCCTCCAGGATCCCCGATCTCTGCAACTCCTCGCTCAGCGAGAGCAGGTCGACCGGGAGTCCTTTGTCCACGAGGACGATGATCCTCTCGACGATTTTGCGGTTGGCGTCCTTATAGAAATCCTCGGGCGAGATGATCGAGAGAACCGTGTTGAGGTTCTCGTTATGGACCAAGATGCCCCCGAGAACCGTCTTTTCCGCCTCCGGGCTATGGGGCGGGGTCTTTTTCAAGAACATGAGGTCGAGTTCCATGGTCAACCTCTCCTTCGGAGCAGAAGGGCCGGTCCTCCCGTTCCTTTCATCCCTTTAGTCCTTGGGTTCTCCGGCGTCCTCTTCGTCGGCCGCCCCTTCTTCCTTCCGGACCTCGACCCGCAGGGTGGCCTTGTCGTCATGGAACACCTTGACCGGGATGGTGAAATGGCCCAGCCTTTTGATCGGCTCTTCGAGGCCGATCTTTTTCTTCTCGATTTCGAACCCCAGCCGGTCCAATGCATCCTTGATGTCGGCGGCGCTGACGCTGCCGAAGATCATGTCTTTCTCCCCCGCCTTCCTGGGGAAGGTCAGGGTCACCTCGTTCAGCCGATGGATCAGGTCCTGGTAAGACTCGCGCTCCTTCTCCACTTTCTTCTTCAAAGCTTGCTGTTCGATCTCGATCATTTTCATGTTCGAAGGAGTGACCTTGAGCGCCAGCTTCCTGGGGATAAGATAATTCCTCCCGTAGCCCGGGGCGACGGTGACGATATCTCCCTTGCGACCGACGTTCTCCACGTCCTGTTTCAGAATGATCTTCATTGTTCCTCCCGCGATTTCCCCGGGGATCAGTCTTCGACATAGGGGAGGAGGGCCATCAGGCGCGCCCTCTTGATCGCCGTGGCCAGCCTCCGTTGATGGTAGGCGCAGGTTCCGGTCACCCGCCGGGGAGCGATCTTGCCGCGTTCCGGGATGTACTTTTTCAGAATGTCCACGCTCTTGTAGTCGATATCCCGGACGTTCCTCTGACAAAAGCGGCAGAACTTCCTTTTCGGCGGAAAAAATCTCCGGTAGGACGGCCTTTCCGATCTCTCTTCTCTGCCCATCTTAGTTCACCTCTTCTCCCGATTCCCGACCGGCCGTGTCCGCTCCGGCCTCGCGCTTTTCGCCCGCTCCTTCAGGGCCGGCTTCGGCGGGTTCCGACGCCTTCGCCTTCTTCCGTTTCCTCCGGACAGCCTCCTGGGTGTCTTTCTGCAGGGTCAGGTAGCGCAGGATCGTGTCGGTCTGCTTGAACCGTCTCGCCAGCTCGAGGGGGATGTCCGGACTGCCCTCATAATGAAAAAAAACGTAGAAGGCTTCGCTGAACCTTTTGATCGGATAGGCCAGCCGGCGTTTCCCCCATCTTTCCTGCTTGACCAGCTTTCCCGCCCGCTGGGAAATGACCTCGGCCATCTGGGTGATGACCTGTTCGGTATCCTCTTCGGATAGGTTGGGGGCGATCAATAACCCCGTCTCGTAGTACTTCATGTGACCTCCTTATGGATATTAAAGCTCCCTCTTCTCGAAAGAAGGAACAAGGAGCGTATTTGCGGTTAGGTCATTCCTTTCTGATTGAAAGCGTTCATGGCCGCGTCGATCCGGCCGTCGATAACCATCTCCAGGGCGTCCTCGGCCCTGACCAGGGCATCCTCCAAGACAGGACGCTCCTCCCGGGAGAACGGCGAGAGCACGAACTCCGCAGCATCGTCGCCCTCGGCGTGAGGTCCGATCCCGACCCGGAGGCGGGGAAACGCGGACGTCCCGATCTCGGCGACGATGGAACACATGCCCTTATGGCTGCCGGGGCGGCCTTCTTTCCGAACCCGGATCTGGCCGACCGGGATATCGAGGTCATCATAGACAACGACAAGATTCTGCGGAGGGATCCGGTATCCGTCCACCATCTGTTTCACGGCCTTACCGCTCAAGTTCATGTATGTCTGAGGCTGGGCCAAAACCAGCCGTTCGTTATTCCGCATCGCTTCCGCGACCTTGGCCCCATGTTTCCGCTTCCGGAACTTCACGCCCCAGCGTCGGGCCAGCCTCCGGACGAGGAGGAAGCCGACGTTGTGCCGCGTCCCGGCATAGCGACGCCCGGGATTGCCCAGGCCGACCACAACCCACAATCGCGACTCCTACTTCTCCTACTTCTCCTTCTTCTCCTTTTTTTCCGGTTTCTCTTCCTCTTCCAACTTCTCCGCCCGTTCCTTCTTGATCAACTCGGGCTCAGTGGGCTCGGCGACGACCACCTCTTCCTCGGCCGGCTTGGCGACCTCTTCTTCCTTGTGCGGCACAGCGATGAGCACGAGGACCGTCGCCGGGTCGCTGATCAGCTTGACCCCTTCCGGAACGGCGATATCGCCGACCTTCAGGGACTGGTGGAGATGAAGCCCGCTGATGTCGATCATGATCTGCTCGGGGATGTCCTTGGGCAGGCACTCGATCTCCACTTCTCGGGTCATGAAATCGACGAATCCGCCTTCGGTCTTGACGCCGACCGGATCTCCCTGGAGCTCCACGGCAACGTTGACCCGGATAGGCTTGTCCATGGAGATGTGGATCAGGTCGGCATGGAGGAGCTCATCCGTCCCCGGGTCGATCTGGAGGTCCTTGAACATGGCGTCCTGAGCCTTGGAGTCGAAGGCCACCTTGAAGATCGTGTTCTCCCCGCTGTCCGACTTCAATATCATGACGACGTCCTTTTTATCCAGGACCAGCGGGATATTGGCCGTTCCTCCCCCGTAGAGGATGGCGGGGATGCGGCCCTGTTTTCTCATCCTCCGGGAGGCGTTCGTGCCGAAGGCGTCTCTTCTTTCCGCTTTGATGGTGAAACTCATCATCTCCTCCTTAGGCAAAAAGGGAGCTCACCGAGCTCCCCTCGTTGATCCGGCGAATGGCTTCGCCAAAGAGCTCGGCCACCGACAGGACGACGAACTTCCCGCAGGCCTGAGCGGCGGCGTTGAGCGGGATGGTGTCGGTGACGATCACTTTCTCCAGGGGCGATTTTTCGATCTTGGCGATCGCCTGGCCGGAGAGGACGGCGTGGGTGCAGGCGGCCAGGATCCTCCGGGCACCTTCTATCTTCAGGGCCTCGGCGCTCAGGACGAGAGTGCCGGCCGTGTCCACCATGTCGTCGAAGATGACGACATCGCGGCCCTGAACATCGCCGATGACATGGAGGACCTTGGCCACGTTGGGAGCGGGTCTCCGCTTGTCGATGATGGCCAGGCCGGCCTGCATCCGGCGGGCAAAGACCCTGGCCCGCCCGACTCCTCCGGCGTCCGGAGAGACGATGGTCAGGTTGTCCAGGGCGAGGCCGGCGATGTGCCTCGCCAGGACCGGCATCGAGGTCAGGTTGTCCATCGGGACGGAAAAGAACCCCTGGATCTGGGGCGAATGGAGGTCCATCGCCAGGACCCGGCCGGCGCCGGATTTTTCGAGGAGGTCGGCGACCAGCCGGGCCGAGATCGGCACCCGGGGCCTGTCCTTCCAGTCCTGCCGGGCGTAGCAGTAATACGGCATGACCGCCGTGATTCGCTCGGCGGAAGCCCGCTTGGCGGCGTCGATCATCAGGAAGAGCTCCATAAGATGAAAGTTCGAGTCGGCCGAACCGGTCTGGATGATGAAGACATCCTCGCCGCGGACATTCTCGTCGATATAGATGTGGATCTCTCCGTCACTGAACTGACTGAGGACGATATTCCCCAACTCGATCCCGAGGTAGGCGGCGACCTCCCGGGAGAGCGCCTGGTTCGACGATCCGGAAAATACTTTCATCGGCCTTTCCTTCTCCGCAATCCTTTCAGCATTAAACTGGGGCGGGAGGATTCGAACCTCCGGATGACGGATCCAAAGTCCGTTGCCTTACCGCTTGGCTACACCCCAGCCGTGGCTCTTTTCCAATACCGTTCTCGGGACAGAGTCTCCACGAGAAGCGCCTGCTCCGTCCATTCCATCGCGGCGAGGGCCCGGTCGGCTTTCTCTCTCTCCTGGAACAGCCCGAACACCGCTGACCCCGTCCCGCTCACCAAGGAAAGGACGGCTTCCTTTTGAAGAAAAGAACTCTTAATCGCTTTTAATCGAGGATACAGGCTAAAGATGGTTTCTTCGAGTCTATTCTCTAATAGCCCGAACTCTCTGCGCGCTAAAAACCGGTTAATTTTACTGTCTTTGTCGGGTGAAGTCAAGCGTAGCCGGCCGTAGATAGCGGAGGTCGAAATGGGAAAAGAGGGCAGGGCGAGGATACAGTAAAGAACAGGGAGGTCGTCGAGCGGCGAAAGCTCGTCTCCCCGGCCTTCTCCCAGGCAAAGTCCGCCTTCCAGGAAATAGGGGACATCGGCGCCCAGCCGGCGGGCGAACGCCTGGAGGTTTTTCCGGTCGAGCCCGAGCTCCCACAGTTTGTTCAAGACAAAGAGCGCCAGGGCGGCGTTACCGCTCCCTCCGCCCAGGCCCCTGCCCGCCGGGATGTTCTTGGTGACCCGGACCTCCACACCGGCGGCGTTCGGAAAGGATTGTTGGAACAGCCGGGCCGCCCGGAAAACGAGGTTGCGCTCGTCCCAGGGGATGGTGGGATCGCTTCCGCTGAGCCGGACCTCCCGGCCGGTCAAAAGGCGGAACTCCAGAATGTCGCTGAGGTCGATCGTCTGGAAGAGGGTCTTTATCTCGTGGTAATCATCCTCCCGCTTATCCAGGACCTCGATCCCCAAGTTGATCTTGGCGAAAGACCGGACCTTCATCGTTCGGCCTCTTCCCGGAGCCACCGTTCGACCTCCTCCCAGGCGGCGGACCGATAGGCCTCGTTGTCGAGAAAAAAAAGGCGGAAGGCGTCGGCCTGGAGAGACTGATTGAAGTTCAGCCGCAGGACCCTCAGGCTTCCCTTGGCTTCCTCCCGCGAGAAGACGAGGAGCTGAGGGAGAGGGCCGGGCTCGAAGAACTGGCGGATCTCAAACCGGAGGTCGGCGAGGTGGCCGCGGACGACGCGGCCCTGGCCGTCCTTCTCCAGGACCCAGTCGGCCAGACGGTCGGCTCTTCCGGTCAAGATATCCGTCAGGTCCTTAGGACTCAAAGCGAAACCCAGCAATCTGGACATGACCTCATCGCGGTCCGATCTCCAGTAGGCCCGCTTCCCCGGGAGAACCAGATAGGCCTGATCATCGACCAAAAAGAGAAGCGAGGCCGTCCGTCCGAGCGGGTCGATGACTTCGACCCGGCCCCGGTCGGGAATCAGGAAGACGAAGGAAAGCCTGGACTTGGCCGTTTTCCCATCCCTGGTCAGCCGGAGCGAAGCATAGCCTTCGATCGATTTCACGGTCGGGGGGAGGGGGGCCACGGAAGGGCGCGAGGGAAAACAGGAAAGAAGAGACACGGCCGCCAGCAAGGAGACAGCCCGCGCGCTTCTCCTCATTTCCCCTCCTCTTCGTTCCGCCATCCCGGGACGGGGGTTCGACTATTGGTCCAGCCGGAATCCGTAGTCGTCCGTTTTCTTTACCGCTTTCTTCTTGTCTTCGACACCCCCGGGTGTTTTCTTGACCTCTCCTTCGGTCAGCCGAAACCCGTAGTCCTGGGCTGGGGCCACGGTCCTCTTCCGGCCCTTCTTTCTGAGGAGAGGATAAAAGGGCGACCGGATGCGTTTTCCGAAGCAGGATATCCTGGGGTTGAGGATCAACAACAGGACGAAGGCGCCGAAAGCGATCAAGATGCCGGTTGTTCCCCAGTTCATGGCCTGTCCTTTATTTTGATTTTTTTTATTATATGCTTCTCTCTTTCAAGAATCAATTTCCAGTTCATGGAAAATGGGATCGTCGAAGACGGGAGGGACAAGAAGGCAGCTGCGGGTCGAGGGGGAACCTTCAGATATGCTCTTCCGGTTCTTCCTGGAAAGCCGGGATCTTGGCCTTTTCCTTCAATCTGCCGCACCGAAGCCCCACCAGGAAGCCGGTGATAACGGCGGTTAAAGTGAGTAAGGTTTTAAAGAAATCTTTCATCGTCGAACGCCTCGCAATGCA
>DATKXS010000155.1:0-36432 GCA_035528895.1 Candidatus Desulfaltia sp.
CTCCTTTCCATCCTTGTTCCTAGGATTGAGGGTGGCATTTTGCCCGGGGCAGTAGGATACGAATCGCGGCTGTGGTTTTTCCCTCCTCCCATTGGCAGAGATAGTAAATCATAACAGAAGACAATGTCAAACTTACCGGGCTGGAAAAAATTGGGGACGATCCTCAAAATAGGGCCCGGAAAAATGGAGGCGGTCCTCTTTTTTGAATATCCCTCTCCCTTGATGGGAGAGGGTGGAGGGAGAGGGTGAGGAAAAGGCCGTCCCCATTTTCTTTAGTTGTGTGTCACCGAAATTCTATGGTATAAGCGGAGGAAATGACCTGGCAGCAGGTTTATAATCCTCTTGGAAACGCGTTCCTCTCGGCGCTCATTGCGGCCATTCCGATCGTCGTCCTCCTCGGCACGCTCGCTTTCCTCCGTCTCAAGGCCCACCGGGCCGCGGTTCTCGGCCTGGCCGCTGCCTTCGTTATCGCCGTCGCCGTCTTCGGGATGCCGGCTGACAAAGCCGCCGCGGTGACCGTGTTCGGCGCCGTTTACGGCCTTTTCCCGATCGGCTGGATCATCCTCAACGTCATCTTTCTCTACAACCTGGCCAAGGAGAAAGGCCATTTCAAGGTGCTCCAGGAAAGCCTCACCGGGATCACCCGCGACAGCCGGCTGCAGCTCCTGCTCATCGCCTTCTGCTTCGGCGCTTTTTTCGAGGGCGCGGCCGGGTTCGGAACGCCAGTCGCCGTCACCGCCGCCATCCTCATCGGACTCGGGTTCAGCCCCCTGGCCGCCTCCGGCCTTTCGCTCATCGCCAACACCGCCCCGGTCGCCTTCGGGGCGCTGGGAACGCCGATCATCGCCCTCCAGGCCGTGACCGGACTTTCGCTCCAGGACCTCAGCGCTCAGACCGGCCGCATCCTGCCGTTCTTCTCCATCATCGTCCCGTTCTGGCTGGTCTGGGCCTTTGCCAGCTGGCGCGGTATGCTCGAGGTTTGGCCGGCTCTCCTCGTGGCCGGGGCGAGCTTCGCCCTACCCCAATTCCTGGTCTCCAACCTCCACGGCCCCTGGCTGGTGGACATCATCGCCTCGATGATCTCTATCCTTGGTTTGGTCGGATTTCTCCTCGTCTGGCATCCAAGGCGGATCTGGGGCCTCGACGGGCACGAGGCCGGCTCTCCCGCCCGCTCCGCCCACCGCTTCAGCCGGGCCGAGGTCGTCCGGGCCTGGATGCCGTGGGGAATTCTCAGTGTGGTCGTTTTCATCTGGGGCATTCCCAGGGTCAAGGCGTTCCTTGACGGCCTGTCTTCACTCAAGGTGCCGGTGCCGCTCGTCCATCAGCTCGTCGAACGAATGCCTCCGGTTGTTTCCGGCCCAACGGCCGAGGCGGCTGTCTTCAGCTTCAACTGGCTGTCCTTCACCGGCACGGGCATCCTGGTCGCCGCCCTCATATCGGCGTTTTTGATGAGATCTAGCCTGCGCGAGATCGTCCGGGTCTGGGGGGTGACTTTGCTTCGGGTCCGCTATTCGCTCCTCACCGTATCGGCCATGCTGGCCCTCGGGTTCATCACCCGCTATTCCGGCCTTGACGCGGCCATGGGGTTGATGTTCGCCCGGACGGGATACCTTTACCCCTTCTTCGGCACCATGCTGGGCTGGTTGGGAGTGGCCCTCACCGGTTCAGATACCTCCTCCAACGTCCTCTTCGGCAGCCTGCAGCGGATCTCGGCCGAGCAGATCGGGCTCAGCCCGACGCTCATGGCCTCGGCCAACAGCTGCGGTGGTGTCATGGGCAAGATGATCGACGCCCAGAGCATCGTCGTCGCCAGCACGGCCACCCGCTGGTACGGGCACGAGGGCGATATCCTCCGCTATGTCTTCTTCCACAGTCTGGCGCTGGCGGTGCTGGTCGGGCTGATGGTGTTCCTCCAGGCCTATGTTTTTCCGTTCACCCGGCTGGTCGTCCGATAGGCATCCACACGTCCTCATCCAGGCGAAATTCAGGGCATCGAATCTTTCTCTGCCCGGCCGCGTATATATTAAAAGCCCTCGAGCCCCTGAATCGGTAGCCGCACATTGCCGGTTTGACAAGAATCGGGTGGCGTATAGAATATGGCCGCATGTTCAAGAATAGGTCCGTTTACATCCTTCTGTCCGCGCTCGTCTCCGCCGGCCTGCTCTGGCTCCTTCTCTCGCAAGTCAAAACGGAGGACGTCGTCCACGCCATTTCCCGGATTTTCGTCCCCGCTCTGCTCGTGTACATGGCGGTGGCGCTCGTCGCCGCCTGGCTTCGCGCCTGGCGATACAAATGGCTGCTCCAGCCGCAGCTGATCAGCTGGCCGAACATGTTCATCGTCACTTTCATCCGGAACAGCCTGATCGACCTCCTCCCCGCCCGGCTCGGCTCTCTTTCTTACATCTATGTGCTCAACAAGAGACTCGGCTTCCCCTTCGAAAATGCCACGTCGAGCTTCGTCCTGGCGTTTGTCCTCGATTTCCTGACGATCAGTCCCTTCCTCGTCGTCTCCGTCATCGCCGTGGGCCTGGGCGCCAATGCGCTATCGACTCCGGCGCTCCTCATCCTCGCCGCTGCCTTTTTTCTCCTCGTTTTTCTGGTCTATTGGAAGCTCGTCCCCGTGGCCCGGTTCTTTCTCGGCGTCTTCCGGCGTCTTCTCCGTGTGGGGAGGATCGAGGGAAGAGCGATGGCCCGGACCGCCGTTCAAAAATTCGAGCTGACCATCCAGAGCCTTGATTCCGTTCGTCGGAGGGAAAATGCTATCCCGATATTCATCCTCTCCCTCCTCATCCGGCTGGCCAAGTATATCTCTTTGTTCGCCCTTTTTTTCGCGTTCCTCCGCAGCTACGGTTTTACTCTCCACGACATCAGCTTCTGGACCTTCATCTTGGGGCTGGGCGGAGCGGAGCTTACCTCAGCGCTTCCCATCAAGGGTCTAGCTGGGTTCGGCACCTGGGAATCGGCCTGGGCGCTGACCTTCGGTCTGATGGGTTTTGATCCCCGGCTGGCCGTCATCTCGGGGATAGGGGTTCACCTTTTCAGCAACATCTTCGAGTACTCGCTGGGCATCGCCAGCATCCTGATCCTTGCCTGGCCATACTTCCGGAGAAAGAGGACCGCTTGATTGCCTTTGAGGATCACTTTCACCGGCTCAATTTTCTCCAATCTCACCTTTTCTTCGTGGCGCTCGTCCTCTTCGTTCTCCTTTATCGGCTTCGGTACGAGCGGCGAAAGGCCGCCAAGGGGCTTGGTCCGGAATCTTGATGCCGTCTCTCAGAAACGGGCGACGAGTCCGATGCCGAATTCTTTTCCGCCCAAGTCGAGCTTCGTGGTCCCATCGGGCAGAGCTTTATCCAACGTTTTCTTTACCCCATTGATCCGGACGAAGAGCTTTCCAGCCAGGAACTTCGTGATGTTGATATAGGTCCCGGCCTGAGCATGAAAGCCGATGGCGTTGCCGCTTGTGTCGGGGATGTCGGTATCTCCCTCGAGCTTCTCCGAATATGAATAGATTTCGACGCCGGCTCCAATGAACGGTTCGAGCGCGCTCCAGACGACCGGGCGATAGATCAGACCGACGGAAGTGGCGTCGATCCGGAATTTATCAGTATTGCCGTAATGGGTCGTTTTCGTCTCATCCGTGTAGATCCGATAGGTGGCCCAGACATCGATATTATACAGCGTGTGTACGGATGCTTCGAATCCCCAAAGGTTTCTCTGAGAATGATGGAAGAACGACTTGAGATTCTTGTCGTTGAGCATCCACCCCTCGAAATATGCCCCGAGGCGGAATCTGGGCTGGTCCGGCTTTTCCGCGGGCGCCGAAGCTTGGTCCTGCCCGGCCGCGAAAGACGTCACGGTACAGAAAAATGGGATCATCAGAATGAAAACAAGGGATCTCATCGCGAATCCTTTCATCATCTTTCTCTTTTGACAGTCAGGTTGGTTTATCCTTGGCGGAGTCGTCAGCGATCCGAACGTACGGAAGACCACCTTGACCCGGGAAGACGTGTTGTTTCAGACGGCTCCTCGCTCGGGTCGACGATCGGGCTTTCGTCGCCGTTGCTGTCGACGCACGTAACGGCATACACATAATCGATATCGGAGGCGATGCTTTTATCTTCGAGGCTGTAGACGTCCGCTGCCAGAGCGGAAATCAGCGCCCACTGGGAGCTGTCCGCCGTCCTCTCTTTCCGATAAACGCGGTGAGCGGCGATCGTGATTCCCTGCTCGGCATTCAGAGGATTATCCTCCCAGCTCAGGATGTTCAGACTGTACCCGTGGAAGAAGCTGCGCTCGATCCTTTTTACCACCACGAGGTTGGAGACGGATTGAACCTTTGGGAGGGGAGGGGGGAAGATGCCGGAGACCGTTGTCAGATAACAGGACGTGGGTTCGGCCTGGTTGTCCCAGGTAATCAGAATGCTGTCGCTTCCCATATGGGCAGAGCACCAGTAAGCGGCCCTATCCGAGACGTCGGCGAGCTTGATCCATGAATTATGTTCCGCATCGTACTTGTAGAGAACAACCATCCGGTCGCCGGTCAAGCCGACCCAATAAAAATCCGATTCCCGAGCCAGGAGTTTGTTATACATAGTGCACCAGGGGCGTAGCGGGCCGTCGGAAATCTCCTGGAATTCGGTCCATTTTTTTGTAAGGGGATCGAAGAGGCAGGAAAAATAAGCTCGATGCTGAGACCTCATCCAGGTCACCATGATTTTCCCGTCGCTGTTGATGGCGACACGGGAATACCAGGTCCAGCCTGTCTGGTCGGACACGTTCTTCCAGTAGATATCCTTGCCGGATTTGTTCACTCCGTGGAGGATTGTGTCCAGGATATCTTTGCCGTCCCCGGGGAACTCCATTTTGTAGGAGATCCAGGTGTTGTCGTCGGCGTCGATCGCCGCGTCAACCATGGTGTTGGCATTACGGTCACCGGTAATGTTCTGGAAATTGGAGAATATCGTCTTCCCTGCGGGCTTGGTTCCGACAATGACGTCCTTGGTGATGCCTCCGCCAACCGCGACCATGGCCGAAACGAGGACGACCGTGTCGTCGGATCGGACACCCAGGGCCAGTGTGGCTTCGTGCCTGATGTCGATCTTGCGCATTGAGGCCCAGGTGCCGTCCTTGAAAAATCCGTAGTACAAGGCTTTGCTGGCATCCTCGCAGACATAGTGGAAAGTCCCCGTGCTGTCGGCGACGATGTCGCTGAACCAGTAGTTTCCGTATCTCGGGCTGCCGGGAATCCGCCCTCCGCCGCTCCAGGTCCCGTTCTTATAATAATAATAATGGGAGTACAAGTCGTTGCCCCTGAAAGTGTAAATCCGCTCGCCCTTGACGTTCTCGGCGACGGCAGGGAATCTTTGGTTTCCGGTGAAGCCTTCCGTCATCTTGCGGATTTCAACTTTCATTTCCTGGGCCTGAAGGCTCAGGGCCGCGGCCAGCAGCAGGGCCATGAACATAAAGCGTTTCATCAGGACCTCCTTCGAAACGTTGGCCTAGATATCAATCTGGGAATGGATGGCTATTTTATCCGGCAAGATCGGATAAGTCAAGGGATCCGGCGTGGCCTTCTGTCGGCGGAGATTCCTTGGGAAAGTTGAAAAGGCAAACAAGAATCGCTATAATCCCCCCGAAAAAGTCGAAAATCCACCCCTATTCTCATCGCTAGGGGTTATTGACATGAATTCGCCCGATCGAGGACAATCAAAATCGGAAAGGAGAAAAGCCATGACGGGTAGGACTGGAAAAAGCTCAAATTGCGCGGCCCTGATATCGGGATTGGCTATTATCCTCCTCCTGGGTATCGCGGTTCGGGCTGCGGCCCAATACGACATCTATGACCTTGGCTACACCGTCAGGACGCAAGATATCCAGGCTGATAACGCAAACAACGTACATATCGCCTGGACGGACCGGGGTGTTCTCTACTATGGGAAAATCGTAAATAATGCCATATCAGGCAAAGTGGAGGTGGCAAGCGGCATCGAAACAAGTATGTGGCGTCCTTATGTCTCCGTCCAGCCTGATGGAGGTTCCGTCCACATCGCCTGGACGACGACCGGTTTTGGGAACATGCTCATGCATTCCTGGAAGACCACGGGAGGATGGACCACCGAGCACCTTCTGACAGTCCCGAAGGCTCAAAAGCTAAGTCAAGCGACGTGCGCCATCGACTCCAGCGGCATCGTCCATGTTATGTTCGTCATCTGGAATAACGTCAGGACCGACGACTGGGCCACGGTTTTTTATATGCGAAAGTTGGCCGGTGGAAAATGGGAATCCAAACAGCAGTTCATTCCGTACAACGTTGAATATAAACATCCCATGCTCATTGTCGACTCCCGTGGCCGAGTTCACGCCACCTGGACTCTGCAGGGGAAATTCGGATCCGATGCTTATGAAGCGTATTACTGTACGGCCCCCAGCGGGGGCAAGTTGTCATATACCGACATGGTGAAACTCCCCAAGAAAGCCGATAGCGACGTCAATGGATACGGAGAACTCTATGTCGATCATGACGGAGTCGTCCATCGATCCATAGGAGGTTGGAGCGACGCCAAGCAGAAAATGTGCCTCGATCACACGAAAAAGCCCGTCGGTGGGAGTTTCGAAACTCCCACCAGGCCGAGCATCGGGTTTCTCAATGTGGCGACTGATCCCATACCCGTCGTGGTCGCGAACGAAGATGGGATAGCCATCGTCGCTTGGGGCGAGATCGGATCCGACGGATCGAATACGGTCAAAGCCTCCTTTTATGATCCGGGCAAGCGCGCTTGGTCGCTTCATACGATCGATCCGGCCGCCGGTATTCCGACGGGCGCCTATTCTTACCGTGTCGCCATGACTCGTACGAATAAACAGCTGTTCGCCGTCTGGCGGGGCAGCAACGGCTATCTCAAACTCCTCGTCTCTGCGCTCGACGTGACTCCTCCGCCTGACACTCCGCCCCCGCCTCCGCCGCAGGGAGCGCCTGTGGCCGTTCTCGTCGCAACCTCGACTTCTGGGGCTGCGCCGTTGACCGTCAACTTTGACGGGTCGGCTTCCTATGACTCGGACGGGGGGATCGTCTCCTACGACTGGGATTTTGGTGACGGAGGGACGGCGGCCGGGGCGATCGTGAGCTATACCTACACGAGCAGCGGGACTTTCAGACCGCGCTTGACAGTTACTGACAATGACGGACTCACAGACAGCGCTAGCGAAGTCATCCAGGTGAGCAAGCCAAACCAGCCTCCGGTGGCCGATTTTGAGTTTACGCCTATTACGGGAATCTACCCTTGCGAGATCGCCTTCGACGGAGGGCCCTCTCGCGACCCGGATGGGACCATCGTCCAGTACATCTGGAATTTCGGGGACGGCGGCCGAGGGTCCGGACGCGTGGCCAGACATACCTACACTCGCTGGGGAACGTTCTCGGTCAGCCTGACTGTTCGGGATGATTCAGGCGCCTCCGCCCACAAGGTCCGCAATATCGAGATCCTCCGACTCTTTCAACCTCTGAACATCCGCTGGGAAACTCATCAGGATGAGAGCCTCTTCCAGACACGCTACGTAAACGAGGTGAGTTGGGAGCGGAACCCGGCCAACGACTCTCTGGGAGTCCAGATCGTCCTCCACCGGATTTGGCGCAAGAAAACCGGGGAAAGCGACCTGGCTTTCAAGCTTATCGGAGAACTGACGGGGGATATTTACAGCTACACGGACAAGGATGCCGGCTCGGATAATACTTACGTCTACACCGTCACGGTTCGCGACAGCCAGGGTCGTGAAAGCCCGATCGTCGGCGGCGGAGGAAACTCGATCCTCATCCAGCCCAGTAATGATTTCCGGCCTTTTCTCAAGAGGAACAAGCTCGGGGAAAAATAGGGCAGCGAACGAGTTCGCCTTCTATTTTGCAGAAGAGGGGAGGTCCGGGCAATTTCCGAGGCATTTGGGCTCGTCCGCAGCCTCCTGGCCCGTCTTCCACGATCTTGGACTCAACTTGAGACCCCTGGAGGGCGCGTTTGATCATCCCTGACGATGGGATAAGGCAAAATTTGCACATGAATGCTCATTCAGGTAACATGTCAAAAAATGGAATGCTTTTCTTCCATAGAATAATGTACGCGAGAAGAGCCTGCGCCGCATTCGCGATCGCCTCGATCCTCCTGGGCGCGTCCAGCTGCGGGAACCGGGCTCCTTCGCGAGACCTGCCGGCGACGTTCGTCTGGTCCAAGGACCAGTCCGTGATCGATCCCGCGTCTGGCCGGACCAACGTCTGGGGCGGCTTCGAGGTCAGGGACGGGGTCTGTACAGCCGTCCGGAACACGGCCCGCTTCATCCTCTGGAGGACGGCCGCGGCCGAGACACGACTCTCGATAGAGTACGCCCTTCGGGGGAAGCCCTGCCGCTTCCTGGCCAACGGAAGTGCCGTCGGCGAGCTCGCGCCGTCGCCGCAACGCACTGCCGCCGGGTTCGGCGTCCGGCTGAACGTCGGCTTCAATTTCCTGGAATTTGACAAGACTGCCAACGACGTCCTTAGGATCTACGCGGTCCTCGCGGGCCCCCGGGAGCCACGCCGGCGCCGCCACCTCGAGGAAGGCGAATCCCTGACCCTGGGCACGGAACGGGCCTCCGGCCGCCTCTTGTTCCGGGGGCGCGGCGTCCTCGGGATTACCGAGGTCCTGTTCCACGAGGGCCGAAGAACCGCCCGGACGTTCGGCCGGAAACCCGGTCTCCTTTCGCGGAGGATCGTATACGCGTTTGACGATCCGTCGCCCGGGTTCGTCACGTTCGCAGCGACGTCCGGGAGCTTCGACGTCGTCGAGAATTCGGTCGTCCGGACGCCGGCCGCCACTTTCCCCGGGAAGGGCCCGCGGTTCGCTGGCTCGCCGGACGTCTTCATCTTCCTGATCGACGCCTGCCGCCCGGATCACCTGGGGGTCTACGGCTATGCCCGGCCGACGTCGCCGAACCTCGACCGATTTGCCGTGGACGCCGTCGTCTTCGAGAACGCCTACGCCAACGCGTCGTTTACGCGCTCCAGCGTGGCGACGCTGTTCACGGGCCTGTACCCCGAGCGCCACAAGGTCCGGATCCTGATGAACAAGCTCTCCGAGCGGCTCCTGACTATCCCCGTATATCTCAAGGGCAAGGACTACAAGACATCCCTCTTCACGGCCACGGGCAACGTCTCAACGAACACGGGCTTCGCCCGCGGGGTGGACGACTATTTCCCCCATATCGGAGAATGGCGCCGGGGTGAGGAAAGGGCCATGCCCCGCCGCTTTGACGGCTGGCTCGACCGCGACGGCCCCCTCTTCAGCTACGTCCACTTCATGGAGCCGCACCTCCCCATCGTCCCCCCTGCTCCGTTCCGGGACATGTTTTCCGCCCCGAAGGCCCGGGCCTTCGTCCACGGCGTCCTCGAGGAATTCCAAAGGAAGATCAACGCCGAACGCCCCTTCGGTCCCGACGAGGTCCGGGCGGTCGTCGATAATTACGACGCGACGGTCGCCTATGTCGACGGCGAGCTCGGCAAGCTTTTGAGGAGCTTGAAGGACAGGGGGCTCTACGACGAGAGCTTGATCATCGTCCTGTCCGACCACGGCGAATCCCTCTACGAGAGGGAATACTGGGGGCATGGAGCCAAGGTTTACGAGGAAACCGCCCGCGTGCCGCTCATCGTCAAGTTCCCCGCCTCAATGGGCCTTAAGGGACGGGTCGAGGCCGTCGTCGAGTTGGCCGGCGCGTTTCCTACCCTGCTGGACCTCTTCGGCCAGGAGGTCGGACTGGACGGGAAGAGCTGGCTCCCGGCGATCATTGCCCCGGCGCCGGATGACGCCATGGCCGTGGCCCGCTCGTTTACCAACGTCGGCGACTTCGGGCTCCGGTGGCGCGACTGGTACGCTATTGTGAACCTTGCTTCGGGCATGGAAACCCTCTACCGACGCTCCAAGCCCGTCTTCACAGAGATCGGGGCCGGAGAGGAGGACGACATCCGGCTCCTGTTCAAGGTCAAGTTCCTCGAGTGGCTCGGCCGGTTCGCCGAGGCCGATGACCAGCCCATGCTCGTCGACCTCCAGGCCCTTCCCAAGAACGAATTGGAGAACCTCCGGTCCCTGGGATACATCAAATAATCACGAATGGAAGCCGTCCCAAAACGATAGTTCCGGCCCTACTCCGGGATGCGATACAGGGTCATGGTCGTGTCCCAGACCTTGAATTTCCGGACTAGCTCAAGGCGTGCCGCCTTCTCCGGAAACCGCCGGCGGATCCAGCCTGCCTCGGCGCCGCCGAACCTGTCGAGCACGATGAGATGCGTCGGCTTGAACCGGGCGAACGGGTCCCGGTCGTTGAACCAATTCTCGTACGCCAGAAGGGACCTGAACGGTGTCCCCAGGATCAGCCGCGGCGCCTCCTGACCCATCAGCACCGAACCGGGCGGCAGGGTCTCCAGAAAGCGGGTGGCCCTTTCCAGGTCGTATGTCGGGTTGCGGAAGAAATGCTGTTCGTAGAGGAACAGTGGGCCGGCCAGCAACAGCCCCACGAGCACGACCTCCAGGACGGGTCTCCAAGAGCGCTTGCGCAGGGTGAGATATAAGACGGTCCCGGCGAGCGATAGATAGATGAGCACGCGGAGGACGAGCGGGAATACGAAAAAGGCCGACGGTCGGGAGGTCATCATCCTAAGGACGGAGAAAAAGAGCGCTGCAGGCACGAGCGTCAGCAGCCAGAGGCTTCGGACTTCCTTCCGGACAGCGTCCCTGTTCCTAAGGAGCAGCGATCCGGCCAGGAAAAGGGCCGGAAGAAGGGGCACGTAGTATCTCAGGGGGCGATAGTTCAGGAGCCCCATGGAGAGGACCCCGCCGACGATCCAGAAGAGGACGAAGACGTCGACCGATTCAAGCGGGACGCGTTTTGGCCGGACGAGCTTCAGTAGGAAGAGGCCCCCGAAAATGATGAGGAAAAAGGCGGCCGCCGGAGCCAACTGAAGGTAACGCGGCAGAGGATTGTGAACGAGGTTGGACCAGGCCTGGCCTGCCGAACGGGGAAGGGAGAGCATCCCCCATCCGGCCCCGATCTTGCCGAACGTCGGCCGAAACGGCAGGTAAATCCCTAAAAACCAGGGCAGGCCCACCGCCAGACCCCCGGCTAGAAAGGACACGAAGACCCGGCGGTCTGAACGCTTCCAGGCCTCGTAGGCCACGGCCAGGGCCGTCGAGACGAGGAAATAGACGAAGAGATACTTTGACAAGGCCGCCACCGCCGTCGTCATGCCCAGGAAAAACACTGGCTTCAGTCGTCCCCGGGCTCTGACGAACAGGAAGAAGCTCGCCAGGAAGCAGAGGCTCGAGAAGTTCTCGAGGAGTCCGATCCTGTTGTACATTACGCCGTAGAAGTCCAGCGCGAACAGCGCCGCCACGCCGAGGCTGCGGGCGGGGTCCAGGTAGGCCCGTATCCCTAAGGTAAAGAACAGGATTCCGGCGAGCCCCATGAGGACGCTGAGGGCCTTAACCGTCACGATGGAGATGCCGAACATCTTGAAGGCCAGGAAGTAGACGAGCGTCAAGGGGGCGTTGTAGACGATGGGGTTCCATTCGTCCGTTATCCACTGGCCGAAGAGGATCCTGTTGCGGGCGTTGTGACAGTAGATCCCCTCGTCGAAGTAGATGCCCGCGCTCCCGGAGATCGAAGGGAGGAGGACCGGCGGGTCGGCCTTGATGTGCTGAAGGCGCAGCGTGCCGGCGATGACGAGGAGGCACGCGAGCCCCAGGCCTTTTGCCCGGGCCTTCCGCGTTTCTTCGCTTCCTTTCATGTTGAGACCTTATTCCGGGCCGAGGGCGTAGAGGACGGTCCCGCCGGTCCTATGGGCTACAGAAAGGCCGGCCGGGTCGGTGGTCCGGAAGAACCGCCGCTCGTCCTCGCCCCAGAAGAGATAATCGACGCCCAGGCGCCTCAGATCTCGCCTGGTCGCCGGGAGTCCGGCGATGGCAAGACGCAAAGCCTCGAGCCGTTCTTCGTAGACCTCCGGGCGGATCTGGAAGATCTGTCCGTGCAGGCGGTCCCCGATCGCCATGGGACGACCGGAGAAAGCCGGGATTGCAGAGAGGTTCCAGGTCCTGGCCCCCGGATAGTTCTGGACGGCCCGGCCCGCGGGGACGTTCCTCCGGACCCATTCGAGCATCCGCATCTCTTCGAACTGGACAAAACTTGTGAAACGCGCGTTCCGGATGTCGGCCGAGTTGCGGATGTCCAGCACGGCGGTCAGCATCCCCGGCACGAGGACAAGCAGGGCCAGCGGCGCCGCGAACCTCCCGGGGCCGAGGATGTTGCCGAGGCGGCATGTCAGGAGCGTCAGCGCCAGGATGACGATGAGCCCGGCCTTCAACGAGATATCCGATTCGAAGTTGGCTATCCGCACGGCCAGGATCAGGACGAGCGATATGGCCAGCAACGTCGCGACCAACCCCCGCGAGGGGAACGGGGCCGCCAGGAGTCCCCAGGTGCCGCTGACGGTGAGCAGGCCGAGATTCAGGCCCAGGAGGATGACGGCCTCGAGCGGGCCGACCGGCTTGAGGACGATACCCGTCCCGTTGAACACGACCATCCCCAAGACAATGGAGATAGCGAGCACGAGAAGCGGCAGGAGGAATTCCCGCCCGAGCTTCCGGAAGAATTCAAGCGCGGAGAGGGCGCCCTTAAAGAGGCGGGCGGCTTCCCTGCCCGCGACAAATAGGACCCGGGCGAGGAGAAGGATGCCGCCGACGAAGAAGCTTGAAGCGAGGCTCAAGGCTAGGATAAGGGAGAGAAGCCAGGGACGCTCGCGCTCCTCTGCGGCGAAGACGAGAAAGAGCAGAAGGAACGCAAGGCTAAGAAGATGCTGGGGCGTGTAGAAGAGGGACCTCAGGAGCGTATCGATCTGGGGGAGGTTCCAGAGCCATCGCGTGAGCCCGTCGATATTGTAAGAGCGGCCCTCCGCGAAGAACGTCGTGAAGGACGAACGCGCCCGCCCCGCCCAGAGATAGAAACCCTCCAAGCTGGGCGCGAGAACGAGGGGCACGGCCAGGAAAGGCAGCCAGGGGCGCCGCCGGCAGAACCGCTGTCCGGCCTGAAGGAGTAGGAACAGAAAGAGGAAGTTGACCGTGAACGAGAACGCGAACAGGGCCTTTGGTGTAGAACCGGCGACCTTTGCTACGACGGCGGGAACGGCATACGGAAGCCAGTAATAATGGAGCGTTTCCCCGGCGAAATAAAGGTTCCGGGGAGGCATAGGGCCGTTGTTGAGTGATTCGACGACCGAGAAGTGCTTCAGGTAGTCCGAGCTGAAGTAAGCCCGGTAAGCGTATTTGCCTTCGATGGGATACCCGATCCTCGAGAACGGAAGGCGGGTGGCGGCGACGACCAGCGCGAGGACGAAGATCATGCCCGCGTAGTTCCGCTTTTCGGGTGTCCGTGCGGGAGAGCGGCGCCGGAAGGAGAACGCCAGCCCCGCGGCAAGGATGACGCCGAGCGCCGGTATCAGCCAAGGCGCAGGCAGAAGCCGGCCAATCAGCCAGACGAAAGGAAAGAGCCCCAGGCTTAAGAGGGAACGGACGGTCAGGGAAAAGGCGGGCGGCCCGGATGCTCCCAAGGCGCCGGCCGCAGAACCGAGAATGCGGTTGCATGCGGCGAGTAGGACGACGAGGACCACGGCGGCCTTGAGGCCTCCGAAAAGCCAGCCGCCGGCCGTGAGACAGAGGTAGAAGAACATAGATGATAAATCATACCGTGAATGAATAGACACCGACATCCTTATGATCGTTTTTCATATAAATCATAACGTGAATGGATGTCAACCCGTACTCCCGCTCAAATCGGCTTTCATACTCGGCCAGGAAGCGCTCGAAGAAATGGGACAACACCCGATAAAAGACAGCCGCCATGGCGGGAGAATGACCCAAGAAACCGGAGTTGGTCACGGATATGACGCAGTTTCTTTTCCTTGGCACAATTGACATTAACACAGACTTCCCGGAAAATACGGCATAGGAAAAATGGCTTTTTGAATTTCCCATGTGTTTCTTTCCAAAAAATTGAGGGGAGCTGAGAAAATTTATTTTCCTGAGGGGATTGTGAGCCGGCGTCTGAAGATAATCTTTTTGCTCGGTTTTATTTTAGCCCTTTCCGGCGTCGGGGCTTTTTATTATCTTGATTATCAGCGCAGCCAGATCGTCACTGCGACCTGCACAAAGACCGGGGATGATTTTGTCATGACTTTTCAGCGGCAGGGCCTGAAAAAAAGGAAGTTCGATATCCTGAACCTGCGCCCGGGGCTGATTAGCATTGCCACCCGGCCAGAAGTCAATGATGTTGTGCTCGTGACCAGTGAGAGTACGATTGTTAAAACTGAAAAAAAGAGCGGCAATCTTTTTCAAAGGTCCCTGCGGAAAAATCTCATTGTCAGTTCCATACGCTTGATACCCCGATCAGCCGCCACCACCATGATCGATGTCGTCATTTCCAGAAAGCCCCTGGTTTCTCCTCCTTTTGTTCTGTGCCAGGTTGTCCTTCTTTTTGCAATTTGCTGCATCGTCTTACTCACGATTTATTTCCTTTATGACATCATCTTTAGACGGCAGACTCTGCAGAATCTGCCGTTTAATATGCTGGGTTTTCAATGGATTATCCTGTTCGCGATTTTTTTTATATTTATTGCCTTGCACCTTGACGAATTCTTGAATCATTTCGATTGCTCCGATCCAGTGAGGCTTTTTGCAAAAACAGCTTTGTTCAATTTGATTTTGGCAATTATTTTGACTGTTCTGTTTTTCTTTTTCTCATTAAAACCCAGAGGGGAAAAGCTGCCCTTAATTTGGGCGGTGTTTACCAGTTTGCCGGTATTGGCGATAAAAATACCGTTTGAAACTAGAACCGGCGCGGATACCTTGCTTTGGATCCTCAATTTATCCAAGCGAAGTCCGTATATTTCTTTTGCCGAATCTTTAAGCTTGATGCTAAACAAGCTTTCTTTTGGCTTTTTTAATTTGTTCACCCGTGTCGGCGCCAAAACGACTTTGACATACACAGGAAAATTAATGGGCGTCCTTTTCATATTTTCATTGTTTTTTTTCATTAATTCTTTCCCCGACTTATCTTATAAGAAAAAATGGCTGTTTTTCTTCCTGTTTTTCACTTTCAGTTTCAATATTTTGCTGTTCGGTTTTCCGGAATTTCGCTACTATTCCCTGCCGTTTTTGGTATTTTCTTTTTTGGCGGCTAAAAAATATGTGGATGAACGGAAAGACGGCTTGAAATATTTGCTGGTCGCGGCATTATTGGCGGTCACAGCGGGACTGTTTCATGGCACCGCATATTTTTCCTTCCCTGTAATCCTATTGCTGCCGTTATTAAAAGACCGGGAAGATAACGGCGCTAAAAAGGTACCCTTCTTTCTGAAAAAGTACGCGACAATCCTACTGGCTGTTGGGATCGTTGCCTTCGCATTTTTCATCTTGATCAAAATCTTCAATTTTGACCTCAAATTCAATACGGCGGCTGGCGGATTTGACGGGCGGCAATTTGTTTCTCTTTTTCCGGAAAATATCCATTTTCCCCAGGCTATTGTTTTTTTGGAGACCGGCTATTTCATCTCAAGAGGATGGATTTTATCTATTACCGGTTCGTTCATTTTTCTTTTCTTTTTGTTCCAATGGCGGAAAAAAGTGACTTTAAAAAAATCTGACTTTGTATTGTTCCTGTTCGGGATTTCTCAATTTGTAATTGTGCTTTTCTGGGGGTTTGATCTCGGCATAAGGGAGTACGACCTTTATATTACACCGACAACTTTGCTGTACTTGTTTTTGATTCGCTATTTATTGGGAACCATGCGCTCCGACAAGAGCGCCTGGAAGTACATTGTTGTTTTTTCTTTATTTTCTCCGCTGTATCCGCTTTTGGCAAAAATTGTATAAATCAACGGCCTTTTTCTTTTTCTTCGCCCCGCCAAGGCTTTTCAGCCCCAACGGCTCCAGCAAATGGTCTCCGAACAACAAGCATGTCGTCAGTTAGGCCAAGTCAGGAACGCGGGCGGCTAGGCATGCTTGACCACCCGGCCTGGGCGCTCGCGGCTTCACCCCCAATCCTCCGATAGTTATTGGCATCGGCTTTTGGTATAATGGCGCCATGCTGATAGTGGGAATATCCGCCTACTACCATGACAGTGCCGTGGCCCTGGTGCGGGATGGGAAAATTGTTTTTGCCGCTCAGGAAGAACGGTTCTCCCGGAAAAAGCACGATTCCGGGTTTCCGGCGCGGGCGCTGGAAGAGTGTTTCCGCTATTCCGGCGTCAAAGCCCAAGACCTCGATTACGTTGTCTTTTACGAAAAAAACTTCCTGAAGTTCGAACGCCTGTTATCCACCTACATGCAATACGCCCCGCGGGGTCTGCGCAGCTTTCTGGCGGCCATTCCGCTCTGGGCTAAGCAAAAGCTTTTTATCAAGGAGTTCATCCGGGAAAAAATCGGCCGCGACGACATCCCCATCCTCTTCCCGAGCCACCACGAAGCCCACATCGCTTCCGCCTACTACCCTTCCCCCTTCAACGATGCCGCCGTCATCACCATCGACGGCGTGGGCGAATGGGACACCATGACCATCGCCGTGGCCAGGGAGAATGACTTCGAGATCCGCAAGCGAATCACTTTCCCCCATTCCCTCGGCCTCCTCTATTCGGCCTTCACTTACTTCACCGGCTTCAAGGTCAATTCCGGCGAATACAAGCTGATGGGACTGGCCCCCTATGGCGAGCCCAAGTATGCCGACCTGATCAGAAAAAAATTGATCGATATCCGCGAAGACGGATCCTTCCGCCTCAACCTCAAGTACTTCAGCTACCACGCCGGCCTGACCATGACCGATCGCCGCTTCGAGAAACTGTTCGGTGCGCCGCGACGCCTGCCCGAAACCCCCATCCGTCCTATCGACATGGATCTGGCGGCCTCGATCCAGAAGGTGCTGGAAGAGATCATGGAAAAGATCGCCCGCCACGCCCGGGAACTGGTCGATTCCGACAATCTGTGTCTGGCTGGCGGTGTCGCCCTCAATTGTGTGGCTAACGGCAAGATCTTGAAAAAACGGATCTTCAAAAATGTCTGGATCCAGCCGGCAGCCGGTGATGCCGGCGGCGCACTGGGGTCGGCCCTGGCCGTCTGGTATAAGTATCTGAAAAACCCCCGTCGGGCAGACGGCCAGCATGATTCCCAGCAGGGTTCGTTTTTAGGGCCTTCCTACACCAGCGAGGAGATCCGCCGTTTTCTTGAAGAGCAGAACATCAAGCATACGGAAATGCCCCGGCCCGATTTGAGCCGCAAGGTGGCCGAACTGATCGCCGACCAGAAGGTGGTCGGGTTTTTTCAGGGCCGGATGGAATTCGGTCCGCGCGCCCTGGGTGGACGCAGCATCATCGGCGACGCCCGCTCTCCGGAAATGCAGTCGAAGATGAACCGGAAGATCAAGTTCCGGGAATCGTTCCGCCCCTTCGCCCCCTCGATGCTCGAAGAGTATACCGGCGAGTACTTCGATTTCCATCACCCCTCCCCGTACATGCTCTTGGTCTACGATATCCAGGAGAAATTCCGTAACCAGCTCTCCGACGAGGAGAAAAAACGGAACGGGCTCGACAAACTCTCCATCATCCGCTCCCTTGTCCCGGCCATCACCCACGTCGATTATTCGGCCCGCCTCCATACCGTCAGCCGCGAAACCAATCCCTATTACTATGACGTTATCGACCATTTCTACAGGCTGACCAACTGTCCGATCATCATCAACACCTCGTTCAACGTGCGCGGGGAACCGATCGTGGAAAGCCCGCAGGACGCATACCGGTGTTTCATGCGGACCAACATGGATTACCTGGTAATGGAGAACTTCCTGATCGAAAAGCAGGAACAAGACTTTATCCCGGAGGATGAAAGCTGGATGAAGGAGTTTTCACTCGACTGATGAAAGCCATTGAATTCAAAGCCAAACAGGTGCGGCTGTTTCTGGTGCTGCTCTGGGTTTTCACCGGCCTGGCCGTTCTCAAGTTCGTTCCGGCTACCAATATCCAGGGACGGATCTTGTGGTGCGGTATCGCCACGGCGCTGATCGCCCTTTTTTTGTTCCAGCCGAAACGGTTCTTCCCCGTGTTCCGGCTGATCATGATCGGCAGCGGCTACTTCGGCAATTTCATTTTCCTGGCCATCTCCACCGCGGTCTTTTTTCTGATCCTCACCCCCCTCTCCCTGATCATGCGCCTTTTCGGGAAACGGTTCATGGCCATCCGCCTGGAGCCGCGACAGAACTCCTATTACGAGCAGCCGGAAAATCCGACCGGGTATGAGCGTCAGTTCTGAGTGATTCGCAAATCAATGGGAAGGCAACATGGGAAAATTATCGATTCTCAAGGAAATCTGGGATTTCATCAGGCATAGAAAACTGTATTGGCTGGTGCCGATCATCATCATCCTGGTGCTGGTCGGTCTCCTGCTGGTCCTCTCCGAGGGCAGCGCCATCGCCCCCTTTATCTACACCCTGTTCTGATCCCGACATCCGCTGATGAAAAGATGGCTGTTCCGGTTTGGGTCCGTGATCATCGCCACGCTTCTGACCCTGGGGGTTTTGGAGATCGTCGTTCGTTTGGCCTGGAAAAAACTCCAGGGTCCGATCATCCCCCTGTCTTTGAAAACGCATCGCCCCAGCGCCGATCCGCTTCTGGGGTACGAATTGATTCCCGGCAGTACCTCGTTCGAGGATCAGGTTTGGTACCGGATCAACCGACAGGGGATTCGCGACCGCCGCGAATTCGCCATACCCAAACCGGCCGGTGTGTACCGCATCGCCGCCCTCGGCGATTCCTTTACCTTCGGCATGGGGGTGGAGGAAGAAGACACCTGGCCCAGGCTGCTGGAATCGGAGTTGGCCGGCCGGCGCTCCACAGAAGTGATCAACTTCGGGGTCATGGGCTATGACACCACCCAGGAAGCCCGGCTTTTGGAAACCAGGGTGCTGGGGTTTCAACCAGACCTGATCGTCATCGGCTATTGCCTGAACGACATCGGTGTGCTCAGCCGCGAGCGCCGAGTCTTGAGCCAATACCGCGGGTACAACGATTTTTTCACCACCGGCCTGTCCTGGTTGGATCAAATTTTGGGGAAATCCCGGCTCTACCTGTTGGTGAAAAACCGCTTGTTCCTTCTGAAGACCAAGGCCGACACCCAGCCTCCCCATTTCTCACCCGATGGGCAAAAGGTGTTGCGCCTGGGGTACCAGGGATTCATCATCAGCGCCTACCAGGAAGCGGAAAATCGCAACCGCCTGCAGGCGGCGTTCGACAGGATCAGGTATTTGACCCAGGGGCTGCAGGTCCCCGTCATCGTGGCCATCTACCCCGAGTTGGAGCATTTCGAAAGGTATCCCTACCGGGACGTGCACAGCGACATCAAGGGACTGGCGGAAGCCCGGGGATTCCGGGTCGTCGACCCCCTGGAGCAGTTTTTGCAGTTCGTTCCACGCCAGGTGCGCATCAGCGACGCCAACGTCCATCCCAACCGTCGGGGCAATGAGCTGATCGCCGCCGCCGTGGCCCACTCTGTTGTCACTCTCGCGGATGGGCAATAAATCCAAGTTCGGATACGATGAAATGGCAAAATGGCATTGCCTGAGGGTGGACCTGCGCTATGCCGCCGGGACGGCGTTGTCTTCACGGCCCAGGGCGATAGGCCAGATGAAGGGGGAGAGGTAATAGACGAATTCGAGGCCGTATGTATAGCGCAGATAGGGATAGGCCAAGGCGGCCACGAGAACGCCGTAGAAAAACGCCCCAGACGTCAGGACGAAGAGCGTGAACGCGCCGCGATGGCGGAACCCCGTCCGGACGACGCGTGCGAACGAGAAAAGCCAAGCCGCGAGGAACGCGAGGGTCCAGCCCGGATTGTCTAGAAGCGCGCTATGGACGGAGATCAGACGCCGATGCAGGCGTTCGGGCAAAGGGATGGCCTGCTCCTCCCCGCGTTCGTGCGGGGCGCGACCCAAAACACGGGGAAGCCCGTCCGGGCCGTAGAGCTCGGGGAGCATGGAACGGGCGAACCCGTCCGGCGTCAGGGTCGAGGCATAAGCCCGGGTGTTGAAACGTCGGCTGAAGCTGGAGTTCGGCTTTCCGAATTTGCGGACCATCATGAGCCTGGGCAGGTTGTCCAGGCAATTTTGGCGCAATTCCCGATACAGGTTGGTATCTCTCCAGAGATTCAACACGAAAACCCTGTACAGGCTGGAATATATATACTTCAGGGCGGTGCCGGGATGCTTGCGTAAGGCGTCTCCGGACATGCGGCGCCACAGCGGTCGCCATTCGATGTAGAGATTGTATTTCTCTCTGGGTTCCTCCTCCAGGAACACGGCGGCGATCCGGGCACGGTTACGTTCGTAGTATCTTTTGAAAACCCGGTTGATCGCCAAGGGATCCCAGGACGTCTGGAGAACGCGGCGATCCCTCTCTCTGAAAACGGCTCGGCAACGTTCGATGGCCAGGTTGGCCGTCGGGCCGTAAGAAGGGTCCGGCTCGAGAAACGTGGACGTAAGTGAGATCAAGGCGTGCTCGGAAAAGCCCGAAAGCGTGAAAGACCTGATGACCAGAGCGTTGTAAACCATCTGGGATAGGAGGACGGCCGCGCAGGGCAGGACGGCCGCGATCAGGGGGCCTCGACCGAACCTATTCCGGACCATGAAAACAAAGACGAGAGCCAGGACGGGGACCAGGAATAGACCAGCGGGCCGGATCAGGACCGTCATGGCCGCGCATAGGGACGCCCAAACGAAGGGAGATTTTTTCCGGTTCGCGAGGCCCAAAACCAGCAGTCCGAGGGTTACGACGATCGCGCTGACGAATAGGCTGTCGGTCATATACGACGAATCGGAGAGGATGCGCCACGGAATCGCGGCGTGGCCCGCGAGGCCGAGGGAAACTACGATGGGAAGGAAGGGGCGTCGAGGGAAAGCCCGGGCCATGGCCCGGATGAAAAAGAGGCTTGAAACGAAGGTGATCGCGTGCTGGACCATGGCCACGGCGGAACTCGTGGAAAAGAGCAGGTAAACGACCTTGAGAAAAAGCGGATAACCGATTGTCCGGATCGAGAGGTTCGGCCAGAATCCCTTGTTCATCTGGTCCACGATCATAAAGTAGCCGGAACTGTCGAGTCTCACGACGGTGTTCAGGTAGTAGAGGAAATAGGGGAGGCGCGTGATCAGAAAAACGACGAAAAAGATCGCCGCGCCGATCCAGAACGGCCGGTTCCCGGTCAGCCGGACGCGGAGCCGCCCAAACCCCGCGACGACACTCCCGCCCGAAAAGACGCCTTTGGCCATATCAACTTCGCCTTTCTACGGGTCTCCATTATCACCCGGCTGGTTCGCTATAAAATCAAACATTTCGTTTTCTGGTTGCTGGCTGAATGAGCGTTCATGTGCTCATTTCCCCATATCCCATGGTCAGGGATTATAAAACGCGATATGCAGGGATGTCAATTTGAGCCAAAAATTGCGGGTGGCGGGCCAGGAAGCCGTGGACGTTGAAGATTGAAGTAGGGCCCGTGTTCCAATATAATGCTCCCATGGTCGCGCTGAGCTGGGGCCGGGGCGCTCTCCTGCTGCTCGTCCTGACGACTGCCGCCTATCCGCAAATAGAGCCATGGGACCCCGTCTCGTTTATATCCGGCGGAAAGGACTATCGGCTGGTCGTCCGCTGCGTGCCGTCCGGCACAAGTTTCGTCGTCCTTTCCGATGGGAAGAGGGAGACTGTCCTGGGCGGGGTGGGCGGCGAGAACCTGTTCCCCGTCGCCCAGGTCTTCGAGGACCGCTTCTATGTCCTTTGGGTGCATTACCAGGACGGGCATACGGGCCTCGGGCTTTACGATTCCGGGACGAGGTCGTCCCGCATCATTCCCCTGCCAGGATTGAAATTCGCCGGATCGCCCGTTCTTGTCGAACAGACCGGACAACCTTCCGGATTGGTCTTCCTGGGCAACGAGTCCGACAACGACGATGTCTTCTTCTTTCACTTGAGGGCGAACAGCCTCACAAACGTCACCCGGACGGCCTGGTCCGAAAAATCGTTCACGACGGAGACTGGTCTAGACGGGGTCCTCCTCCGGACCCTCAGCCTCCGGGCCCGGGCCCAATATCTGCTGGGCCCCGGCGAAAGGGCTTTCCGCCTGCTGGGCCGCGAATCCCTCAGAGGCCCAGAGCCGAGGGCAGACGTCCCGGCTCCCGAAGAAGAGGACTGCCGGCCGGCAAACACTTATGCCGCGTTCGGCGACAGCATCACCTATGGGAAAATGCGCATGGTAGACCTGGAAGGGGAAGTCCACCCCGAGCTGGCCTACCCGGAGCGCATGAGGGAGGCGCTGGCGACGATCTACGGCCTGGCGTTTCCCATCAACCTGGGAGTTCTCGGAGATTCGACTTATGATGGGGCCCTGCGGGTCGATCGTGAACTCGCGAGCCTGAACGCCCTGTACTTCGTCCTGATGTTGGGCACGAACGACTGCATCAGCGGCCATTTCTCCGTCGATTCCAGCATGGAGAACCTGGCCTACATCATCGATGCCGCCGCGGAATGGGGGATGAGGGTTATCGTTTCGACCATCCCGCCGCGCAAGGACGCCTTCGGAGACCTTCCGTTCGTCCGGAACAACATCGACGCGTTCAACCTGGCGACCGCCGGGCTCGCGGTCGAGAAGGGAATCGGGTTCATCGACACGCACGGGGCCTTCATGGCGACCAATCCCCCGGACGGGTGGAAGGCTTTCCTCGAGGACATCGGGGGCAATCATCCGAGCCCGGCCGGTCACATCATCATCGCCGGCTTGTTCGCAGGCGTCCTGGCCGCCTATCCCCCGCTCGTCCCCACCGGCGTCGAGAACGTCTCGACAGAGTGGCCCGTCGCCCGGCGGTTCCGCTGGGACCCAGGGTGCGAATCCGACCTTTTGTATTATCGGGTGGAATTCGGGCCCTTTCCGGGGGCCCTTGAGCATGTCGCCGTCACGAGCGCAGCCTGGATCGTCTTCCCGGGATTCCCCTCGGAGGACGTCTATTTCCGGGTCCAGGCGGTTGACGCGGCCGGACACCCGAGCGATTTCACCCAGATCTTCACTACCGCCGAAAAGCCCCGGGGTCCGCGTCGCGCCCGCCGCCCTGAGATTGTTCGCCAGCCGCAGAATGTCAGGTCCCAAGGGCTGCGATGAGACCCCTCGTCTTCCCAGGTGTTATCTCGACGGCCATGATTCTGCTCGCGGCGGTGTCCGTGACCGGATGCCGGGACGCGCGGGACTCACGGCTCCTCGAGACGCCCTACGCCGTGACCGATGACTCGGGCAATCCCCGGGAGTACCGCCTGTTCCTCCCCGGGGGACGCCGCCCCCTCCCCCTTATCGTCTATTTTCACGGCGTTATTTCCGAGGGCTTCAAGAAGATCCCGTCCCTGAAGAGCTATACCGGGAGCCCCGTGGAAGAGACGGGCCTCATCCCCTTCTGCCGCGAGCAGGGCATCGCCCTGCTCGTGCCCACGGCCCTGTATGAATACACGTTCCTGAAATGCCCGTCCAAAGGATGGCTCACCGAGAAGGAGATTGACGGCGTTGAGAAGATCATCGACACGGTCGTCGAGCGCTATCCAGTGGACAGCAGCCGGATCTACCTTGCCGGGATCTCGGCCGGGGCCGTCTTTAGCCATTACCTGGCCAACCGGCGGCCGCGCTTCTACAGCGCCGTCCTATCCCACTCCCAGGCCTACGTGAGCCCCGAAGGCGTCGTCCTCCGCCCGGCCGAGAAGGGACCGCGGTTCGGCGTGGTCTTCTGTTACAACGTCGGCGACTACAAGAACCTCATCGCCTTCTGCGAGGAATCGGAGCGCGTCTACCGCGAGGATGGATATCGGACGATCCTCCTCAGGAACCTCCCGCCTCGCGGTCATGCCTGGTCGAGCCCGAATAACGCCCGCTTCTGGAAGCTCCTCCGCTCCCTCGGCCAAAAGCCCTGAACCGCGGCCGGTCCGGTTGACAGGATTCGGCGCCAATTGCTATACTCAAGCGAGATATGGAGGTTTATTCATAATGACCGCAAACAGGCACGCGGTCAGCCGGAAGACGGTCCTCGTCGGCATCGTCGTCCTGGCCGTGGCGGCGGTTTCGGGCGTGGTGCTATGGCAACGCTTTGGCAGTCTCCCCTCCTACGCCCGGGGGGAAAGCGACCGGGTTTCACCGGTCTTGAAGCCCTCGGGATTGGAGACCAGGAACTTCTTCCTGGCGGGCGAACGCTATCTCGTGCGCCTCAACCCGGAGAATCCGTCCTTGCTATGGAAGATTGATCGCCCTGTGGCCGGCGAGCTCGAGGTCGCGTTCCGCGCCGTTCTCAAGGGGGAGGCCGCACCCGCCTTCGACTTCTCCGCCTCGGTGACCGAAGGGAACGGCCGCGTGCGGGAGCTGTTCTCCAAGGCGTGGCTCCCCTCGCCGGGAAAGGCGGTCGGGCAGAACTTCAAGGTGCCGGTCTCAGTCGCCGAAGGAGCCGCGATCGAGTTCCGCCTCGCCCCGCCGGCCGCGAGCGACCCGTCCATCATGGACGCGGGGATCACGATCCCGAGCATAAAAACGCGGGGCTCCGGCCCTCAGCCCAGCAACCTGTTGATCATCTCGATCGATGCCCTTCGTCAGGACACTCTGGGGGTCTATCAGGCGCTCTCCGGGCACCCCCCGGCGCTGAGCTTCTCGCCGGAGCTCGACCGGTTCTCGGAGGACGCCGTGGTCTTCCTGAACGCCCGGACGACCCAGCCATCAACCTGGCCTGCGCTCTCTTCTCTCCACCTTTCGGCCTACCCGGCAGGCCACGGGGTCACCGAGAACCGGATCTTCCTCGAAGCCCCGGGCGCGTCCATTGCGACGCTCATGAGGGACCGGGGCTATGGGACGTTCGCCATAGGCTCCGCCATGAACGTGAACATCCCGGGCTTTGAGAAAAAACGCCGATATTACAGGGCGGACGCCCGCCTGCTGGCCGCCGGCCGTACCGCGTTCGCCGCACAGGCTGGAGCGCCGTTCTTCCACTGGTACCACCTCATTGGATGTCACGATCAGTACTCGCCGCCGGAGTGGGTCATGAAGATTGTGGCGAGGGACGATCCGGGTTATGTCTATAAAAAGGTTTCCACGAACGATATGATGTTGGGCAAAGCGCCCTGCGGCCCCGCGGAGGTCGCGGTCGTCCGTCGGATCTATGGAGGCACTCTCTTTTACACAGACTCCCTCCTGAAGGAGACCTTCGACGACCTCAAGCGCCGGGGCCTATGGGACGACACCCTCGTTATCGTCACGGCCGACCACGGCGAAGAGCTCTACGACCACCACGGGTTCTTCCATCACAGCCCGTCGCTTTACGACGGCGCCCTGCGCGTCCCTCTTCTCATCAAGTTCCCCCACCAGCGCGGTCGCCGCGTGGTCGCCGAGAACGTCTCCCTCATAGACATCCTGCCCACGATCCATCATTATTTCGCCGGACGCCCCAAGCCGGGCCGCTACGCCGGGATGTCGCTCCTCGACCTCCTGGCCGGAAAGAGCCGCGCCTTTCGCAAGCGCGTCCTGTTCGCCGAAGCCGAAAATTCCCGGGTTGTGGCTGCCGTCCTCGGGAACTACAAGCTCATCCATAACCCTGCCGGGATTATCCCCAGGACGCCCCTTGGACATCCCTTCCCGATGGGCCCCGTCGAGTTCTATGACCTTGTCAAGGATCCGAGGGAAACGACGAACCTCGCCGTCACCGATCATCCCGTCCTTCGACGTCTGCTGGCCGAGACGAGTCGCTACATACGGGAGGCCCAGGTCCCCCGCCACGAGAGAGCGAAGGGCGGGAACGTCGAACTTTCGGAGCAGGAGCGCCGGGAAGCCGAAGAGATCCTTCGATCCCTCGGCTATATCAAATGAGCGCCAAAGAGGAATGATTAGCCTCCTGAGGATGAAAACTACGCGGACCATGGCCGTTTGGGCGGCGGCTGCCCTGATGTTCGGCGTATCTATGTCCGTCTCCTGCCGCCGGGAGACCCAGGCCCCTCGGGTCTACGTCGTCGGGCTCGACGGCGCGACCTGGGACATCATCGACCCCCTGATAGCAAAGGGGAAACTCCCCGTCTTCAAGGCGCTGAAGGAGGAGGGCGCCTGGGCCAGGCTCCGGACCTTTGACCCGACGCTGTCGGCCGTCGTTTGGACAAGCATCGCAACGGGCAAGACGATGATCAAGCACGGCATCGTCGACTGGACCTTCGTCAACCAACATAACCTCCAGGTCCCGTACTCCAGCTCGGAGAAAAGGGTGCCCTCGATCTGGGAGATGATGGACGAGCACGGCCTGCGCAGCGTCGTCCTCAACTGGTTCGTCACCTATCCGCCCGACGCCGTCTCCGGAGTTGTTGTCTCGGATTCGTTCCCGGCGGCCGTCCGGCAGGCCCTGTCGGGCAAGACCGATCCCGAGGGCCTGGCCGATACGGTCCATCCGCCGGAGGAATTCCGCAAGCTCTACGGGATCTTCTCCCGGATGCACGCCGAAGGAGCCCTCAAGTATCCGAGACTGGTCCAGGAAATGGAGATCCCCGACTACGTCGCGGAGTTCAAAACCCGGTATTCCAGGGACGTTAAACACATCAACATCCTGAGCGTCTGGCCGTCATTCCTGGCCTACGACCGCATCCAGGACACGCTCGTGGACCATTACCTCGAAGAGAACGATTACGATCTCTTCCTGGCCTACTATCGCTTACCGGACGTCTTCCTCCATTTCGCCACGGTATTCCTGGACAAGGAATATCACGACCGCATCGACACGTTTGTCGGAGCTCCCGTCGAACCCTCGCCCGAGGTCCTCGAAGAGTTTAACCAAAAGTTGTCCGAGGTCGCCTGGCCCATTCTGAGGGAAAAGGAAGCACTCCTTTCGAGGATCGTCGAACGCGCCCGGAAGGAGAAGGCCTATCTCCTCGTGGTCTCCGATCATGGGTTCCAGATGTCCTCTAAGGGCTATACCCATTACGGACTCCCGGCCGGTACGCCCCCGCCCGACGGCGTCTTGGTCCTGTTCGGGCCGGACGTCAAGCCGGGGCTCCAGATCGAAGCCTCGGTCTACGACATCGCCCCGACGATCCTGTACCTTAAGGGACTTCCGGTGGGCGCCGACATGGATGGAAAGCCCCTGCTCGAGCCGCTGAGGGTTCGCCGGCCCGTCCGGACGGCGCTCTATACACAGATGAGGCACCGGCCGGCGAAGGAGAATCCGGAGCTCGACAAGAAGAAGCTCGAGGAGCTGCGGTCCCTCGGCTATATCAAGTAGCCGTCAGGCCGCTTTCGTCCGTCCCGCGACCAGACTGAACAACCCCGCCGCCAGATAAGCGATCCCCGCCAGGACGAGGACGATTGTGAAATTCCAGTTGATAGAAACGATCACGGCCAGGATCGACCCCAACACCGTGGCGAATGAATTGGCTCCCCAGGCCCAGCCGATCAAGATCTTATTCGTTTCGCCAAGCCTGCGTATTCCATCAGGGAAAAAAGCGCCCATGAAGAACCCAGCCAGCGAGATGAGGACAAAGGATACGGCGATGCGCAAGAGAAACGGCAAAAAGATGAAACGATCGAGCAGCCGAAAAAGGCCGAATCCATAGACCGTAAACAGAATCGCCAGAAAAAGAGAAAAAATCGTGGCCAGGCGTGTTCCCAAGAGCTGGCTGAAACGCTTCGAAAACAAGCTGCCGATGCCGGACGAAACCAGGAGCGAAAAGATGATGATCGAAATGGAGATGGCCGGGCTGCCGAGGAACAACTGAAAGATCTTGATGAAGATGATTTCGACCATGATGAACGCCAGGCCGATAAAAAAGAAATAGGCAATTAATGACTTTTGACCCGCCCCCACAGATTTTCGCCTCAAAGGCAGCAAGATGAAAAAAAAGGATAATAGAAGAGACAGGCCGAGAATGGACAGGTATATGGAATTGGAATAGACAAGGGCGGATCGAACGATGGTTTCTCCCATTCCCGTTATTTGGATATTGCGAAAACGGAATTGGCCGATTCGGTTCGGCTGGTTGAAGTAGGGCGAATTATCATAGACCGGCGCGATATTGACGGACGAGCCTCGACTCGTTGTTTCCAAATCGTCCATCATGCGGTAGTAGAGATTGTCCTCCCGCTTGTCGGGGGAGTAAACGATTCGACCGTTTTTCCCGACGGAAGCCTTCAGAGTTTCGTAGTCGGCGGGGGTGAATTCGCCTTTTTTCAGAAAAAAATGATTAAAGCCACCGGTATACTGGATGATAAAAAACTTTTCCCGGGGGCGATCGACGCCCATTTCCTTTAAAGCTTTCAATGCCGTGGCGAACAGGCGCTCTCCGTTCCAATGGAGGATATAAATAAATCCGCCGGGCTGCAAATGGTCCCAGTAGTCCTTGAAGCTTTCCACGGTATAAATATAGGTTTCAGAAATGCTGAGGGCCCCCGAAAGGAGGAGGTCGGCGTTGTGGGAATTGACCATCTGGATAACATCGAACTTCCGGTTCATGCGCTTAAGAGCACTTCGGCCCTCATCGGCCAGCAGGATCACTTGAGGCAGGAGAAAGATATTTCCCGTAAAGGCGGCATATTCCTTTTTGAGCAAGTCGCAGATGACAGGATCCATCTCAATGGCGACGATCAATTTGAAGCCATGGGACAAGGCGCAGAGGACTTCATATCCGCCGGCCGAGCCGATGATGACGGCCGAGCCGGGACGCGCCACCTGATAGGGCAACGAGGCCGGATTCCATTCGATCTTCTTGAGAGAGGAGAGGTTGCCGTTGAATTTATGGAGGAAAGACTGCATCGTCCCGCCGTTGATCCAGATGACCTTCCGGAGCGGGGTCCAGGGGGCGACGTCGATCTTATTGATCGTGCTCCATTTGGTGTATTCGATGCGTCGGTTTTCAAGCTGGGCGTTATAGTGGCGCTTGAGCTCCACGAGCTTGGGGACGATTGGGAAGACGATCCCCTCGAACCGGAACATCAGCCCGAACGCCGCGACGAACCCGGCCAGAGCAGCGACGCGGACGGTCCGCCTGGCCGGGGAGAGGAAGGACCAGGCCACGGCGAGGAGCAGGAACAGGAGGATGAGGATCCGGCTCGGGCCGAGGTGGGGGATGAGGGGGATGATGGCCAGGGAGCCGAGGCCGGCCCCGGCCAGATCGACGAAATAGAGGCGGCCGATCCGGTCGGAATAGACCGAGAAGATGAGCGCCAGGACCACCCCGCCGCTGAAAAAGGGGACAAGGAGGGCCAGGCAGTTGAGAGCCAGGAACAGGAGGTTGGTCGCCGGGGCGAACAGATGGAGGAAATCGATGTCCAGGAGGAGGGTCACCTTGTAAGCCAGGGGGAGTGAGACCGCAAACAGGAGGAGGAACCGGGCCAGGTTCCTGGCCGTTTCGGGCCCGCCCCGGGGCATCCGGCTGAGGGCGAGGAAGACGCCGCTCAATCCGTATCCGAACAAGGCCAGCGAGATGATGAGGAATGCGAACTGGCCGAAATAGAGAACGGAGAACACCCGGGTCAGCAGGACCTCGACGAGCATCGTCGAGAAGGTGATGGCGAAGATAGTGAACAGCAGTTTCCAACGGCTCATCGATTCCTCCGAAAGGTTCCCGTTATTATACGTGCCCTCCCGTGGGGCGTCAATCGGTCGCGGCCGGTTGAGTTTCCGCCGGGGTTTCCCTATAATAGGCTTGGGGAGGTCGTATGAAAGTGATGACTATGTTCTTTATCTTGACGGTCCTTGCGGCGGCGCTGGCGTGGCCGCAGGCCCTTCCTCCGCATGTCGCGGATTTCGACCATGACTCAAGGATTGTCTTCAGCTCCGACCTGGCGGGTAACGAGGACCTCTACCTCCTTTCCCGAAAAGGCCTGACCCGCCTGACCGACGACCCCGCGTCGGACGTTTGGCCGGTCCCCGACAAGAGTGGGAGGCGCGTCGTCTTCGCGTCCAACCGCGCCGGGAGCTACGATATCTATATTCTGGACCTCGAGACGCGTGCCCTGCATCGCCTCACGAGCGACCCGCGGGACGAGCTGTCCCCCTCGTGGAGCGCCGACGACCGCTTCATCTATTTCGACTTGGACGTCAAAAGGCGCTCCTGGCGGACAATGAAGATGGAAGTCCAGACCAGGACGATGACGCCCCTTTTTTCCGACCCGCCCTACAGCTCGACCATTGTCGCCTTCGAGAGCCCGAACGGAAACGAGGTCTTCTTCACGGGCAAGGTCTTTCTCGGCTGGCTGGTCGCCAAGTTCGACAAAACACGCGGGGAGTACGCGGCACTGACCAAGAAAGGGGGCTGCCGTCCCAAGATCTCTCCGGACGGTTCGCTCATCGCCTATGTCGCGCACGAGGACGACGGTTTGGGGGACGTTTTCGTCATGGCCCCGGACGGCTCGGCGAAGAGGAACCTAACCCGGTCGCGTTCGAAAACCCACGACTACTACCCCTGCTTCTCCCCTGACGGGAGGATGATCGTCTTCTCGTCGAGCCCCAAGGAGAAAGGCAAGAACGCCTACCAGCTCCACACGCTCGACCTCGAGAGCGGCGAGGTCAAGCGCATCCTGACCACGAGCGGGAACGACAGCTTCCCCTACTGGTTCAATTAGGGTCCCGGTTTTTCGTCGGCACGACGGGCGCCGAAGGAGCTCTTTCCTTGAACAAAAGCGCGGCTCGTCATCTTCAAGACGCGGCCGCAGGGACAATCAAAGACAATAAGCCTCGGCAAGCTTCCCGGAAGCTTTCCGCCCGGCGTCGCTCAAATGCTGTGGGGATGTCTGGAGACGTACTGCTGCCTGTAGATTCGGCATCCTCGGGATGGGTCGTCCGGCCCTCAGTGGACGTAGCCGAGCGCGCGAAGCTGCTCGATGCTCTTCTTGTCGAGCTGGATGTCGACGTAATCGGCGTTGAAGCGAGGGCAGGACTTTTCGAAGGCGAACATGTTCGTCGCCAGCTTGTCGGCCGTCTCCTGTTCTTGAGCATAGAGGTTGCGGTCCTCGCCCGGGTCGCCCCTCAGGTCGAAGAGGGAGTGAGTGGCCGGAGACTCGAAAATATACTTATAATCGCCCTTGAGGCAGGCCTCCTGGACTGTTTCTTTGGGAGTGCCCGGTTTATGATGCAGGTGGGAATAGATGTAACGCTCCCCGGCCTCTCCCGTCTTTCCTTTGAGCACGGGCGTAAGGTCCTTCCCGGCCAGCCCTTTCACCCGGCGGAAACCCAGAAGGGAAGCGAATGTGGGCATGATATCCATCGTGGACGCGTTGACCGTCGGACGCTTTTCGGTGAAGAGTTCCCGCTCTGGCCAGTAAAACAGCAGAGGCACGTGGATAACGGTGTTGTAAAGTGACTTTCCGTGCCCGTAGAATCCCTTCTCTCTCTGCTCTTCCCCGTGGTCGGCGGTGACGACAAAGAGCGTGTTCCGCGACCATCCGAACCTAGTGTAGAGTTCTTCCAGGCAGGAATCGACAAGAGCGACCTCCTTATCGTACATTGCCTTCATATCGGTGGTCTTATCCCCGGTTTTTTCGCTTTCCTCCAGGGGGATCTTGTAAGGCAAGTGGACGTCATTATAGTGAAGATAAAGGAAGTAAGGGCCTCCGGCCCGGATTTCTTTTTCCAGATCGAGGACCTGCTGATTGATGAACTGCGCGCCCTTGTGTACGAAGGTCTCAAGGCGGTCGAAGCCCTGGTCAAATCCTTGATGATAGGAGATGTTGCCGTTGTCTGCGACGCCAAAGGTCCTGTAGCCGCCCCGGCGGAAGACCTCCGGCAGGGTTGTCACCTCTTCAGGGATCCGATTGATCTTGATGTGGGGATACCTTCTGATCAACTTCATCTGGGCCAACAGGCCCATGACGACGCCGTGCTGGAAAGGGTACAAGCCCGTGAAGATCGAGGCTGTAGCCGGGGCGGTCCAGGAGGAAGCGGCATAGGCCTTGTCGAATACGACCCCCCGGGCCGCCAGTTTCGAGAGGAACGGCGCCGTCTCCTTGGGATATCCGTAGAAGGGGAGGCGATCGGCCCGCAAGGTATCGATGACCACGACGACGACGTTGGGCCTGGGGGGGTGCTTGCGCAGCAACAGCCGGGCGGAGAACAGGACCACGGCCAGGCACACCGATACAAGAAGGATCGTTTTAAGCTTCATGGAGTAACCTAATAATATTACCAGAAGGGACGACGGCCCGTCAATCGGCCCCGCCCTCCTGCCCGCTGGCCCCATGACCGGTTCGAGCCCTGCTGGGGAAAGCATACCTGCCTGCCGAGTGTCGTCAAGGGACTCAAGGCTCTGGCGGAAATCCCGCCCGGGAAAAGAGATGGAGATATCAATGCGTTCATTCAGAATGCGGCGGAGTACATCCTGAAGCACCGCCTCTACAAAAGAAGCCATGATCCGTCGCGGGCGGCCAAGCCCAAATGGACGAAGCTCTGGTTCCCCTGGATGTGGGACGTGGATGTGCTGGAGATGTTGCTCATCTTGACCGGCCTGGGCTATAAGGATATAAGGATGCGGGATGCCCTTGAGCTTATTCTCTCCAAGCAGAACAAGCGCGGACAATGGAACCTGGAGATGACCTATAACGGCCGCTTTCAGGTCGATATCGAACAGAAAGGAAAACCCAGCAAGTGGGTCACGCTCCACGCCTTAAGGGTTTTGAGGAGATATTTCGGATAAAGGAAGTACGAAAAACGAGGGATATTCCGGAGGAGGAAGTTTGATATGCTGAAACAAAAAACTCGGGTTGGCCTATGGACGCTCCCGTTCTTGCTCGGGTGCATCGTCCAATTGATCGCGGCCGTCGCGCCGGAACGAAGCGGCGAGACTCCGCGTTCCCTGACCGCCGCCGACTATGCCCAGGCCGAGAAATTCATGTCCTACAACGTGACTTCGTTGGTGTTGCGCGCTGCCGTGCGCCCCACCTGGCTGCCCGGCGACCGCTTCTGGTACAGGAATGCCCTTGAGAATGAGGGGAGCGAGTTCATCCTGGTCGATCCACAGCGGAAAAGGCGTGGTCTGGCCTTTGACCATGCCAAGGTCGCCGCAGCTTTGTCAGCGGCCACAGGGAAGACCTTTGATGCGACTCATCTTCCCTTCACGACGTTCGACCTCTCGGCGGACGGGAAAACGATCTCCTTCAGTGCCGAGGGGAAGCGATGGTCGTGCGACTTGAAGGGCAAAACCCTCAAACCCGTCGAAGGCGGTGAGGCCGCCCCTCCCGAAAGACGGCGTGGCGAAGGCCGCCGCTTTGGCGCGGGCGAGCGCCCCGAGGTGCTGTCACCGGATGGGCTTTTCGCCGCCTTCATCCGCGACGACAACCTCTGCGTCCGCGAGGTCTCGACCGGGACGGAAATGCAGCTCACGACGGACGGCGTGAAGGATTTCGGTTATGCGACCGACAACGCCGGATGGATCAAGAGCGACCGGCCGGTCGTATCCTGGTCGCCGGACTCCAAGAAGATCGCGACATTCCAGCAGGATCAGCGCGAGGTCGGCGAGATGTATCTCGTCGAGACCAAGGTGGGCCACCCTGTCTTGCAGGCCTGGAAATACCCGCTGCCGGGAGACAAGATCGTGACCATGATCGAGCGCGTCGTCATCCATCTCGATGGTCCGCGCACGGTCCGGCTGAAGATGCCTCCCGACCAGCACCGCTCCACATTCACCGACGATATCAAATCGCGGAGCGGCGGCATGGAAGATGTGCAGTGGAGCCCGGACGGGTCACGGATCGTCTTCGTCTCGACCTCCCGCGATCACAAGCACGAGGTGCTCCGCTCGGCCGATCCCGATACGGGTGAGGTCCGTGACGTTTTCGAGGAAAAGGTCGCGACTTACTTCGAGTCCGGGAGCGGCCGCGCCAACTGGCGCTTCCTGGCCGCTTCGAACGAAGTCGTCTGGTTCTCCGAGCGCGACAACTGGGGGCATCTCTATCTCTACGACCTCGAGACCGGCCGGTTGAAAAACCAGATCACGACCGGCGGGGGGAACGTGATCCAATTGTCGCGGGTCGATGAGAAGAACCGGAGGCTCACCTTTCTGGGCGTCGGCCGCGAGAAGGATCGCGATCCTTACTTCCGGCATCTCTACAGCGTCGGATTCGACGGCCGGGACCTCCGGCTGCTCACAGCGGAGGATGCCGACCACGAGGTCAGCCTGTCGCCGTCCGGCCGCTTCTTCGTCGACAGCTACTCGAAGCCCGACGTTCCTCAAGTCTCCGTGCTGCGGAACGAGGAGGGGAAGCTTCTTCTTGCACTCGAAAAGGCCGACATCTCCCGTCTCCTGGCAACAGGATGGAAACCGCCCATGTCTTTCACCGTTAAGGCCCGCGACGGCATCACCGACCTTTACGGCCTGATGTTCCGGCCGACGAACTTCGACCCGGGGAGAAAATACCCGATCATCAACAACATCTATCCCGGTCCGCAATCGGGCAGCGTCAGGAGCCGGAGCTTTTTGCCCGCCCACGGCGACGCCCAGTCCCTGGCTGAGCTGGGTTTCATCGTTGTGCAGCTCGACGGGATGGGGACTCCCGGCCGCTCCAAGGCGTTCCATGACGCCTACTACGGCGACATGGGCGATAACACGCTGCCCGATCAAGTGGCCGGAATGAAGGAGCTCGCCGAGCGCCATCCGTGGATCGATATCGAAAAGGCCGGGATCTACGGGCACTCCGGCGGCGGCTACGCGACCTGCGACGCGATGTTCCGCCACCCGGATTTTTTCAAGGTCGGCGTCTCCCAGGCGGGAAACCATGACAACCGGGGCTACGAGGACGACTGGGGCGAGAAGTGGCAGGGCCTGCTCGTCTCCAACCCCGACGGCACCTCGAACTACGACAGCCAGGCCAACCAGAATTTCGCCAAGAATCTCAAGGGGAAACTGCTGTTGGCGCACGGGACCATGGACAGCAACGTTCCGCCGTACAATACGCTGCTCGTGGTCGACGAGCTGATCAAAGCGAACAAGGATTTCGACCTGATTCTTTTCCCGAACCGCGGTCACGGCTTCGGGAACGAGCCCTACATGGTGCGGCGGCGCTGGGACTACTTCGTCCGCCACTTGTTGGGGGCAGAGCCGCCCAAGGAATACGAACTGAAGCCTCCCGCCACGCCGCCTAATCCGCTGATGTAGACCGATTTCGAGCGCCCCTTGAGCGGAAAATATTGCGGTATTTTTGACACTGCCGGGTGATCGTTATAAGATATAAACCTTTCGCAATTCTTTAGAGGTTTCGACATGAAAACAAGAAAGACTATTCTCCCGCTTTTTATCCTACTGCTCGCCGCCCTGCCCACGTTGGCTCAGCAGGCCCAGCAGGCCGAGGATATCAAGCCTGTCCTGGCCGAGATCGAACGCGCCGGGGGACTCCAGGAACACCCGGACGCCAACGCCCTGATCATCTTTGAGGACCAGAAGGTTGTTTTCGAGGAGAGCGGTGAATTCACCTCGGTGGAACACAGCCTGGTCAAAGTCCTGACGGACAAGGGCAAGCAGATGTTCGCAACCCGAAAGATCCCCTACCACCGGAGATATAGCACGGTCAAGGTGCTCCTGGCGCGCCTCATCAAGAAGGACGGGCGGGTCATCCCGGTCACCGAGGAATTCATGAAAGACGGGACGATGGAAGAGACCCAGCAGATGAATATCCTCGAGGAAAACTTCCGCCGTCTCAGCGTCACTTTCCCCGGGCTTGAGGTGGGGGATTCCCTGGAGATGCTCGTCGAAACCAATTCTAAGCCCTTGATTCAGGGACACTACAACGACCTCATCCTCTTCCAGATCGTCGAGCCGATCCTGAGGAAAGAGGTCGTGATCGATGGGCCCGCGGCCAAGCCGTTGCGCTCCGTTGTCAGAGACGGCCGGCTCGATTATTCAGAAGAGAAGAAAGGGGAGCGGATCATTTATCGATGGCAGGCCGTCAACCAGCCGAAGATCGAACAGGAATTGGGGATGGTGACCATCGTCGATGTCGCCCTGCGGGTCGTTGCCAGCACATTCAAGGACTGGAAGGAGCTTTCCCGGTACGGCGACAGACTCAACGTCGGGAAGGTCGATTCGAACGAGGCCCTTAGAGCGAAAGTCGCGGAGCTCATCCGGGACTGCTGGACCGAGGAAGAAAAGATCCTGGCCATCTTCCGCTACGTCTCCCAGAAGGTGCGCTATATGGGGTCCTCCATGGACCTGGGCGCTTTTATCGAGCCTCACCAGGCGACCTACACGTTCGAGAAACAGTACGGCGTCTGCCGGGACAAATCCATCCTGATGATGGCCATGCTCAAGGAGATCGGCGTCAAGGCCTACGACGCCTTGATCAACCTGTCCCGAACGACCGACCC
>DATKXS010000156.1:0-11500 GCA_035528895.1 Candidatus Desulfaltia sp.
TATCTGCCCGACATAGTAGGCCGGGTAGATGATCGTGTATTCCTGTTCGGCGGCCCGCCGGGCCACCTCCCGGCAGTCGATGAGGTCGGTGCCCAGGGGAAGATGGGGCCCGTGTTTTTCCAGAATGCCGAGCGGGATGACGCAGGTGGACCCGGACCTGATCACGGCCTCGACGAACTCCGGTGTGGTGAGCTCCTCGTAGAAAATCGGCAGCCCCGCCGCCGACTTCCCGGCTTCTTGGGCTGAAATCGGGCCCGAGAAGACAATGACGGCGAGAGCGGTGGACAGCGCTGACAAACGCCACTTCCTGATGCTCATGATCTTTACCTCCCTGATCAGGTTACCTTCTTCTATTCTATCACGCGCCGCCGTTAATAACACCAGGCCGGCCCCGATTGCCTTTCGACTCTGTAACGAAAAGTGTGGTTAATATGTAGCTGTGGAAGAGATCAGCCGCAATCGGCCGCAGCGACAGTTGAGGGTTTAGCCTTGCCGAGACGTTCTTCGAGGGAACCCTGACTTGCGGGCGGCGAGGATGTCTGAGCACGCGAGGAAAGCCGGAGAGAAGATAGTCAGATCAGACATGACAATCGAAGAAATCAGGGATTGCATTTGCGAGTTCCGCAGCCGCCGAGAAGAGCGTTGAGGGAACGGCGTTAAAAACCCGATCGGGAGCGAGGCTGATTGTGGCTGATCACAGTCCCTGCCTTCTCCTTATCGCTACACTTTTCGTTACAGAGCCTAGCTTTTCTTGACATCGCTCCGGACTCGAGGATATATTTCCGGCGTGACCGGACGGGTCAGAGAAAGGAGTCAGCCATGAAATGGAACGATCGCCAGTCGGCAATACCCGTGGGCTGCGCCGCCCATGGAATGACCCGGCGTCGGTTTTTGACCGGGTGCGCCGCCTGTGCCGGCGCGGCTGGGCTCATGACGGCGCCGAGATGGCTCCGCGCCGCCGGCGGCAAGGGCCCCAAGATCCGTATCGTCTACGCCCTCCACGGCCCGAAGCAGGAAGTCCCGGACTGGCCGAACGTCGGGTTCGATTTCGTCCCGATTATGGAGCGGACGAACGCCGCTCTGTCCAACCGCTTCAGGGATTTCACTTTCCTTCCCGTAATGGCGACCGGCGAAGAACAGGCCAAGAAAATCCTGGAAGGAGACAAGGCCGAAGATATTGACGGCTACATCGTCTACCAGATGAATTGCTGGAACCGCGTCGCCCAGACGATGGTGACCTCGGGCAAGCCCGTCCTCTATGCCGACTTCCAGTACGCGGGAAGCGGCGGTTTTCTCGTCTACACGGCGGGTTTCCTGCGCGAAGGACGTTCCAACCTGGGATTCGTCGCCTCCTCGCGGCAGGACGACCTGTTCGGTGCGGTCCAGTGCTTCGAGGCGGCCGGCCCTTCGTTTGATTTCGCCGCCGCAACAGCTAAGGTGCGTATGTCGCAGACTCCCCGGCCGGGCGACCTCACCGGCCGTACGGATCAGCTGTCAACGCTTCCCGCCGAAGAAACCATCCGCCGGATGAAGGCCGCGAAGATCATCGCCGTCCGGGGGCCCGAGGCCGCTCCCGAAACGACGGTGATGGGGATTCCGGTAGTCTATATTCCCTTCTCCGAGCTCAATGACGCCTGGGCAACTGCGGATAAGGACGAGGCGCGAGCTATCGCCGACCTCTGGCTGAAGACCGCCTCCCGGGTCGAAGGCGTGTCCCGCGACGAGCTCGTCAATTCGGCCGCCATGTACCTGGGCGAGAAGACTGTTCTGAAGAAACACGATGCCGTGGGCATCACCATCAACTGCCTGGGCGGATTCTACGGCGATCACATCCATGCCTACCCGTGCCTCGGTTTCCACGAACTGAACAATCAGGGTTTGGTCGGGGGCTGCGAGTGCGACGTGCCCTCCGCTGCCGTCATGGTGGCCGGCTCGATAATGACCGAGGGCCGGCCCGGGTACATATCCGACCCGGTCATCGACACGGTCAAACGACAGATCATTTACGCCCACTGCGTGGCCTCGAACAGAGTCTTCGGACCCAAAGGCGAAGCCAACCCGTTTGAGATTCTCACCCATTCCGAGGACCGCCAGGGCGCCTCGGTCCGGTCGGTCCTTCCCGTAGGCTACCTGACCACGACCATCGAGATCTCCGACCCGCGGAAAGAGATCATCTTGCATCAGGCCAAGGCCGTGGCTAACGACCCGGACGACCGGGCCTGCCGGACCAAGCTCGCTGCCGAACCTCGGGGCGACATCGAGAAGCTTTTCACGATGTGGGACAAGTGGGGCTGGCACCGGGTCACTTTTTACGGAGACCTCAAGAAGCCGGTCTATGAGCTGGCCGCCGCGCTGGGCTGGACGGTCATCGAAGAAGCCTGACAGTAAAAACCTCAGATCTTGCGTCCCCGCTCGCTCAGTTGATTCACCTCAATCAAGCAAAAAATAGAGCATAGACCGGCGGATCGAAGGAACCTTTCTCCCTGTCAGTACGTATATAAATAATGAAATGGCCACCAGAAGACATCCAGACAGATTCGAACAGCGCCTGTGGAGAACTCCGAGGAGAACATCTATGAAGAAGACGCTACCGGCGGTCATCGCCTTTTTCTTAATCATCTTCCTCCCGCCCCCGGCAGCGGCCAAGGATAAACCCAAACAGCAGTCTCCAGCCCCGCCCGAACAGAGGGTCGTCAGGGCGGTCCGGACCGAGGAGGCCATCTCGATCGACGGCCGGCTCGACGAAAAGACCTGGAGCAACCCGGCCTTGGAGGGGTTCACCCAGAATGATCCCAATGACGGCGCCCCCTCTACCGAAAAGACGCATATTTGGGTCGCTTACGATGATAAAGCCATCTATGTCGCCGCGTCCTGTTTCGATTCCGAACCGAGGGGAATCGTCAGCCGGCTCGGCCGCCGCGATGCCGACGTGGACTCCGACTGGCTCATGTTCGCCGTCGACCCCTACTACGACCGGCGGACGGGCTATCTCTTCGGCGTCAACCCGGCGGGATCAATCATGGACGAAGCCCTGTCCAACGATATCAACGATGACGAATCCTGGGATGGCGTCTGGGAGGGGAGGGCACACATCAACGGCCAAGGCTGGACGGTGGAGATGAGGGTCCCTTTCAATCAGCTCCGGTTCCCGAAGAAAGACGAGTATGTCTGGGGCGTCAATTTCACGCGCATCATCAAGCGCAAGAACGAGAAAGCCTCTTTCTCCTGGGTGCCGAAGAACGAGGCGGCCTTCGTCTCGCGCTTCGCCCGGCTCGAGGGTATCCAGAACATCAATCCGGGCAGACATGTCGAGTTCCTCCCCTACGCGGTCGGCCAAACCCAGTTCCGTCCCGCCGAGGCGGGAAATCCGTTTGAAACAGGGAGAAAGACCCTGGGAACCGCCGGCTTCGACCTTAAAGTCGGCCTCAAGAGCAATCTGACGCTCGACGCCACGGTCAATCCCGATTTCGGCCAGATCGAGGTGGACCCTGCCGTAGTCAACCTCTCCGCTTACGAGACCTACTATGAGGAGAAGCGGCCCTTTTTCATCGAAGGAGCTTCGATCTTCGACGACTTCGGCCGCGGCGGCATCTACATCGATGCCAACATCAACTGGCCTTCGCCTCAATTTTTTTACAGCCGGCGCGTCGGTCGGGCCCCGCAGGGGCAGGTCACCCAGGACGGCGACTATTTTGTCGTGCCCGACCGGACGACCATTCTCGGCGCGGCCAAGGTCACGGGCAAGCTAGGCGGATGGAACGTCGGATTCATCAACGCCCTGACCCCCCGCGAATATGCCCGCATCGACCTCCTCGGCCGGAGATTCCAGGAACAGGTCGAGCCCTTCACCTACTACGGCGTTCTCCGAGCGCAAAAAGACATCCACGAGGGCCAGCAGGGTTTCGGTTTCATCGCCACCGGTGTCGCCCGCGACCCGGACAATCCCGTCCTCCAGGATCTCCTGAGCAAGAACGCCTTCAGCCTGGCCTTCGACGGCTGGACTTTCCTGGACAAGGACAGGACCTACGTCATCGGGGGCTGGTTTGGAGGGACCCGGGTCGAGGGAACGACCGAAAACATCCTCAGGCTCCAGCAGTCGTCCATGCATTACTACCAGCGACCCGACGCCGCCCATGTCGAAGTGGACCCCTCGGCGACATCCCTGAGCGGCTGGGGCGGGCATCTGACCATCGGCAAGCAGGGGGGCAATTCGCTCCTGCTTTTCTCCGCCGGCGTCCTCTCGCCCGGGTTCAACCCCAACGACGCCGGCTTCCAGTATTCCGCCTCGGACGTCATCAACCTCCAGCTCTTACCCGCCTATCAATGGACCAGGCCCGGGAAGGTCTTCCAGCAGGTGCTCCTGGCCGGCGGAGTCTTCCGCAATTATGATTTCGGCGGGAACAAAACCTGGGACGGAGCGCTCATCCTTTCCGAAGGCCTATTCCGCAATTTCTGGGGCTTCAATTTTCTGGCCGCCTACAATCCCGACACCATCAGCAATCGCCTGACCCGGGGGGGCCCTCTAGCGCTGATGCCCTGGGGATATCAATTCGAACTGGGGATAGAAACTGACGGGCGCAAAGCGGTCGTCTTCGAAGCCGAGGGAATGATCTATGATCAACCCGACGTCGGCACCCAGTGGCAGGCGGAACTCGCGCTGCGCTGGAGGCCGAGTTCGAATTTCAGCCTCTCTCTCGGCCCCGAGTTCATGCGCGAGAGAACGGAGATCCAGTGGGTCACCAGGGTCACTGATCCCTTGATGACATCGACCTACGGCACCCGCTATGTCTTCGGGCACATCGACCAGAGGATAGTCGCCGCCGTCGTCCGTTTCAACTGGACCTTCACTCCCCGGCTGACCCTGCAGGCTTACTTCCAGCCGTTCCTCGGTGTCGGGACCTACAGCCGTTTCAGGGAACTGGCCCGGCCGAAAACCTACGATTACAGCCTCTACGGGGAGGGCGACTCGACCATCGAGTCCGTCAACGGTCGATATCAGGTCGATCCCGACGGCGCCGGTCCGGCCGAGGCTTTCTCTTTCGGAAACCCCGATTTCAACGTCAAGTCGCTCCGCGGTACCATCGTCTTGCGCTGGGAATACCTGCCGGGTTCGCTTCTCTATTTCGTCTGGACACAAAACCGGGCCGACTACGCCAATCCCGGCGATTTCCGGCTCCGCCGCGACCTCGGCAACCTGCTGACGGCTCCGGGCGACAACATCTTCCTGGTCAAGGTTTCCTATCGCTGGAGCCTGTGAGCGGCCGGATTGAGCCGGCACCAACCTCACCGCGATCCCCCCCCCTTTGGCCGCCCAATCATCCAGGGTTTGCCCTTCCGAGATCATAGTGACGCCCTCGGAGCGGGCGGCTTCGAGAAACCAGCCTAAGAGTTCCTGACGAGACCGGGGTCAGGGCCATTTCAGGCCGCGCTCTAGCGCCTCTTTTAGGAAGGCGTCCCAGCGTGTCAGAACCACATAGACAACGGGCATCCGGGCGCATCGAATCCTTCTGAGGAATACGGCATTTTTACGAGCCTTGTTCTCCGCTTTGTTCAGCGTTCTCCAGGCCCTGACCATTGTCTCCAGCGAAAGGAACCGGACGCCAGCATCAGTATTACTAGGGAACCCCAGACCATTTTAAAGAAGGATCTAACTGTCCACGCATTTTTTCCATACCGGAATTCTATTCCATACATAAGGCCCGTTGGCAAGATAAAAATTTAGGAAGGAATAGGGCGCGGGGGACCTGCCGCGCTTCGGCTTAGAGTCCGGAAGCCGGATTCCCGGCCGGCCGATTACTTCTGTCGATAATATTCGGCCGGGGTTTTGGTGACGATGTATTCGACCGCTTTCTGGATGCAGGTCCGGATGGCCTGTTCGGTCGGGGTCTTTGAGAACCCGCCCAGGGCGACCGGCAGTCTCCCCCCGATATTGGCCCCTCCAAGAGCGCCGACGCTCGTGGCGCTTCCCGTGACCGTAGCCGCAGCCACAATCTGGGATGTCTTGGCATCGATGATGCGGACATCGATGGCCAGGTGGGACTTTTTCAATCCTCCGCCCACGGTCACGCCGAGGACCCGGGTTCCTCCGCCGACTCCCTTGGCGCTTCCTTCGAACTCTGTCACGGCCGCGGTGATGATGAGGTCAGCACCATAGATCTCCCCTGTCGGAGCGGCCGTTTCCTTCTTGACCCGTCCAGCGGCGGCCAGGTCCTGCTCTTTGAGCACCTCATCGAGCTGCTGCCTCTCCAGGACGATATACCGGTTGCTGTTGAACAGGGCCGTGGTCAGCATCTCTCTCATGCCGCTACCGATTTCCTTGAAATGGAAACCATACAGCCCGAACCAGCCCGAGTTGCCCTCTCCCTTGGCCGTCTTGTCCGTGAATTCGCCGACGGCCAAGCGGGCCTTGGGACCGTCATAGCGTTCGGCCTGGGCCTCAGCGATCGATGGCCCTTCGCCCGATGTCACCGCGGCCGTGGGAGCACACGACATCAGTCCGATCACGAACGCAGCCAGAGCAGATAGATAAAGCGCCTTTCTCATATTTCCCTCCTCTATTCATAAGAATTATATTGTCGGTTGAGGGCCCTTGTCAACGAATCTCTTTTCTTGAATTTCTGCCCGAGCAGAGATAATCTAGATGAGACATGCACCGATCGACTTGGGTTCGCGTTTTATTGCTTCTTTCCCTAACCGGTTTAGCCCCCCTCTCCCCCAGCGCCCCCGGTCAAAAAAAAGATCTCCCTCCCGCCTATAAAAAGTGGCTGGAAGAAGAAGTTGTTTACGTCATTTCTCCCCTCGAAAAACAGGTCTTCGAGAAGCTGCAGACCGACCGGGAGCGCGACCTTTTCATCCAGGCCTTCTGGAAGCAGCGAGACCCGACTCCGGGCACGGAGGAGAACGAGTTCAGGACCGAGCATTACCGCCGGATCAATCACGCCAATTATTATCTGGGGAGACAGTCGACCCTGCCCGGATGGAAGACGGACCGCGGCCGGATCTACATCATCCTCGGGGAGCCGAACGACATCCAGAGGTTTGAATCCGGCCAGGAGACCTATCCCGCCGAAGTCTGGTTCTACCAGAACAAGGCGGAAGTCGGGCTTCCGCCGGGCTTTAACATCGTCTTCTTCAAGGAGCACGGGAGCGGCGATTACAAGCTTTACAGCCCGACGATGGACGGTCCCCAGGCCTTCCTGGTCTCTTATCAGGGCGGACCGGAGAATATCACCGCGGCCTACCGGAAACTGCGCGAACTCGAGCCCAACCTGGCCCAGGTTTCTCTTTCCCTCATCCCCGGCGACGAATCCGCCGGCTTCGGCCGGCCCTCTCTCTCCTCGGACCTCCTCCTCCAGAAGGTGGAATCGCTGGCGGCCAAAACCGTTCGCGACTTGTATGCGCAAAAGTTTCTCGAGTACAAAGACATCGTCGAAGTGGAATACTCGGCGAACTTCATAGACAGCGATTCCCTGGTCAAAATCTTGAAAGCGTCTCCGACCGTGTCCTGCATCCATTACTCGATCGAACCGGCCAACCTCTCTGTCAGCCGGTACGGAGACAAGTTCAGCACCACCCTGAGCCTGACTGGGTCGGTCAAGGATGAGGCAGGAAGAACCATCTACCAGTTCGACAAAACGCTTCCCGTCAGCTTCGGGGAAGAGGACTTGAAACGCATCAGCCGGCAGCCCTACGCGATCTACGATGTCTTTCCTCTGATCCCGGGATCATACGAGTTTTCCGTCCTGCTCAAGAATGAAGTCTCCAAGGAATTCACCTCCCTGGAGCGAAAACTGATCATCCCTTCTGATGAGAGCCGGAGTTGGGTCACTCCGCTTCTCTTGGGATATAAGAGCGAAAGATCCGAGGCCGGCCGGGATAAGCTCAAGCCCTTCCAGCTCGGAGGAGTCTCGATCCTGGTTCAGACGAACAGGACCTTCACCAGGTCCGAGGGACTCGTCCTGGGCTTTCAGGTTTGGGGACTTCCTCAAAACCTCAAGGATGAGGCCGAGATCGTCTTTGATTTCCTTAAGGACGAACAACCCTTCAGGTCTTATTCCCGCCGGCCGGCCAATTATCCCGCCTTCCCGGACGTCATCGAACCGGTGGCTCTGTCCGAGTTCTTACCGGCACACTACAAGGTGCGGGTCTCTGTCCGCGCCGGCGGCCGGGAACTCGCCGCCGGGCAGGACGAGTTTGATGTGACCTCCCTGGAGAAGATGGCCCGGCCCTGGGTCTATTCGAAGATCCTTCCGGGCCTCGACGACCCGGTCTATCAGCTACTCATCGGAAACCAGCTTTTCAGTTCCGGGCGCTACGAAGAAGCCCGACTCAACCTGGAAGCGGCTTACCGGAAAAGGCCGGAATCAGAGGACTTCGCTCTTTCCCTGGCCCGGGCCGACCTGGCCCTTCAGGATTTTTCCAGGGTGGAAACACTCCTTCTCCCCTTCGTTGATCAGGCCAAGCCGCCCCGATACGAGTTCTTCTTCCTCCTCGCCAGCGCGCATCATCAAACAGGCGAATGGGAAAAAGCCCTGAAGATCCTGGAACAGGGGATCTCCCATTACGGGCTCAATACCGTCTTCTTGAATCTTCGCGGGGAATGCTACTTGAGACTGGGAAACACGGCCGAGGCGCTACGCGCCTGGGAAAAATCGCTGGAGATCAATCCCTCCCAACCGGACGTTCAAGAGGCGGTCAACGCCCTCAAACAAAAAGACGGGGCGGCCGTTTGATAACCGTCATGACGGCACGGCCGGAATTTATAGGCGCCGGAGTGGCAACGGTCTCGCCCTCCGACGGAAAGGGAGGCTCTATGATGAAGGGAGGCCGGTATGATTCCTTTTTTGCAGGACATAGCTGAAATATATTTCTTCACCGGAGCTGAAGAGCTCGTATCTTTTTGAATCCTTTGTTCCCCACCAATACTTGAGCGAATTGAACAACAGCCTCGGCGCTTTCCGGTTCAGCAGACGCATTTTCCGCTCGTGATCAAGTTCCATAGCCTGAAGAACATGCGAGGTTATGATTTCTTCTTTGAGGAATTGGAAACCGGAGCTTTCCAGACGCCCCCGCAACTCGTCCATTTGGTCTTTATGACGGAAGTCGGCGAAAAGAAAATATCCATCCAGACGGAGGACTCGCTGCACCTCCTTTAAGAAAGAGTCCAAAGACCCATAACAATGGGAAGATTCGACGTTGATCACAACATCAAAGGTTTCTTTCTCAAAAGGGAGAGACTCCGCCTTCCCGCTGGAAAAGGAGAGCCTGGGGATTGAATAACGGCGATTGCAGAATTCGATAGCTTCCTCGGCCTGGTCGACGGCCGAGTAGGAGCGAGGGAGGTGGCGTTTCATGATGAACGATGAGCCTCCGCCGCAACCGCAGCCCACTTCCAGCACATCCTGTCCCTTCAGGTCCACGGCGCTGGCGACGTGATCATAGAGCTGGATGCAATAGCGGTGCTTTTCATCGGAGTCGTTGAGAAAAAGTTCTTTTCTATTCGAGTCAGGGTCGGCAAACCCGAAATTCCAGAAGAGCAAGTCCTCGTTTTCTCCCACCCTTCTGGCCAAGTATTGGTACAAGGCTCGGTTGAATCCGTTCCTGGCTCTAAAAGGCAGGAAACCCTCTATCCGGCGGGCTATCGATCCGAAGAACCCTGACCTTCGTTTTTTTTTCATTCGCTCGTCGTCCAAATCACCCAGAAAAAAACTGCTGTCCCGGAATTGATCTCTGAGGCTCTTATTCCCCCAATCCTAGGAGCGGAAGGGGGCAGTCCTCCTCTCTCTCACGGGAAGTCGAATTATAGGATAAACCCAAGTCGTCTGGCAAGGGGTTGACTGGGGTCCCGGCTGCGCCGAGGCGACCAAGACTCGATTTCAGCTTGACATTCTCTATCGCATTTCATATGAATAAATCATATTTTAAAGTGACCTAATTTGTGGGCCTAGAAAAGGGAATTCGAAATGCGAGGGGAGAAACCATGAAAAAATCACAGGCCTTTCTTTTTTTGATCCTTTTCGGTGTCTTGTTTGCCCTGAGCGGTGCGTTCCTTGAGGCCCAACGGCTGACCGGAACGATCCGCGGAACGGTCACGGACGAAGAAGGAGAGCCGCTCCCCGGCGTGAGCGTAGAGGTCAAGAGCCCCGCGCTCATCGGGGGCGCTCAGACGGCCCAAACCCCGGCCAGCGGCGTTTTCCTATTCCCGGCGCTTCCGCCCGGAAAATACACGGTCACTTTCAATATGCCGGGATTCCAGTCGGTCCTGAGAGAGAATATCATCGTCTCGGTCGGCAAGACGGCGACCATCGATGTCGCCCTGAAGCCGGCCGTTCTGGCGGAGGAAGTCACGGTCGTCAGCCAGTCTCCCGTGGTGGACGTGACGAAATCCGGGCTTTCTACGACCTACGACCAGCAGCTCCTGGAAAGCGTCCCCAAGGCACGATTCACTTATATGGATATCATGTACTGGGCCCCCGGTGTCTCGATGAACGAGAACAGTAGCGAAGAATGGCATTCCTCCCTCGGCTCGTCTTTCGCGTCGGACAACTACCTAGTCGACGGAGTTGACACCTCCTTCGACTGGAACGGCACCACCTGGGTTTGGAACAACCCCGATATCTACCAGGAAGGAGAAGTCTTGGCCATCGGCGCGCCCGCGGAGTATGGGGATTTCCAGGGCGCCGTGGTTAACGTGGTCACCAAGTCCGGCGGCAACGATTTTCACGGCGGGCTGAACACCTACGGTACTCCCAGCTCCTTTGTGGGCAACAACGTCCCAGACGCCGAATACCCCTATCATGTCGGCAAGAATTGGGACCTTGGGCTGGACCTTTCCGGCCGGATAAAAAAAGACCAGATCTGGTTCTACGGAAATGCCCAATGGAAAAGGTACGAGTATTCCCAGCTGGGAACGGACCCGGAATATCCGACGAAAGCCGACTACAAAAGGTTCTTCGGGAAACTCACCTTCCAGCTGGCCAAAAGCCACAAGCTGGTTGTTTCCTACCAGCACGAGTGGTCCAAACTCCCAGACGTCATCTCCCCCTCCCAGCCGTATGAAGCCTGCGCCGAAGAGCCCGGGGACTACGGCGTTCCCAACATCATGCTGACCTCCATCCTCAGCCCCAACACGATCTTCGAGTTCAAGGTCGGCGGCTGGTTCGTCAATGACAACTGGAAGCCGATGGACGGGAACCTGGATGAACCTCTCTACTACGACATCGCGACCGGAGTGGCCGCCAACGGCATCTGGTCCTGGAGCGAATCCAAGTATACGAAGCTCCAGGTCAATGCCGCCCTGTCCCATTTTGCCGACGACTTCATCGCGGGCAATCACGAATTCAAGTTCGGCGTCCAGTACACCCGGGGAACTGCCAAGAACATCGGCTCTTACTCCGGCGGTGTGGTCTACTATCTCTATTATGGAGAACCCTACTCCGCCTATTTCCAGGCTCCCTACAGCGACGGTGAATCGCTCAACAAGCTGGGAGTGTTCATCGAC
>DATKXS010000157.1:0-67123 GCA_035528895.1 Candidatus Desulfaltia sp.
GTGAAATACTGGGTCGTCCGGACGACGTGGATCCAGGTGCTTTCGTTCTCGGGGTCCGGATTAAAGACGACCCGTTCCAATCCATACGAAACCGAAAGGTCCCTGGTTAACTTGAAGTTGACCTCCCCCTCCACCAGTTGAAAATCCAGGTCGAAGTTGCGGCCGAAGCTGTAGGCCAACTGGGCGGACTGCCATTCCCTGGTGTTGTAGCCGAGCTCCAGCACGCTCTCCCGGTTGCGGAAACCTTTCTCGAAGAGCTTGTATTCCTCGTGATGCTCGACGTTGAGAGAGAACTTGTTTTTGAGGTCAAAACCGAGCGCCTGGTCGATCTGCCAGCTGCGCAGGATGTTGTCCAGGCCCCAGTAAATATTGTAATTCGATTCATATCTGACGCGATCGAGACCCCATTTGTTGAGAAAGAATTCTTTTTCGACGGCCGAATCGAGCTCCCGGCGGTTGTCATCCCGGACAAAACCCACCGCGTTAGCATTGTCCCCGAAGTTTCTTCCCAGCTGGGTATAGCGGAGGTGGATGTGGAACGTGCTCGTGTCATAGCTCGGCCGGAGGAAAAAGGCGATGTTGTCGGAGTTCTTGTCTCCGTAGCTCAGCGCCAGCTGGCCAGTGAACTGTAACGTGTCCGAAAAATACAGAGCGGTGTCGATGCCGGCGGTTCCCCGGTTTTTGCCGTTGACCAGCTCGTTGGCGGCCAAAAGCCCGATGTTGGAGGACTTCATGACGTCCCTTTTCAGTCGAAAGACCATGAAGTTGGCGCTGTCCTCCCCCCTCTCCTCGTCGTCCTTGGTCTGGGCGGTCAGGGTCTGAAACTCATACCCCCCGGATTTCCCGTAGACCTTGGCTCCGCCGTAAATATCGGAAATCCTCCGCGAATAGAACAACTGGATGCGCTGGTCGTAGATCTCGCTCCCCTCCAGGAAGAAATTTCTCTTTTCGGGGAGGAAGAGCTCAAAACGGGTCAGGTTGATCTCTTCCTGGTCGGCCTCGACCGTGGCGAAATCCGGGTTGACGGTCAGGTTCCCTGAAACCGTCTGAGAGAACGCATAGCGGGCATCCAACCCGGCCTGGACGACCGTTTTTTCCTCTTCTTCGATTTTGGAGAGGAGGTAGGGAATGACCTGGGCTTTTTTCTCCGCTTTCTCGAGATCAAGATCCTTGAGCTCACCGAACAGGGAAACTTTGTAAGGGGATTCAAGCGGTCCGGTCCAGAAGCTGAATTCCAGCTTGCGGGGAATACCCCTGCCCAAGCTTAATCCCCAGGTTTTATTCTCCCCGGGTTCGTACTTGATGCTTCCGAGCTCCACCGCGAACTCGGCCGTCCAGCCGAATTCGGTTTTCCGGGCGGCCGCCCTCCAAACTCCATCCCAGGTGGAATCGAAAGTCCGCCCGTTATCCGTGATCCGGCCGTCCCACTGGGTTCCCAGGAGATTAGTGCTGACATAATAACAGTTTCTGCGGTCATGGAAGGTGTCGAGCAGCACATAGACCGAATCGTCCGAACGGATGTCCGCATCCCTCTTGGTCATTCGGGCGGCGATTTTTTGAGGTTCTGAATCGTAACACCAAAAGCCAAAATAAACATTGTCGGCATCATACAGGATCTTGACGATGGTTCTCAACGAGGCGGGTTTCCCCTTTTCAGGTTGAAGTTGGATGAAATCCCCCGCTTCCGGGGCCTCTTTCCAGGCTGCTTCATCCAGAAGCCCATCCATTTTTATGGCCGATTCCGCTTTCTGGGCATACACTTCTTTGGATTGCCATTGTCCGGAGAGGACCAAGGATAAGAGGGGAATGCCGAAAACCAACACGAGCAGTCTTTTCAATGTCTTGCCCTAAAGCGCTGAGCAATCATCGGAGTCGGATTTTTCCCTGCGCCGGCCAGATGAGAACTTTTGTCTTGTTCTTCTCCGGCACAATCGCGGGGGATTGTAAGTCGCCGCCAAGAAAGATGTCAAGCCGGAGGGGAATGTTCACTTCAAGGGGTCAGCGGCTCGGCGTTTCACTCCCCCGATCTTCGGGAAAGGGAAGGGCAGCGACGTCCCCGGCCCATTTCAGTTGAATCCGACGCCGCCTTGTCCTGTTCACCCGGGTTTTGATAGAATGCAGCTTTAAAGTCGGAGCGAACATGGAAAGACGGAAATTTTTTCAGGCATTGTCGACTGGGGTGATCGGCGCGGCGGGAGTTTTGCGCGGCCGGACGTCCCGCCCGGGCATGCTGGGATCTATTCCTGAGCAGCCGCTCCCCAGGCGTCCCCTCGGCCGCACCGGGGAGAAGCTCTCGATCATCGGCCTGGGCGGCCTCGTCCTGGCGGATGAATCATCGGATACAGCCGATTCCCTTGTCGGCGAGGCCATCGACCACGGGATCAACTATTTCGATGTCGCCCCGAGCTACGGGAACGCCGAAGACCGGATGGGCCCGGCGCTCAAACCCTACCGAAAAAATGTCTTCCTCGCCTGCAAGACACTGAAGCGCGATAAATCCGGCGCCGCCGAGGAGCTTCATCAGTCCCTCCAGAAGCTGCAGACCGACCACTTCGACCTCTATCAGCTCCATGCGGTCTCCAAGACGGAAGACGTTGAGCAGGCCTTTGCCACGAACGGCGCCATGGAAACTTTTATCCAAGCCAAAAAAGACGGGAAGGTCCGTTTCCTCGGGTTCTCGGCCCATTCGGCCGAGGCCGCGCTCCTGGCCATCCAGCAGTTCGATTTCGACACCGTCCTCTTTCCGGTCAATTTCGTCTGTTTTCTCAAAGGCGGTTTCGGGCCCCAGGTCGTTGCCGCCGCGAAAGAAAAAAAGATGGGCATCCTGGCGCTCAAGGCCCTGGCCCGCCAGCCCTGGCCCGATGACAAACAGCGCCGGGATTGGCCGAAGTGCTGGTACCAGCCGATCCTCGACCGGGAAGAAGCCGGTCTATCGCTTCGTTTCACCCTCTCGCAGCCCGTGACCGCGGCCGTCCCACCCGGAGACAAGCGTCTTTTCAGAAAAGCCCTCGAACTGGCCCCCGGATTCAGTCCATTGCGAGCCGAGGAGGAGGCGAGGGTGAGACAGATGGCTGCCGGCTTAAACCCGTTGTTCAGTGCCCAGTCAGGGTGATATGGCTTCGCTATTGTTCGCCATGTCCCGCAGAAAGGAGTGCCGATGAGAAAAAGTGTCGCCTGCGGATTTATCCTTCTCCTGATAGCGGCAAACGTTGTCTTCTCCGCCCAGGAAGAAAACCCTCTCCTCATCAAGGTCAAGCCGGCCAAGCTTACGCCGCTCAAAAAAGAAGCTCTGGCCTGGGTGGATGCCGCCTCGCCCGAGCTCTCCAAGCTCAACGACGAGATCTGGCGTGCCGCCGAAGTAGCCATGGAAGAATACCGCTCAGCCGAGGCCCTGGCGTCCTACCTCGAAGAAATGGGCTTTGCCGTGGAGAGGGGAGTAGCCGGCCTGCCCACGGCCTTTGTCGGAGTCTATGGCTCGGGGCAGCCGGTCATCGGGTTCCTGGCCGAGTATGACGCGCTCCCCAGCCTCTCCCAAGAGGCCGTAACCTCAAAGAAACCGGTCAAGGAAGGCGCTCCCGGCCACGGCTGCGGTCACAATATCTTCGGAGTGGCCAGCACCGCCGCCGCCGTCGCCGTCAAAGATGTGATGGCCCGCCATGGGATCCCCGGGACGCTCAAGGTCTTCGGCTGCCCGGCCGAAGAGACGGTCGAGGGCAAGGCCTTCATGGCCCGGGCCGGCCTTTTCGACGGCCTGTCCTGCTGCATCCAGTGGCATCCGAGCTCGGAGAACTCCGTTTCACTAGAGTCGAGCAACGCCCTGAACCAGTTCGAATTGGAATTCTCCGGCCGGACGGCCCACTCCGCCGGCGATCCCTGGCACGGCCGGAGCGCCCTGGATGCCGTCGAGCTCACCGACATCGGCCTGAACTTCCTGCGTGAGCACTTGAAACCGACGGCCCGGATCCACTACGTCATCCAGGATGGAGGGAAGGCGCCGAACGTCGTTCCGGACTACGCCCGGGCCTGGTACTATGTGCGCGATGTCGACCGGGAAAGCGTCGAGAAAGACTACGAGCGGGTGCTCAAGATCATCGACGGGGCCGCTAAGATGACCGAGACGACCTATAAAATCCATTTCAAAAGCGGCGTTCACGAGACCTTAGCCAACCGGGCCGGCTCCGAGGTCGTCTACGCCAACCTTCTCCTCATCGGCGCGCCGGCTTTCACCGAAGAGGAGCAGTCCTTCGCCAAGGAGATCCAGAAGGATATCGGCGTCGAGGAGAAGGGCCTGAGCACGAAGATCGAGCCCTTCTCACATCCCGAAAAGAGCTGGGGAAGCGGTTCGACCGATGTGGCCGAAGTGAGCTGGCTCACCCCGACCACGAGCCTCGGAGTGGCCTTTACTCCTACCGGAACACCCGGCCACCACTGGGCGGCCGTCGCCTGCGGCGGGATGTCCATCGGCCATAAATGCCTGGCCACGGCGGCCAAGGTCATGGCCGCATCCTGCCTGGACTTTCTCTCCCAGCCCGAAATCATTCAAAGGATGCGGGAAGAGTGGACGGCCCGGAAGAAAGGCCGGGAATATCAATCCCCCCTGCCGGCGGACTTGAAGCCCCGAGTCGTACCCAAGAAAGAAGAACCGTCTTAATGAAGAGTAAACTTCTGGCCACAAAGAGCCTGGAAGATCTCTCCCAGGAGGCCTCGTCCACTGTGCAAGGGCTGAAAAGAGTCCTGGGCCCCTGGCACCTGATCTTTCTCGGCATCGGAGCGATCGTCGGCGCCGGAATTTTTGTCATCACCGGGCACGCGGCCGCTCAGTACGCCGGACCGGGCGTCACCCTCTCTTTCGTCCTGGCGGGACTGACCTGCTCGTTCGCCGGTCTGTGTTACGCCGAGTTCGCCTCGCTCATCCCGATCGCCGGCAGCGCCTACACCTATGCCTACGCGACGCTCGGAGAATTTTTCGCTTGGATCATCGGCTGGGACCTCATCCTCGAGTACTCGCTCGGCGCGACCGCAGTCTCGATCGGCTGGTCGGGCTACATCGTCAGCTTTCTTAAGGATCTCGGGATCAACTTCCCGGCGGTCCTGGCCAATGCGCCTTTTGCCTATGATCCCCAGCACCACTCCTGGACGGCCACCGGGGCGCTGTTCAACCTGCCGGCCTTTTTCGTTATCGCTCTGATCACTACCCTTCTCGTCAAAGGGATCAAGGAGTCGGCGACGGTCAACGCCGTCATCGTCTTCCTCAAGATCGCGGTGATCCTAATCTTCATCGGCGTCGGCGTCTTTTTCATCAAGCCGGAACTATGGAAGCCGTTCATCCCGGCTAACCAGGGCCAATTCGGGTTCTTCGGGATGAGCGGGATCCTGCGGGGGGCCGGGGTCATGTTCTTCGCCTACCTGGGATTTGACGCCGTCTCCACGGTCGCCCAGGAGGCCCGCAATCCGCAACGGGATATGCCCCGCGGCATTCTCGGCAGCCTGGTCATCTGCACGGTTATCTACATCGCCTTCTCTCTCGTGTTGACCGGTGTGGTCTCCTACACCCAGCTCAACGTGCCCGCTCCGGTGGCCGTGGCCATCGACGCCATGCGGGTCCTCTGGCTCTCGCCGCTCGTCAAGATCGCGGCCGTGGTCGGGCTGATCTCGGTCATGATCGTCCAACTCATGGGGCAGCCGCGCATTTTCTTCTCCATGGCCACCGACGGGCTGCTTCCCAGGGCGGCGGCCAGAGTCCACCCGAAGTATGGGACGCCCTATGTGACCACGATCGTGACCGGGCTGGGCGTGGCGATCGCCGCGTCGCTCCTGCCTATCGGCATCGTCGGCGAGCTCGTCAGCATCGGGACGCTTCTGGCGTTCGTCATCGTCTGTGCCGGGGTGCTCGTTCTTCGCTACACTCATCCGGAGATTCCCAGGCCCTTCAAAACGCCCGGAGTTCCGTTCATCCCGGCCCTGGGGATCCTGAGCTGCCTGTATCTCATGGTCGGGCTCCCCAAGGACACCTGGATCCGGCTGCTGGGCTGGATGGGGCTGGGTTTCGTTATCTACTTCACCTACGGCATCCGCAAAAGCAAGCTGCGCCTGAAGGAAAAACTGCGGACCGACGTCCAGCCGTAGGACGATCCTAGTCGGCCAATCCCTCTATCGATTCTTTCTTGCCGCCCTTGACGCCGCCGGCCGGAAGGGGATGATGGACCTCTGGGGCCTTGACGAATTTCTTGACGATCTCAGTCGTGCCGGCAACACCTAACTGTTCGAGCAGGAAAGAGAAGCTCTTTTCGAGGTCGGTCCCGATGGCTTCGCGGGCCTCCTTGGGCAGCGACCAGAACTGTTTCTTGAAAGGTCCGACGGCCTTCTTGCGTGTCTTGTAGATGAACTGGGCCTCGGTGTCCTTGGCCTTGCGCTCGCCCGCGGCGTTGGCGCGCACCCAGGCGTACATCTCCTCGCGCAGCGACTCTGGAACGGCCGGGTGCTCGATGACGAGGTTCTGGAAGGCCGTGGCCAGGTGGACCTCGCAGGTCCCGGCCTCGACGAACTTATGGAAGGCCGCCTCGGGAAGGGTAGAGGCCCCGTGCTGGACGGCCCCCCCCATGTGGTATTCGCGGCGGGCTTTCTCGCCGACGATGCGGAGTGTTTCGAAATCGATGGCCACCTGGGCCAGCGATCCATCGGGGAGGACCACACCGCCGTGACTCGTCCCTGTCTGGATGCTGATCTTGCTGATACCGGTGATATCGCCGCGTCCGGCATTGTACCCCTTCATGAAGGCATCCAGATCCTCGGGCGTGCTGTTTTTCTGCCCGACCTCGCCGATCTCACCGCCGATCGAGATGGTGACACCCTTGGGCTCGCGGTCGCGGATGAACTTGGTGAAATCGGCGCAGACCTCGTAGTTGAGCCGCTGCTGCTCTTCGAGCGTCGGTTTGTTCAGGTCGACCAGCGTGGAGCTGTCGATGTCGATGTTGTAGAAACCGGCGGCCACCGCTTCGACGATGAGGTCACGGATGGTCTTGGTCTCCGCCTGGGGGTCGGCGGCGTATTTCTTGACCGAGGTCTGGAAATGGTCGCCCTGGATGAAGAGGGGACCACGGAAGCCCTCGCAGAGGGCGGCGGCCAGCACGGCCGAGACGTACTCGGAGGGGCGCTGGTCGGTGTAGCCGATCTCGGAGCGGGCGATCTCGAAGATGATGGCGCCGGCGTCGAGCCTGTGGGCGGCCCGGAAAACGGCCCGGGCCGAGTCATAGCCCAGCATCCTCAGGTTTATAGCCGGGACGGTGAAGATCTTGGCGATCTCGCCGCGTCCCCGGGCCGCGTAGAGGTCGTGGATCGAGGCGGGCCGGAGGCCGAGCGCCTGGCCGGTCTCCCAGATCAGCCAGCGGGCCGCGGCCTGGGTCTCGGCGTCGCCGAAGACGGCGTCCTGAATGAGGCTGTCCAGGCGCTCGGGCAGCCGCTTCTCGTCCTTGACGATGATGCGGTCGTCCTTGAATTCCAGGATCCCTTGATATGATTCCAAGAGGCGTTCGAGGGCGTTGGTGGCCATGATGATACACTCCTTTATTGGATTCGATCGCAGTGACTAAAATTCAGTATATCAAAAAATGCCCGGCGAGCCCATTCCATTTATCCTAATTTAACCATCTCCTTTTCCGTGATTTCTCTGGTCTCAGGAGGCCGCCCTATGCCCCCGCACCCCGGGGAACCAGTCACATCGGTTCCCCCCATCGGAAAATAGCCGATGGGTCCCCCCTCCGCTACGGGGGCCTTAGGTCGGCCTCCTGAGACCAACACAAAGATCACCGACTGGGAAGTGCCTCCTAGCATAACGGCGGCGAAAAGTGTATAAGGAGCATAAAAAAATAGGTGCAATCAGGAGGCCCGGCCATGAACAAATATCGTCCGCTTTATCTTGTTTTTATCTTCCTTTTCTTTTTGATCAGCGGTTTTATGGCCATCTCCGGGGAAAAAGCGGTATCCAAGGATGCCGGTTCCTATGATGAACTGGTTGCACTTTTTAGGGAATGGCGGGAGTTCCAGAAACCCAGGGTTGTCAACGGTGTGCCCGATTATTCAGCAGCGGCGATGAAGGAGCAGAGAGATAAACTTGCGGCCTTCCAGAAACGGCTGGCGGCCATCGACTGCACCCGCTGGCCGGTTGCCCAACAGGTCGACTACCATCTTGTCCGGGCCGAGATGAACGGCCTCGAGTTCGACCACCGCGTCCTCCGGCCGTGGTCACGGATGCCCAATTTTTATGTCTCCGTCACCGCATCCGAGCATGATGTGCCGCTTCGGGAAGGGCCGGAGATTTTCGACCCGCTCAACCTCTGGAAGCATGAGTTACCGCTGGGGGAGAAGGAGGTGCTGGAATATAGGGAGAAGCTCCGTGCTGTTCCTGCCATCCTTGCCCAGGGTAAAAAGAACCTGGTCGAAGAAACGAAAGACCTTTGGACACTCGGCATCCCCGAGATTCGAGGCGAGAGCAGGACCCTCGACTATCTGGCCAGGCAATTGGCAAAATATCATCCGGACATTGCGCCCGAGGCAAAGAGGGCCAAATCGGCCGTCGATGATTTCCTTTTCTGGGTCGAGGAAAAAGAGAAAACGATGAAACCGGCACCCTGCGGAATCGGGGTCGAAAATTTTGACTGGTACATGAAAAACGTCCATCTCGTCCCCTACACCTGGAAAGAACAGGTCGCCGTGCTGGAGAGAGAATGGGAACGCTCGACCGCCTCCCTGAAACTCGAGGAACACCGGAACCGTCATCTTCCTGAGCTCGTTCCTCTGGCAACCGAAGAAGAGGCGAGGCGCCGCTACAACGAGGCTGTCGATGAGTTCATGCGGTTTCTGAGGGAGGAGTCCGTCTTCACAGTGCCCGATTACCTGCACTTGGACTATTTCAGGGGACGGTTTGCCCCGCCGGACGCCCAGCGTGATTTCTTCGCCAAGGTCGAGTCGCTCGACTCCATGCCTATGAAATGCCACAGCATGCACTGGCTGGACAAACAGCTTATGGCCAACGATCCTCATCCCAGCCCTATCCGCCGCGTTCCGCTTCTCTACAACATCTGGGATTCGCGGGCGGAAGGCCTGGCCACGGCGATGGAGGAACTGATGATGCAGGCCGGTCTTCTGGACGAGAGGCCTCGGGCCAAGGAGTTGGTCTATATTCTCGTCGCCATGCGTTGCGCCAGGGCCATGGGGGACCTCAAGATGCACAGCAACAAGTGGAACCTCGAACAGGCGAGGCAGTATGCCGTGGAGCGGACGCCCTATGGCTGGCTTCTTCGCGACGGCGAGACGATCTGGACCGACCTGCGGATCTACCTTCAGCAGCCCGGCTACGGGACGAGCTACGTCGTGGGCAAGGTCCAGATTGACAAGCTTATGGCCGACCGGTCCGGCCAAATGGGCGCCGGGTTTAAGCTCCAGAAATTCATGGACGAATTCCTAGGCTGCGGCATGATCCCCGTCTCACTCAGCCGCTGGGAGATGACCGGCCTGGAGGACGAGATCAAGAAGCTTTGGTGACTGCAAAAAATGGGGACTGCAAAAAATGGGGACGGTCCTATTTTTGTCCCCATTTTTTCCGAGCAATCTTGTGTTTGACTGTTCGTTTGTCGTTTAATGCTGAGTGTGCTAAATTGGTAGCTCCCTCCGAGTCAAAGAGTCTAAGGCGGAGAAACCGTTAGGACTCGCGCCCGTCAGGGCAAGGCCGGAAACGGCCCTGCCTTCCGTGCTTGAAAAGGAGGCCAGATGCAGCATCGGAACCGCGGTTTTTCCATCACCCAAACAAAGATGAGCGCCCTAATCTTAGGTCTCATTATCAGCCTTTCGTTCTCTTTTCCCGGCTGGAGCCAGGAAAAAACCAAGGAAAAGGAAGTCGACAAAAAGGCCCAAGAGACCAAAATCACAGAAGAGATCATCGTTGTCGGCCGGGCGCCGCGCGATCTTCCCGTGGCCACGGTCACAACGATCATGGTGACGCAGATCGACCAGCGCCGGCCCCTGGACCTGGCCGAAGCTATCAGGTACGCCCCGGGCGTCATGGTGACCTTCGGCGACAAAGACACGTACACCCTCAAACTGCGGGGCATGGACGCCAAACGCATCGCCCTGCTCCTGGACGGCGTTCCCGAGGTTGAGCCTTACTACAGCACCTTCGACCTGAAAACGGTCACGGCCGCGGGGCTCGACTCGCTCCAGATCACCAAAGGCCCTTCTTCGGTCCTCTATGGTCCTAACACGCTGGGCGGCATCGTTAACGTCATCACCCGCCGGCCGGGCCCGGAGCCGCGCTTGGCGCTGACCGGCTCCTACGGCGAGCATTCCACCCGGGGCATCATCCTCGACGGCGGCGCGCAGTGGAAGAAGTTCGCCCTGGCGGGGAGCGCCTCCTACCAGGATTCGAACCGTTTCGTTTATCCCGACGAGTCCGGCGAAAATGTCTCCCGGGCCAACAGCGACTATGAGCGGTTCAACCTGAACGCCAAACTTTACTACACGCCGAGCGACCGGACCGAGATCATGGTCAACGGCGGGATCTACCGCTCGAACTACGGCATGCCCGCCGCCCTGTCCGTGCAGAGGGCTCGCTACTGGAGGTTTAAGAACTGGGACCGCACCTCGTTCAACGCCGGCGGATTCACCTCCCTGGGCGAGCGCTCCACGCTCCGGTTCCGGGCGTTCTACATCGGCTATCAGAACACCCTTAACCAGTGGAGGGACGCGGCGATGACGGTCCGACAGTTCGAGAGCACGTTCGACAACGAAGTATACGGCGCCTTCGGGCTGGCGGACTTGGCGGCCGGCGACGGGAACGCCCTCAAGCTGAGCCTTTACTTCCAGAAAGATATCGCCAGGTCTCAGGATGACGTCGGGCTGTCCTGGGATGAGTTTGACCAGTCCACCATGGCGGCGGGTCTGGAAGACCATTATGACCTCGGCGACCGCTGGAAGCTCATCGGCGGCTTGAGCCTGGACTATATCGCCAAGTACTCCGGCGGAAGCACGACCAAGCTCAACCCGTTGATCGGAATCAAGTTCTCCCCCGCCGAATATCTCGACCTCCATGCTTCGGCCTCCCTCAAGTCCAAGTTCCCCTCGATGCGTTCGATGTACTCGACAACAAGCGGCAACCCCGACCTCGTCTCTGAGCAGGGGACCTGTTTCGAACTGGGGGGGTCTTACAATCGGGGAATACTCGTCAGCGGGGCGATTTTCGCCTATGAGTTCAAGAACTTAATCGACAGCGTCCGCCTCGCCGACGGATCGCGCCGCTACTGGAACATCGGCCGGGCCCACATCAACGGAGCTGAGCTCCAGGTCCAGAAAGACTGGCGGCGGGTGAGCCTCCTGGCCAACTACACTTACCTCGACAACCGTAACGAAAGCGACGACCGGCCACTCGATGCCCTTTCCGATCACTCCCTGAACTTCGACGTCACGCTGAGGCCCGTCGACCGACTCCGCCTGACGGCTCTCGGGCTCTATGGGTCCAAGTCCCACTGGTTCGATTCCACAACGAGCGAAGTCCTCGAAATTCCTGCCTACTTCAGCCTGGATGCCGTGGCCGCTTACGACCTCCGGTTCTGCGAGGTCTTCGTTAAGGCGACCAATATCTTCAACGCCGAAGTCTATACCGAGCCCGGCTTTCCCTGGAGGGGCAGCTACTTCGAGGTCGGGGTCCGCCTGCCGATATTATAAGGATGATATGCCCATAGTGCCTGACTTGTCTTGAAAGTCATCCTGGCCCCCCATATCTTTTCGTCTTTATTGCCGTTTATCCAATGCTCAAGCCCAAGATGAAAAAGGCCGAAGCGATTATCGGACCATGATCTCTCCGCCAATTTCAGGCAGGGGCTTCTTGTTATTGGGGAAAACGAGAAGGCGGTAGGTGAGCTTGGCCCCGGGCTCGATCTTCGGGGGAGGGGAGGCAGAAGGGACGGTTTGCAGCAGCAGTCTTTCCGTTTTGCCGGGTTTTATCTCGCCGTAATCCCGGTCGATGCGGGCGATCTCTGCAGCGTCGAGCTCGATGGTCAGCCGGAAGTGTGTCTTGGCGATCGGCAATCGTCCGGAATTCTCGTACTCGACGAGAAATGCCGGCGGAAACTGCGGAACGGTCTTGACAACAGCGGCGCGGGCGCCCCTCAGGATCTCCTTGTCGATGCTCTTCCCGTGCCTCCAGTCGAGATAGATGCTTATCATCTGGGCGAGGATGACGAGGGAAGCGACCGCGAGGAAAGTGACCTCAACGACTCTCTTGAGCTTGGCCGTCCCTTTTCGTTCTTCAAACAAATGATCAGCCCTGTTTATTCGCCCTATACTATTCCCCTCAACGCCCTTTTGTAAAGATTTGAAGCAATCCCAGTAAAGGGAATACGAACTGGGTTCAGCCTTCTGAGAGTATTTTCACGGCGAAGCGTCCATAGATATGTTTGCAGACCACGAGCAGAACCATGCTAATAAATGGCTTGACAGAATAATCTTTACTTATTATAATATATAAAGAAAATTATAAAAGGTAAAGGAAAAGCCAATGACGGTTGCTACTGTCTCATCAAAAAGCCAAATTACTCTTCCCGCAGCGGCCTGCCGGACTGTCGGCATCAAGCCTCGCGACCGAGTCCTGATCGAAGTCAAAGAAGGGGAGATCGTAGTTCGGCCGGCCCCGGATATCATGAGTTTCGAAGGTTTCCTGGGCAAAGCTCTTCCCCGTGAAAAGGAGAAGGAGGCTATGGCCGGGTTCATCATGGAAGAGCGAAAAAAGCACGAATGAGCACCTGGTTTGTCGACGCCAATGTTTTTCTCCGGTTTTTCACCGTCGATGACCAGGATCAGCATGGACGGGCCGCCCTCCTCATCTCCAGAGCATCTAAGGGCGAGATCCGGCTCGTTTGTGGTCCCCCGGTGCTCTTTGAGCTTTCCTGGACGCTGCGGGCAGCTTATAAAGTCTCCAGAGAAAAAGTCTTGGAAGTTCTCAGCGCCATTTATTCGATGTCCGGTCTTGTCATGACCGATGCCCATCTCGTGGAGACGGCCTTGACCCTTGCTGACACCGCCGGCGTAGAGTTCCCCGATGCCTATATCGCCGCCGGCGCCTTAGCCGCAGAGTGCGACGGCGTTGCCACCTTCAATCGAAAAGATTTTGCCCGGATGAAGATCAAGCTGGCCGATTTTGACGATTAAACGCGTCGGCCGTCGCGGACGACAACCTTGCCGTTCTTGATGACGTGGCGGATGGGGTTCCAGCCAAGCTGCAGGACAAAGAGCGTCGAGCCGACTATCGAGCTTCCGGGGTGGAAATCCGAATAGAAAATACCGAGACCGAATGGTTTGATTCTCCTCCCTTGCGCGAAGATTTGTTTTTCCTTAATATGTATCAGGCCGATAGAATTGTGCGATGAAGGAGAAGAAAATGAAAAAACGAAACTGGCTGATGCTGCTGTCGGTCTGTCTGCTGCTGGCCGGTTGGAGCGTGATTCAGGCTTCGGCCGATGAAAAAACACCGCCGCCGCTCACGCAGGTCAACGGACAGCAGCTGGGTCCGGAACGGCTTGGCCCCCTGCCGCCCGTGGTGGCTCCGCCCAATAACCCGCCATCGAGCGCCAAAATTCATCTGGGTAAGTTGCTCTATTTTGATACCCGTCTCTCCGCCGACAACACGGTCAGTTGTGCCACCTGCCATGACCCGGCCATGGGCTGGTCCGATGCCGGCCCCACCAGCAAGGGTATCCGCGGCCAGATGGGTGGCCGACGGTCCCCTCCGGTTTCCAATGCCGCCTACAATCCGCTGCAATTCTGGGATGGCCGAGCACCCTCGCTCGAGGAACAAGCCAAGGGCCCGATCCAGAATCCGATCGAGATGGGGAACACGCATGAGGCGATGATCCGCACCGTCGACCAAATCCCCGGCTATGTCGAGGAATTCAAGAGAGTTTATGGCGAAGGGCCCATGACTGTCCAGCAGGTGGCGGATGCCATCGCCGCCTTCGAGCGTACGGTTGTCACTACGGACTCACGGTTCGACCGCTATGCGCGCGGCGAGCACGATGCCCTGACCAAGCTGGAGAAACAGGGGCTGGAGATCTTCAACGGCAAAGGACACTGCACGGCCTGCCACTGGGGCCCGAACTTCAGCGACGGCCGTTTCCATAACCTTGGTGTGCCGCCAACGGATCCCAAGAATCCTGATTTAGGGCGCTATGTCGTGACGAACAACCCGCGCGACATGGGCGCCTTCAAGACGCCTACTGTCCGCGACGCGGCTCTGCGCCCTCCCTACTTACATGACGGCTCAGAAAAAACCCTGGAATCGCTGCTTGAATTCTATAACCGCGGCGGCAGCAAGGATCCCAACCTCGATCCGCTGATGGTGCCTCTGGGCCTGAGCAAGCTGGAGAAAAAGGCCCTGGTAGCTTTCATCCAGGCCTTGAACAGCCTCAACCCGGAAGTCGCTGCTGTCAATCCGATTCTGCCGGACGAACTGCCGAAGTGAGGAGGAGACTATGAAAAAAACGTTAACTCTCCTTTTAATCGGCGCTGCAGCGCTTCTTTTCTTCGCTCAGACCCTGTCCGCCATTCCGGCCTTTGCGCGAAAGTACGGCTTCAACTGCAACATGTGCCATGTGGCCTTTCCCAAATTGAATGATTTCGGCCAGCGTTTCCGCGACAACGGTTACCAGATCCCCGGCCAGGCCGGCCTGGAGAAGACAATCTTCGAGACGGCCATCCCCTTCGCTGTCCGGACCACGACTGGCTATTCCTCGTACAATAACGGCCTTGATACAGCCGCCGGATTTCACCTCTTCGGACTGGACCTGCTCGCGGCCGGAGTTCTCCACAAGAACATTTCGTTCCTTTTTGTTTACACGCCGCGCATCGACGAGCCGGCGGCCGATTTTTTAGGCGCCGGCAACGGCAACAACCCCGCACAATTAGCGGCCATCGAGTCGGCCAACCTGGTCTTCAGCAACCTAATCCAGGATAAGCTCAACCTGCGCGTCGGCCGCTTCGAGCCGGGCTATCAGCTGCTCAGTTCCAAGCGCCTTTACTATCTCCTCCAGTCTTACGAAATATACGGCTTCGTCCCCGGCGGGAATGGGTTCGATTTTTCCGCCAATCACATCGGAATCGAAGCCACCGGTCGCTTCAGGCACGGTTTCAAGTACGGGCTGGGATTTATCAATGGCAACGCCGGCGACCCCGACAACAACAGGTTCAAGGACCTCTATTTTGTCCTGTCCAAGACCCTTGGACCCGGCGAAGGCCAGTCGGCCGGGCAGCGCTTCGGCCTCTTCGGCTATCTCGGTTGGCAGCCGACCGTTTACACGGGCTCCAGCGTCTCTCCCTTGGGCGATGTCAGCGGCAAAGAGAACAAGAGCTTCTACCGCTGGGGCGGCGACCTCAGCCTCAACTGGAAGACCTTTAACCTGCAGACTGTGGCTTTCCGCGGGGTGGACAATAAGGCCTTCAATGACCTCAACCCGGCCAAGGACTATTCGTTTTGGGGTGGAGCCGTCCAGCTCGATTGGGCCGGCCTGGCCAACAACCGCCTCGTGGCGTCGCTGATGTACAACTGGGTGCGTCCGCCCGGCGAGGAGAGCATTAGCCGATTGAGCTGCTACTCGGGGCTTGTGCGCTACTATCTAGGCAGCTGGACGGCGGTGAATGTCGCCCTGCACGCCGAATATACCCATCGTGTGGTCGGCGCCGACAATCCGTTCAAGGACGATCTGTTTACCCTGCTGCTCGATTTTGATTTTTAGGCCCGGCTGGACCATTGGCGAGAGTGTTAAAAAGAAGAATTTCGTTTTCCGTCGCGGACGACGACCCGGCCGTTCTTGATGACGTGACGGATGGGGTTCCAGCCGAGCTCGTAGACTAGAGACGCATATTCGGGAACGTCGCAGAGCAGCATGTCCATCTTTTTTCCGACCTCGAGGCTGCCGATGCTGTCGTGTCGGCGCAGCGCAAAGGCCGCGTTGGCCGTTACCGCGTTGAGCGCTTCCTCGATGCTCATCTTCAAGAGATACACGCCGAGCTGCATCACAAAGAGCATCGAGCCGATCATCGAGCTCCCGGGGTTGAAATCCGAGGCTAGGTTAAGGGCGGCGCCGGCATCGATGAGCCTTCGTGCCGGCGCCTTTTTTTCGAGCATCAGGAAAAAGGACACAGACGGCAGGAGGGTGGCCGCTGTTTCGCTCCGGGAAAGGACCCGGATTCCCTTTTCCGTGATGCTGATCAGATGGTCGGCCGAGGCTGCCCCGACCTCGGCCGCCAACTCTGCCCCTCCCAGGGCAGAGAATTCGTCGGCGTGGATCCTGATCTTGAACCCGGCCCGCTTGGCCGCTTCGGCCAGCCGCCTGGTTTCTTCCACCGAAAACACACCCTTTTCGCAGAAGACATCGAAGAACTCGGCCAGATCCCGGCGGCGCACTTCAGGCATGATCTTCTTGATGAGGAGGTCGATGTAAGCGCTCTTCCGGGTCTTGTACTCCTTCGGGATATCGTGAGCGCCCATGAAAGTGGAAACGATGTCCACCGGATGATGTCGAGCGGCCTCTTTCAGCACCTCGAGCTGCTTGATCTCGTCCTTGAGGTTCAAACCGTATCCGCTCTTGGCCTCGACCGTCGTCGCGCCGTGCAGCATCATCCGGTCGAGCCGCGCCAGGCACAGTGAGAGGAGGTCTTTTTTGGAAGCCCGGCGCGTCGCTGCGACCGTCGTTTGGATCCCCATCCCTTTCTTTGCCAGTTGCTGGTAGGTATATCCCCGCAGCCGCAGCCGGAATTCCTCGACCCGGTTCCCGGCGAAGGGGAGATGGGTATGGGAATCGACGAACCCGGGCAGTCCGACCATCCCGGTCCCATCTAAGTGCACCGCCGAGCGTTCCGGTCGGACCTTGGCCCTGAAGTCCCTTTCCTTTCCGATGAAGACGATCCGGCCCCTGGAGGAGGCAATCCAGGCTTTATCCACCGGCCCGGCATCCTGCAGGGCGTTCTCCCTTTTCGGGATCGGTCCCCGGCAGGTGACGAGCCGGCGGCAGCCCTGGACGACGAGGTCAGCCGAGGTCATTCGGGTGTTTTCTCAGCCCGGAATGTTTGCTCCGCCGGATGAAGGTCGGAGTCTCATAAGGCTCATACTGCTTCTCCCAGGCCGGCGGCTCCCAGAGAGGCGCTTTCCCGCCCTTCGGTTCGAACAGGTAGGTCGGCGTATCCGAATCAACCTGGAAAGGGGGAGGGGTTTGCCGCAACGGCCGGGGCAACTCTGCTTCCACCGCGCCCTCTTTCTCTTTGACCGTCTCGAACCCGGTGGCGATGACCGTCACCTTGACCATCTCCTTCATCGAATTGTCGATGACCGTGCCGAAGATAATGTTGGCCTCGGGATGGGCCATCCGATGGATGAGCTGCGACGACTTGGAGACTTCGTGGAGGGTCAAATCCTTCCCGCCCGTGATGTTGATGAGCACACCCTTGGCCCCCTCGATCGAAGTGTCGACGAGCAGCGGGCTGGAGATGGCTTTCTGGGCCGCGTCCATGGCCCGGTTCTCGCCCGAAGCGATCCCGGTCCCCATGAAGGCCATGCCCATCCCCTTCATGATGGACTTGACGTCGGCGAAGTCGAGGTTGATGAGCCCCGGCTTGGTGATGAGGTCGCTGATACCCTGGACCGCCTGCCTCAAGATATCGTCGGCCAGCTTGAAGGCGTCCTGGATGGAGGTATCGAGGTTGACGGTCTGGAGAAGCCTCTCGTTGGGGATGGCGATGACCGTGTCCACGGCGCCCTTCAGTTCTTTGAGCCCTTCCTCGGCCTGCTTGGCCCTGACTCGGCCTTCGAACTCGAAGGGCAGGGTGACGATGGCGATGGCCAGGATGTCCATCTCCGAAGCCAGGTTGGCCAGGATCGGTGTGGCGCCCGTTCCCGTTCCGCCGCCCAGGCCGGTCGTCAGGAAGACCATGTCGGCGCCCTGGATGAGCCCGATCAGTCTCTCGGTATCCTCGACGGCCGCCTGCTTTCCGGTCTCGGGCCGCCCGCCGGAGCCGAGTCCCTTGGTGATCTTGGCGCCGATCTGGAGCTTGGCCTTGGCCCGGTTGTTGTTCAGGGCTTGGACGTCGGTGTTCACGGCGATGAACTCGACGCCTTCGATCCCCGCCTCGATCATCCGGTTGACGGCGTTGCCGCCGCCGCCGCCGATGCCGAGGACCCTGATCTTGGCACCCATGGTGTCATCGACCAGATGAAACTTCAGTTTGCTGCTTGACTCGTCGTTCATTTTGCCTCCTCTCCTTACTTATTCCTTGAGCCAATCGCGCATCTTGGCCCAGAGTCCTTTCTTTCTATCTCTAGCTGCGCCATGTTCTTGCCATTGGCCGAACCCGTAAAGGATCAGGCCGACGGCCGTGGCGTAGTCGGGTGTGCTGACCCGGTCGATCAGGCCGCTGACGCCCGCCGGGTCGCCGCGACGCACCGGCAGGTCGAAAATCTCTTCGGCGACCTCCTCCAGGCCCTCCAGCAGGGCCGTGCCGCCGGTGATGACGATGCCCGAGTTGAGGGACTTTTCGTAGCCCATCCGCCTTATGTCGCCGTCCACGAGGCGGAAGATCTCCTCGGCCCGGGGCTGGATAATGTCGGACAGGATCTGCCTGGACAGGATCCGCGGTTTCCGGCCTTTGCCGACCGAGGGGACCTCGATCGTCTCCTGCTCATCGACCGTGGGAACGGCGACACAGCCGAACTTTTTCTTGATCTTCTCGGCTTCGGGGATCGGTGTCCGCAGGCCGACGGCGATGTCGTTGGTGAAATTGTCGCCGCCGATGGGGATAATCGACGTGTACCAGAGGCTGCCGCGTTCGAAGATGGCCACCTCGGTCGTCCCGGCGCCGATGTCGATGAGGCCGACGCCCAGCTCTTTCTCGTCGTGGGTTAGAACAGCCGCGGCGGTCGCGATCTGGTTGAGGACGACCTGCTCGATCTCGATCTCGGCCCGCTCGACACAGGTCCTCAGGTTCTGGACCGAGGTGATAGCCGAGGTGATGATGTGGACATTGACCTCGAGCTTGATGCCGCTCATCCCCAGCGGCGCCTTGATCCCGTCCTGCTCGTCAACCACGAATTCCTGGGGGATGACGTGGATGATGTCCCTGTCGGGAGGGATAGAGACCGCCTTGGACTGGTCGATGACCCGGCGGATGTCCTCGCGGGTGATCTCCCGGTTCTTGCCGGAAACGGCGATGACGCCGCGGCTGTTGAAGCTCTTGATGTGGGCGCCGGAGATGCCGACGAAGGCGGAGTCGATCTCGACACCCGCCATGAGCTCGGCCTCTTCCTGGGCCTTCTTGATGGCCGCCGTCGTGGCCTCCAGGTTGACGACCACTCCCTTGCGCAGCCCCTTGGACTCGGCCGTCCCGATGCCGATCACCTCGACCTTGCGGTCCTCGGTGATCTCACCGATGATGGCGGCGACCTTCTTGGTGCCGATATCCAGCCCGACGACGTAGCTGTTCTTGGGCATTAGTTCACCTCCTCCTGGGTGTTGGGAATGGCCGCCAGCTCCAGCGCCGGGAGCGGCTTGAAAATGATGCGATCGTCAAACCGCAGGTCCACGTACTCGAGCGGTCCGTTCTGACCCTCCATCTCTTCCAAGTAGGAGCGGATAAAAGAGAGCCTTTCCGAGAAGCGCTCGTCGCCGAGGATAAAGCGGGTCGTCAGTCCCCGCAGGAAAGCGCTGACGCAGTGGTTCTCGCTCAGGTCCAGCGCTTCCAGCTCCGGGCGTTGCTCCGGCGTCAGAGCGCTCAGGCATCGCCAGGCCAGGGCGATCTTCTCCCGGTAGCGGTTCTGAAAGAACGACCTGTCGAGAAGCAGCGGGAGGTTGACGTCTTCCCGCGCCGCCAGACTCTCCAGGCCGACGCCCTCTTCATCGATCATCAGGAAACTCCCTCCGATCTTCAGCAGAGCCACCGGCTCTCTCTCCGTCAGCTCCACCTTCAGGGAGGACGGGAAGACTTTGCGCAGCCGCGCTTCCTTGACCCAGCGGTGCGACTCGAGCCGGTCCTGGAGGGCTCTGATATCGAGAAGCAGCAGGTTGCCGAACTTCGAAGAGTCGAGGAGCGCCCGGATGTCCCGGCCGACAAAATCGCGCCGGCAGACGACCTCGATCTTCTTGACCGCGAAATCGTCGCAGCTGACGAGGTAGAGGTATCCCTTTGTCAGGCCGAAAAAGAAGCCGGCGAGAACGACGAAAAAGAGGACGATGTGTCTCGACCGGACGGTCAGCTTCCGCTGGACTTTCTTGACCGGCGCCTTGGCCCGGCTGCGCTTGAATTCAAGCGGCTCCCCGTAGGCGGCGAGGGCGCGGTGCTTGAGCGAGGCGTTGAGGATGGCCATGGTCAGCGCTTTTCCTCCAGGGCGGCGATGATCTCGGGAACCGTCTTGGTGATGTTGCCCGCGCCTTGAGCCAGGATGATGTCTCCCGGCCGGGCCAGCCGCTTGAGGAGACGCGGCACTTTCTTGAGGTTGGGTTCGAAATGGACATCCCTGTGGCCGAACCGTCGGATCTCCTCATAAAGCGCCTGGCCGGTGATCCCGGCGAGGGGCGCTTCGCCGGCCGGATAGACCTCGGTCACGACCAGGACGTCCGCCTGGTTGAAGGCGGTGGCGAAACTGTCCATGAGCAGCGACAGCCGGGTGTAACGGTGCGGCTGGAAGACGACGATCAGGCGGCGCGCGAAGCCGCGCTTGGCCGCGTCCAGGGTGGCCCGGATCTCGGTCGGATGATGGCCGTAGTCCTCGATGATCATGATGTCGTCGACCTTTTTCTTCAGCTCGAACCGCCGGCCTGTCCCGGTATAGCTCTCCATCGCCCGGAGGATGACCTTCGGCGGGATGTCCAGGTCGAGCCCTGCGGCGACGGCGGCCATGGCGTTGGAGATGTTGTGCTTGCCCGGGACCTGGAGTTTCAGCGCCCCGAGCTTTTTCCCCTTGTAGTAGAGCGCCGAAGTGCTCCGGAACTCGGCGAAGCTGTGGTCGCGGGCGAAAACGTCCGCCTGGGTGGAGAAGCCGTAGGAAATGAGCCGGCGCTCGAGCTGGGGAATGAGGCTCTGCAGGTTCGGGTCGTCGAGACAGAGGATGATCGGGCAGTAGAAGGGGACCTTGTTGGCGAAGTTGACGAAGGTCCTCTTGATCTCCTCGACGGTCTGGTACTGGTCGAGATGTTCGTCGTCGATATTGGTCAGGACGGCGATGAACGGCGAGAGGTAGAGGAAGGAGCGGTCGCTTTCGTCGGCCTCGGCGACGATGAAATCGCCCGCCCCGAGCTTGGCGTTGGCGCCGACGGTATTCAGCCGGCCGCCGACGATGATGGTGGGGTCGAACCCGCCGTGCTCGAGGACGAGGGCGATCATCGAGGTCGTCGTGGTCTTGCCGTGGGAACCGGCCACGGCGATACCGTACTTCATCCGCATCAGTTCGGCCAGCATCTCGGCCCGGGGGATCACCGGGATCTTGAGCCGGCGGGCCTCCTGGACCTCGACGTTGTCCTCCTTGACGGCCGAGGAGATGACGGCCACGTCCGCCCCGTGCACCCGTTCCCCCCGGTGGCCCTTATGCACCCGGGCCCCGAGGTCGGCCAGCCGGCGGGTGACATCGGTCGTCTGGAGGTCGGTCCCCGAGACCCTGTAGCCGAGGTTGATGAGCACTTCGGCGATACCGCTCATGCCCGTCCCGCCGATGCCGATCATGTGGATGTGCTTGAGCTTACGGTATATTGACTTGACCACATCGGCCTCCTATGCCTTCTCCTCCAGGAGCTCGAAACACAGCTCCGCGATCCGTCCGGCCGGGTCCTCGGACCTCAGGATGGCCAAGTTTTTCTCCATGGCGGTGATCCTTCCGGGGTGATCCAGATAGTAAAGAATCCGGTTCGCCAGAAACCCGGGAGTGAGCTCTTTTTCCAGGATCACTTCGGCGCCGTCCACCCGCGCCAGCTCTCCGGCGTTCTTGGCCTGATGATCTTCCGAGGCCAGGGCGAACGGGACGAGCACGGCCGCCTTCCGGGCCACGATGAGCTCGGCGATGGTCGTGGCGCCGGCCCGGCCGATGACCAGGTCGGATTTTTCAAAATAGCCGGCCATGTCATGAAAGAAAGGGGCGACCTCGGCATCCGGAAAACCGTTCTGAACATAGCCCTCCTTGACCTTTTTGAAATCGGCCTCTCCCGTCTGGTGGAAGATGCGCAGCCGGCCTTTTTCGGCCGCGAGCAGGGGCAGGGCCGCGACCATGGTCTCGTTGAGGACGCGGGAGCCCTGGCTCCCTCCGAATACCAGGAGGGTGAGCGTCGCGGTCCGGGGCTTCGGCCGGATGCGGTGGAATTCCTCCCGGACGGGATTGCCCAGGAAAACCGCCTTTCCCTTGAAGTGGTCCAGAGAATTCTCGAAAGCGACCACCGCCTTTCGCACCCAATGGATGAGCAGACGGTTGGTGAACCCCGGTGTGAGGTTCTGCTCGAGGATCAGGGTGGGGATCCCGAGCAACGCGGCCGCGAGGACGACCGGCCCGGAGCTATATCCGCCGACACCGATGACCAGGCCGGGCTTAAGACGCACGAGGAGGGCCAGCGACCGGAAGAACGTGAAGGGAAGACAGACCATCGTTTTCAGGCCCTTCAGGCCGCGTCCTTTGATCCCTTCTATCCTCATCGGGATGAAATGGGCGCCGTATTTTTCCATGAGGGCTTTTTCGATGGGGCGTTGACCGCCGATGAAGGTCAGGTGGATGGCGGAATCTTTCTCCTGCAGCTTCCGGCCGACGGCCAGGGCGGGGTAGAGATGGCCTCCCGTCCCGCCACCGCTGATAACGACCCTTCGTGCCCTCATCTTCTCGTAACCGTTGTTCCTTTCCGCTGGGAGATGTTCAGGATGATTCCGATAGCCGCCAGGGTGCAGACCAGGGAGGATCGGCCGAAGCTGATCAGGGGAAGGGGAACTCCCTTGGCCGGTCCCATCCCCAGGACCACGGTGATGTTCAGAAGAGCCTGGACGCAGATGATGAGAGTCAACCCGACGGCCGCAAGCTGGCCGGCCGACGTCGGGGCCCGGGCCCCGATGACCAGTCCTCTCCAGAGGAAGGCGAGAAAAAGGAGGAGGATGGTCATGGTCCCAAGGAGTCCAAATTCCTCTCCCAGGATGGCATAGATGAAGTCCGTATGCGCATAGGGAAGGAAATAGAGCTTCTGCCGGCTCTCGCCCAGACTGACGCCGAGGAGCCCGCCCGAGCCCACGGCGAGCTTGGATTGATAGGGCTGGAAGCCCTTCCCCATGATGTCTTTGTCCGGCGACATGAAGCTGGTAATCCTCTCGACCCGGTAGCTGGCCGAAAAGAGATAGACGGCGAACACGATCCCGGCCGCCGCGCCCAATACGGCCAGATTGCGGAGCTTGACTCCCCCGAGATAGAGCATCAGGCCGCCGCTGGCGAAGATGAGCAGGGCCGTCCCGTAGTCCGGTTCCTTGATGATCAGCAGCGTGACCAGGGCCATGACCGCGATGGGGAATATCAGGACCCGCCATTCGTCGAGCCGGTCCTTTTTCCGCTCCAGGAAGTGGGCGAGAAAGAGGACCAGGCTGATCTTGGCCAGCTCCGAGGGCTGGAAGCGGATGCCGAAAAAAGTGATCCAGCGGTTGACCCGGGCGATCGACGGCATGACGAAACAGGCGGCGAGAAGGGAAACCGACAGGATCAGGAGCGCGTAGACGATGACGGTATTCTGGTAGAAAGGCTTCCGGACGGTGAGGATAAAGACAACGAGCGCCATCCCTACCGCCGCGCCGATGACCTGTTGGATGAAGAAATGGAGATATTGGTTATACTTTTCGCTCGCTAAGTTGGCCGAAGAGCTGAAGACCATGATGAATCCAACGGCCAGGAGGATAACGGTGATCACAAAGAGCGCCTTGTCGAAGCCGTAGGATCTGAATATCTCCATCGTCTATGCCTTTGTTCCTTGGAGGGAATCTTTGAGCTTCCGGACCTCCCGTTTGAAGGCGCGTCCCCTAGCTTCGAAATTCTTGAACATGTCGAAGCTCGTGCAGGCCGGTGCCAGGAGGACGATCTCTCCCCGCCCGGCGGCCACGAAAGCTAGACGCGTAGCTTCAGGCAATGACCGCGCTTCGGCCAATGGCACAACACCCCGCAGCGCCGCCGCGATCTTCGCCTTGGACTCGCCCAGGAGGATAACTCGCTTGACGACCCTTCTTGCCGGCCGGCGGAGGAGCCGAAAATCGGCCCCCTTGTCCCGTCCTCCCAGGATGAGGACGATCTTCCGGTCGTAACTCTGGAGCGCCTTGACCGTGGCATCGACCGTGGTCGCCTTGGAATCATTGATGAAATCGACACCGCGCAGCGAAAGGACGCGCTCGAGGCGATGTTCGAGACCGGAGAAGGTCCGGATCGAGGAACGCATCGTCCGCATCCCTGCGCCCAGGATCCATCCGACAAGTGCCGCCGCCATGACGTTCTCCAGGTTGTGAAGGCCGGGGAGAGGGATTTCGGTCGACCTCATGAGCCTTTCTTCCTTTTCTCCATCCCGCAATATGATCCAGTCGTCCCGGAGGAAGCATCCCCGGCGGACCTCCCGGCGGCGGCTGAAAAGGTAAATTCGAGCCGGGATATCGCGCGCCAATCCGCCGACCAGCGGATCGTCGGCGTTGAGGACGGCGATATCGCCCGGGCCCTGGGCCAGGACCAGCCTCTTCTTGGCGCCGAAGTACTCCTCGAACGTCCCGTGCCAATCTAGGTGGTTCATGGAGATGTTGAGGAACACCGAAACGGCCGCTCTGAACGTGTCGGTGTGCGCGAGCTGGAAGCTCGAGATCTCGGTGACATAGACATGGTGGTCCCGGCTCCTCTCGACAAAAGAGATCAGGGGAGTGCCGATATTTCCCGCCAGGTAGGAATGGAGCCCGGCCTCCTTGAGGATCTTGTGGGCCAGGGTCGCGGTCGTCGATTTGCCGTTCGTGCCGGTGATTCCGACGATCTTTCCCTTGAGGAAGCGGGCGGCCAGCTCGATCTCCGATAGCACTCGGACACCTGCTTTTTCGGCCGCCTTGATCTCGGGCAGGGCGGCTGCTCCCGGGCTGGGGATGATGATGTCGGCTTTGAGGAAGGTCAACGGAAGGTGCCGGCCGGTCTCGAAGAGGACGTTCCTGCCCTTCCACAGCGCAACCTTCCGGCCCAGATTTTTTTCTTCCCGGATCTCGCTGATCGTCACCCGGGCGCCCCGGCGGACCAGGAAACCGGCCAGAGCTTTTCCCGTCTTCCCGAAACCGACGATCAGCACGTTCTTTCCCGCGATATTCATTCCTATCTCAATTTCAGAGTGGCCAGACTGAAAAGCGCGAAGATGATCCCCAGGATCCAGAACCTAATCACGACCTGTTCCTCATGCCAACCGGCGAGCTCGAAGTGATGATGCAGGGGAGCCATCTTGAAGACGCGTTTGCCCCCCGAGATCCGGAAGTACCCCATCTGGAGAAGGACGGATACCGCCTCCAGGATGAACACTCCGGCGACCGTGAAGAGGAGGAATTCCTGCTTGATCAGGATGGCGATGACGGCCAGCGTCGCGCCCAGGGAAAGTGCGCCCACGTCCCCCATGAAGATCTGGGCCGGATGGCAGTTGAACCAGAGAAAGGCCAGGCAGGCGCCGGAGAGTGCGCCGGCAAAGACGGTCAACTCGGCCGCCTGGGCGACATAAGCGATGTTCAGATAGCCCGAATAGTTGACATGGCCGGCGATGTAGGTCAAGGCCGTGAGGGCCGTGGCGCTGATGAAGGTCAGCCCGATGGCCAGGCCGTCCAACCCGTCGGCCAGGTTCACGGCGTTCGACGACCCCACCAGAATGAAGACGATCCAGGGCAGGTAGAGCCAGCCCAGGTAAGGGACCCACTTCTTGAAAAAGGGGAAGCTCAGGTTGAGGCTGAAGCCGTCGGTCAACCCGATATAGACGAGCGCCAGGCCGATCGTTCCGGCCAGGGTGAATTGAAGGAGAAGCTTGGTCCGGCCCTTGAGTCCCAGGGACCGGCGCTTCTTGAATTTCAGGTAATCGTCCCAGAACCCGATGCCGCCGAAGCCGAGGATCGTGATCATCCCCATCCAGACATAGGCATTGTTCAGGTTTCCCCAGAGAAGCGTGGGGATGAGGGTTGAGCCGATGATCAAGATACCGCCCATGGAGGGCGTCCCTTTCTTGGCCAGGTGAGACTGCGGGCCGTCCGGACGGATCTCCTGCCCGATCTGATGTTTCCTCATCATCCGGATGAGCCAGGGGCCGAGGAGGAAGCTGACGAAGAGGGCGGTGATTCCGGCCAATGCGGTGCGGACGGTGATGTAGCGAAACACGTTGAAAAAGGAGACATATTCACGAAGCGGGACGAGGAGCCAGTACAACACCTCAACTCTCCTTGAAATCGTTTTCCAGTCTCTCGACCAGGCGCTCGGTCCCGATTCCGCGGGACCCCTTCACCAGGATGAGGTCTCCTTCCTCGACGAGCGAGGATATCCGGGCTGCGGCCTCTTCCGAGGTCGCGAATGTCCGGACCTGAGCTGCGGGAAAGCCCGCGGCCAGGGCACCCTCGGCGATATGGCGGGCCAATGGTCCGATGGCCAAAAGCACGTCCCAGCCATAGCCGACGACATCTTTCCCCGCCTGCCGGTGGAAGGCGACTTCTTCCGGGCCGAGCTCCAGCATGTCTCCCAGGACGGCGATTCTCCTTTTGGCGGGAAGAGATGCCAGCCCTTTAAGCGCGGCCTCGAGGGCCTTCGGGCTGGAGTTATAAGAATCGTCGATGAGTTGAAGACCGTGGCCGAGATCGATCAGTCTTCCTCTGCCCGGAAACGGCGACAGTCGGGGGATACCCTCGATGATGACATCGAAGGGAAGAGAAAGGGCCTGGCCGGCGCCCACGGCCGCCAGGAGGTTGGAAAGGAAATCCTCGTAAAAGAAAGGAAAACGGACCTCCCCGGTCTTGTCCTCCAGCCGGAGCTTGAAGACCATCCCGGCCGTCCCCAGTTTCCGGACGGCCGCGGCTTGGACGTCGCAGCCCCGGGAGAATCCGAAAGTGATCCGCCGGCCTTTCCAGCCCCGTCCGATTTCCTTGACCAGGTCGTCGTCGCCGTTGAGGACGGCGGTTCCGTCCGGTTTCGCGCCGTCGAGGATCTCTTTCTTGGCCTGGGCGATGGCCTCCAGGGTGTGGAAGAATTCGAGATGGACGGGGTTGATGTTGGTAATGACCGCAACGTCGGGGGGGGCCGTTCGGGTGAGGGCCAGGATCTCCCCCGGCCCACTCGTCCCCATCTCCAGCACGGCCATTTCCTGGCCCGGCCGGAATTTGAGCAGGGAGAGCGCCAGGCCGAGCCGATTGTTGAAATTCCCTTCCGACTTGAGCACCCGGAAACGCCGAGAGAGCAGGCCGGCCGTGAACTCCTTGGTGGTCGTCTTGCCGATACTCCCGGTAATACCGATCACCCGGGGACGGTACTCGTCCAGGACCGACCGGGCGAGCGCCTGAAGCGCCGCTACGGTGTCCGAGACACGCACCAGCGAGAACCCGTGGTCGACCGGCTTGATGTCCCGGGAGATGACCGCGCCGCGGGCTCCTTTCCGGGCGGCGTCGGGGATGAAGACGTGTCCATCCCGTTTGGCGACGACGGCGAAAAAGAGCTCTCCCGGTTGGCTTAAACGGGAGTCGATATTGAAAGCCTGGAACAGGGAAGAGGGGTTCCCCTGCACGATCCTCCCGGCTACGCGGGCGGCGATTTCATCCAGCCGCAGCTCCACCATCAGGGCTTTCCCTCCAGAGTCCCGAGGATCGAGCGGACGACTTCGGTGTCGTCGAAATGGATTGTCCTGTCCTTGAAAATCTGATAGTCCTCGTGCCCTTTGCCGGCGATGAGAACGTAATCGCCCTTCCGGGACTCGGCCAGGGCCTGAGCGATGGCTTCTTTCCGGTCGGGAATGATCCTGTAGTTCTTCGCGCCCTTGCTGATGAAACCCTGTTCGATGTCGGCGATGATGGCCGGCGGGTCCTCGGAGCGGGGGTTGTCGGAAGTGATGAAGGTCTGGTCGGCGAGGGCCGCGGCGACCTCTCCCATCCTCGGTCTCTTGGTCTTGTCCCGGTCCCCGCCCGCTCCGAAAACGAGCAGGATGCGTTGGGGCTTTAGCTCCCGGATGGCTTCCAACAGGCTGCGCATGGCCTGGTCGGTGTGGGCGTAGTCGACAAAAACATGGAAGCCCAACGTGTTCTCCACCTTCTCCAACCTCCCCGGGATGGTCTTGAGAGCCGAGATCCCATCTTTGATAGTCGACGCGGGGATGTTCAGGGCCAGGCCGGTAGCCACGGCCGCCAGGATGTTGTAGAGATTGTGCTTGCCCATCAGCGCCGAGCAGATCTTCACCTGTCCCCCTGGATAGTCCACTTCCGCTTTGATACCGGTCTCCGCGAAGCGGCACTGCTCGGCCCGGACGATCGCCGCCGGCTCGAGGCCGAAGGATATGGTGGTCAGGGGGAGCTCGGCCATCAGGCGATTTCCCCAGGGATCGTCCAGGTTGACGACCGCCGTTCGCTTCTTGGCGTTCAGGAAGAAGAGCCTTTTCTTGGCCTCGAAGTAATCCTCCATCGAGGCGTGGTAATCGAGGTGCTCGGCGCTCAGGTTGGTGAAGACCGCGATGTCGAAATGCACTCCCCAGACCCGCTTGAGATCCAGGGCGTGGGAGGAGACCTCGATGAGGCAGTGGGTCACGCCTTGCTCCAGCATCTCGCTCATCATCCGCTGCAGGTCGGGGGCTTCCGGAGTCGTCCGGGGGGCCGGCTGGACCATCTTCGGCCAGCGGTAGTTGATGGTCCCGATGACGCCGGGCCGGAATTCCCCCTTCTGGAGGATGGACTCGAGGAGATAAGTCAAGGTCGTTTTGCCCTTGGTCCCGGTGATGCCGATGACTTTCAAGCCCATCGAGGGGTGGCCGTAGAAGTTGGCCGCGGCCAGGGCCAGAGCCTCCCGGACGTCCGGCGTCTGGACCCATGGAGATGTCCACTTCTGCGGTCCGGGTCGGTCCGAGAGGATGGCCTCGGCGCCGCTCCGCCGGGCCTCTTCGATGAATTTGAACCCGTCCTTTTTTTCTCCCAAAATAGCGGCGAAAAGGAATCCCGGCTTGACCTGCTTGGAGGAGTGGGTGAGGCCGAGGATTTCCGTCTCGCCGTTTCCGCTGAACTGGCAGTTCGGGACGTCCTTGAACAGGTCCTTGAGCTTCATGGGCGTTCCTGGCTCCGGAGCTGAGCGGTCACGAGCTTCTGGGCCGGGCCCGACTGCGGGACCTGCCGCAAGTACAGCAGGACCCGACGGGCGATCTCGCGAAACACGGGCGCGGCCACCTGCCCGCCGTACTGAGGGCTGTACTTCGGCTCGTCGATCACAACGATTATCGAAAGCATCGGGCGGTCGGCGGGCACGAAGCCCACGAACGACGCCAGATGCCGGCTGGCCAGGTAGACGCCGAGCTTATGGTCCAATTTTCGAGCCGTCCCGGTTTTGCCCGCCACCCGGAAGCCCTCGACCTGGGCGGCTTGGCCTGTGCCGTTGGCGACGACCTCTTCGAAGACGCGGCGGGTGAGTTCGGAGGCGGTCCTCTCGGAAATGATCCTGTCTCCGGCGGGCGGCACGTCGGGGTTGAATCCAGATAGGTTGAACGTTTCCCTTGTGATCCGGAGGGGAATCAGGACCCCTCGGTTCGCGAACACGTTCATGGCCTGGAGGACCTGGACGGCGGTCACCGATATCTCGTAGCCTATGGAGTGAGCAGCCAGAGAGGTCCGGCTCCATTTGTGCAGGGAGTGGAAGATCCCGTTCTCCTCGCCCGGAAGATCGATGCCGGTCTTTTGGCCGAAGCCGAAGGCCTGGATCATCCGGTAGAGATGGTTTGGCCCGATTCTCTGACCCACCTTGATGGTACCCACGTTCGAGGAGTGGATGATCACTTCGGGGAAGCTGAGTATCCCCATCTTTTTGTGGTCGTTGATCGTCCAACCGGCCACCCTGATCATTCCCTCGCTGCAGTCGAAGATGTCGTCGAGACCGACCGCACCGGCCTCCAGGGCGGCCGAGGCGGTGACGATCTTGAACATCGAGCCGGGTTCGAAGTTCTGTTGGATGGCCCGGTTGCGGCCCCGTTCGAGCGGCAAGGGCGGATAGTCGTTGGGGTCGTAGGTCGGCCAGGTGGCCATGGCCAGGATCTCTCCGGAGGCGGGGTGAGAGATGATCACCGTTCCCCAGCCGGCGGCATGTTCGCGGACGGCCCTTTCGAGCTCCCGCTCGGCGATATATTGGATGGGCTCGTCAAGGGTCAGGATGAGATCCTTTCCCGGCGTGGATTCCTTGAGGACTTCCCAGTCGTAACGTCTCTTGTTGGCGTCCCTCAGGATCAGTCTTCGGCCCTTCTCTCCGGCGAGCCTGGCGTCGTACTGGAGCTCGATGCCGGCCAAGCCCCTATCATCGACGTCCACTCCGCCGAGCACGTGGGCCGCCAGGATCCCGGAGGGATAGAACCGCTTATTCTCCTCCTGAAAATGAACACCGTTCAGGTCGAGCCCGGCGACCCGGTCGGCTTGTTCTTGGCTGATTTTCCTTTTGATAAAGATGAACGAATCCCCCGCTTGAATCCTGGTCTTGATCCCGGTAAGCTCCTTGGCGGAGAGGTTGAGGATCTTTTTCAAGGATTCCACCCGGGCGAACTGAACAGCGGCCGGTTCCTTATTGTTGGACAAGCAAAAGACGGTGGGCACCGGCAGGCTCCGGCTCAGGATTTTGCCATGGCGGTCGAAGATCGTTCCCCGCTCCGGTACGATGTCGCGTTCGAGCTGGCTCTGCCGGGTGACCGCTTCACGGAAGCGTCGGTAATCGATGACCTGGAGCTGGATGAGCCGCAGGGTCAGGACGACAAACCAAAGGAAAAAGAAGAAAGCCAGAATGATCGTCCGCTTGAGGACGCGTTTCTGGCAAGAAGGGCCGAAGTCATGTCGGGTCATCGGTCCGCCTGATGTCCTCATAGATGATCTGCTCCGGTTTCGGCTCGACGAGCCGGAGCTCCTCGCGGGCGATCCGGTCCACCCTGTCCAGGGCCAGCAGCGCCGCCCGCTCCGTCTCCAGTCTCTTGATATCCTCTCCCAGCCGGACGATATTTTCCTCGAGCAGGCTGGTCTGGTAGCCGAGCTGGATGATAGCGGCCTGGTGCCAGATATAGAAAGTCAGGGTGGCGATGGCCAGAAGGATGCAGCCGACCGCCGCGGCGATCTCTTTTTTTTCGAACTTCCTCCGGACCATCAGAGCTTCTCCGCCGCCCTCAGCTTGGCCGCCTTGGAGCGCGAGTTGGCGGCCGTCTCTTCCTCGGTGGGAGTGACCGGTTTCCGGGTGAGAAGGCGGACGACGGCGGGGCCGCCGTCGCTTCCCGACAACCGGGCGAAGGTGCGCTTGACGATCCTGTCCTCGAGGGAATGAAAAGAGATGACCACGAAGCGCGCGCCCGAGGGAACGCGGCCGGCCATCGTCTCCAGGAATTCCCCCACTCCCTGGAGTTCCTGGTTGACCTCGATACGCAGGGCCTGGAAGACCTTGGCCGCGGGGTGGACCTTGCCTTTCTGGGGGATCCAGTGGCAGACCTGCTCGATGACCTGCCGGAGTTCGATCGTTGTCTCAAACTTCCTGACCTTCCGGCGGGTGACGATCTCACGGGCCAGCTTCTTGGCCTGCCTCAGCTCCCCGTATTCCTGGAAGAGGTGGGCGAGCCTCGGCTCCGAATAGGTGTCGATGATCTTGAAGGCGGTCGTTTTATTTCTCCGGTCCATCCGCATGTCCAGCGGTCCTTCCTGGTTGAAGCTGAAACCCCGTTCGGGAGAATCGAGTTGGAAGGAGGACAGGCCCAGGTCGAGGAGCAATCCCCGGACGGTCGAGAAATCGATATCGAGTTCGGGTAGGCAACGAAAGTCCGCCTGATAGAGCCGGGCGCGGTCGGCGTAAGGCACGAGCGTCTCCTTGACTCTATCCAGGGCGAGCTCGTCGACGTCCAGCCCGACGAGGGAAGCGCGCGGATTCTTCTTCAGGATCTCGAGGGAGTGGCCGCCCAGGCCGATGGTGCCGTCGATGTAGGTGCCTTCTCGGGCGACGCCCAACAGCTGCAGCACCTCGCGGAGAAGGACGGGGACATGTCCACGATCAATCATTCGATTTTCCGCGGGGGATGAGATCGGCGATGTTCTCGAAATCTTCATCCGTCAGCGGTTTTTTCTCGAGCTTCTCGTCCAGAAGTTCTCTGTTCCAAACTTCCAAGTGATCGTTCAGTCCGATGACTTCCACTTCATCCTGGAGCCTGGCCGTTCCCCGCAAGGCCAGAGTGAGCAAAACCCGACCCTTGGAATCGATTTCGTGTTTGGTGCCTTTCCGGTTGACACGGAGCAGGAAGCGGCGGACATCCGGCCGGAGATGGAGCGCGCCCTCTTTGGCCACCCCGGTCATCCTTTCCCAGACCGCCAGGGGATAGATCTGCACGGCCTCGTCGGTCAGGGAGGTGATGAACACGTCCTTCCCGTATTCCTCTTCGATCGCGGCCCGGAACTTTTCGGGGATCTTGATCCGTCCGCTCTTGTCGATCTTCGCCGTGTAGCTGCCTATTAACATCTTAAGATCTGTCCCGTTTTATCCCAATTTATCCCATTTGCTTAGAATATAGGGGACCAAAAAACAAATGTCAAGCAGAAATTAAAAGAAAATAACTATATTTTACCGAGATATTAAATGAGTATAAGAGGGAGCCGGTCGGGCTCTTGGGCCTCCCTATTCCGTCTGAGGAAGGTTCGCAAGCAACCCCTTGGCGAGGGAGAAGTCGTCTTCCGAGACCATCACTCTGAGCTCACCCATGCCGTCCACGGTCATCGGATAGACGGACTGAACCATCTGCCCCTGGAGGATGCAGGAGATTCCCTGGCTCTCCAAGAAGTTCTTGATGACCTCGGCTTCGACGGGTCCCATGACCCGTACGAGCTCCCTGAGTTTCATGTCTTTTGCGGACTTACGGCCTTTTCTATCTTCTGCCGACATCTTTCTTCCTCCAGTAATCTGCCAGGATCCGTTCGTGGTCGAAGGCCAGAGGGCGAGGCCTGTCTTCTTCGGTGAAGATCCCGATATTCCGGGCATCGTCCTGGGCCCGGGGATGTCCCTGCGCTGTGGCGATGTAGACAGTGGTGATGGTGTGGAAACGAGGATCGCGGCCGGGGTCGGAATAGGTGTGGAACTGCTCGATCAGGACGATGTCGAGCGATGTCTCTTCCTTAGCTTCCCGGACGGCGGCCTCTTCCAGCGACTCGCCGTATTCGACGAAGCCGCCGGGAAGGGCCCAGCCGAAAGGCGGGAATTTCCGCTCGACCAGGACGATGCCGGGACGGCCGTCCTCATGCTCGATCTCGATGATGATATCGACGGTCGGAAAAGGATTCTTGTGTTCGATCATCTCAGAAAAAACTGGAGCCGACCAGGACGAGGGGCTCGGCGAGCAGAAGCCGGTATTTCTCGATCTCTTTCCCGAAATCGCCCAGCAGCTCTTCCTTGAGCGGCTCGACGGGGTCGAACTTGGCGCTGAGGGGATTGAGATAGCTGCCGTTGCGCTTGATCCGGTAATCCAGGTGGGGGCCGGTCGAATCCCCCGAGGAGCCGACATACCCCACGATGCCGCCGCTCTTCACCCGGGCCCCCGAACGGATCCCGGGACCGAAGCTCCGCAGATGGAGGTACATCGTCTCATAGGCGTTCTTGTGCCGGATCCTGACCATCCGGCCCGAGGCTCCGTTCCATCCGGCGAAGGACACCACGCCGTCGGCCGTGGCCTGGACCGGTGTCCCGACCTGAGCCGCGTAGTCCACTCCGTAGTGCGCCCTGTACACCTTGTGGATCGGGTGGAGCCGGCTCCGGCTAAAGCGGGAAGTGATCCGCGCCCACTTGATCGGGGACTTCCGGAATTCTTTCTCCAGTGATTGGCCTTGAGCGTCGTAATAACCGGGCTTATGAGTATCGGGGGGCGAAGCGAAATAGAAAGCCTGGTGGATTTTTCCCTGGTTGAGGAGTTCAGCGGCCAGGATCTGCCCGTAGCCGATGAACCTTCCCTGGAGGTACCTTTTCTCGAAGATGACCTTGAAGGTATCCCCCTGCCTGATGTCTATGTAGAAATCGACATCCCAGCCGAAAAGGTCGGCGAAGGCCAGGGCCAGAGAATCCTCTTCTCCGTGCCGGTCGAAGGCCTGGATGGGGCTGTCCTCGATCGTGCCCCAGACCATGCCGATCTCTGTCTCGACCGGACGAGCCTCGAGCGCTGCCCGAAACAGGTCCTCTCGTTTCTCTACGCTCAAATAGTTGATGTCATCGACATCGTATTCCAGCCGCACCACGGCTCCGGATGGGTCGGCATAGAGACGGAGGAACCGGCCGGCCCTGATACGGCGCAGGTCGAAGACCGGCTTAATCTGGTCATACAGTGCCTGGATATCGGCCGGAGAAAACCCATAACGGGATAGGATCTTGCCGATGGTGTCCCCCGGGCGAACCCTGATCTGGTATTCTGCCAGGGCGGGCGAGGGAACGGCCGATGAAACCGGCGCCCACGTCTTGGCCGGGACGGGAGGGGTCCTTTGGCCATCGACCCGGGTCAAAACGAAGATGACGACGGCGGTGAGAACGGCGAGGAGCGTGAGGATGAGGAGCAGGCGCTTCCTTTTCTGGCGCTGGATTCTGAAATAAACTCTGGAAGCCGTCATGACCTTTCCGGCGTTCTCTGTTCTCTACTCCCCCGGGCCCTCTGGAGCTTCATTTTTCCGTCCGGACCGGCTAGCGGTTCGCCCGGGCATAAGCCCCCAGGAACGCGAGCTTGACCACATCGGCGATGATGTCGGGGTTGATGCGGTAAATCGTGTCGCCTGTTTGGTGGTAGTGAAGATGCGGTCCGTTGGAGTGGAATGAGACGCAGGGAATCCCTTTTTGGTAAAAGGGAGCGTGGTCCGATCCCCTGACGCCCACCCCTCTGATCGGATAGGCGCCTCCGAGCGTCCCGACATGCTGATCGGCCTCTTCGATGAGGGTTTTGAGTTCGGGGACATCCCCGCTGTATCCGATGCCCGCGCCATCCCCTTCGCCGACCATGTCGAAGTTGAACATCGTGTCCACTTTGCTGAAAGGCCGGGGGATATGTTCGACAAAATAGGAGGAGCCCTGGAGCCCCATCTCCTCGCCCCCGAAGAGGGCGAAGACGACCGAGCGTTTGGGTTTTTTCCCCAGTTTAGCGAAGGCTTCGGCGATCTCCATGACGGCCGCGCTCCCGCTGGCGTTGTCGTCCGCGCCGGGAAAAAGAAGCCCCATGTGGAGCCCGTTGTGATCGAAATGCCCGCCGATGACAAGACACTCCTCACGGAGCTTCGCATCCGAGCCCTCGACATAGCCCACAACATTGTAGCCGATTCCTTCCGGAAAGGGCCTGGCTTCGACTTTGAGGTGGGCCTTCGCCTTTAGCGGAAAAGAGAGGGGGCGTTTATAGGTGGCGAGGTCTTTCCTGAGTTCGGCGGCCGTGATCCCTTTTTCCTTGAGGACGATGTCGGCGACCTTGGCGTTGATCTCGGCTGGCAAGAAGCCTTCGATCCAGTCTCCGTTGGGGTTGGAGGCGATCTCGTCGTAGATGTAGATGAGGCCGAAGGCACCCATGTCCTTGGCTGTTTTCATCCGGGCGCGATGATGGTCGTGGGGCTCGAAGCGCCGGTCGGCCTGGTCGGGCGTCCCCCGGAAGCAGAGGATGAACTTTTCCGCGACGTCCAGTCCCGCATAATCGTCGTATCCCAGATCGGGCGCGCTGATGCCCCAGCCGGCGAAGACGAGCTCGCCGGTGCGGTCGCCGCTGTCGCTGAAGAGGAGGGGAAGAAACTCCTTTTCCGGCTCCAGCTTGACCTCTTTGACGGTCGTTTCCTTGGAGCCCTCGGGCTTCTCCTCCAGGAAGAGCGTCAGCCCGGCCCGGTCGATGATGACATAGGGCGAGGGATAGGATTGGAGGTATCCCGATTCCCGGCTGAGCGGCTTGAGCCCCCATTCTTTGAATTTGGCGGCCGCCCATCTGGCCGCGGCCGTGTAGCCCTCATGGCCGGTCAGCCGGCCAGCGAACTTTTCTGAGGAGAGAGTCTTGCAGTAGGAATATGCCTCCAGAGGTTGGATGGAGTTCAATGCATTCCGGACATCGGCGGCCAGCTTCTCGGCGGCCGATAAGAGCCCACCCGTCGAGAAGGCCAGAGAACAAACGAGGAAAACGAGAAAACGCCTTTTCATACCCTCCTCCTTTCGACGCCGGGGCAGACGGCTAGTTTTCGACCCGCCGGATGGAAATGATGGTCACGGCCTCGCGGGGGACATCCTCCATGCCGTGGACCATCATCGTCGGTGTCGTGGCGATGGCGTCGACGGCGTCGAGCCCGGAAATGACCTTGCCGAAAACGCAGTAGCCGAATCCCTCCGCCGTCTCGTCCCGGTGATCCAGGAAATCGTTGTCCACATGGTTGATGAAGAACTGGCAGGTCGCGCTGTCGATCTCTCCCGAGCGGGCCATAGCGATCGTGCCGCGGGTGTTCTTGAGCCCGTTTCCGGCCTCGTTCTTGATCGCTGCCTTGGCCGGCCGGGTGGCGAGGTCGGCGGTCAGGCCGCCGCCCTGGATCATGAATCCCTTGATGACGCGGTGGAAGATCAGACCGTCATAGAATTTCGCCTCCACGTAGGAAAGGAAATTCTTGACCGTGACGGGAGCTTTATCGGGGTAGAGCTCGATGGTGATGTCGCCCCGGCTCGTTTTCAGCAGGACCTTCGGGTTGGCCGCCTCGGCGTTTCCGCCGGAGAAGGCCATGAAGGCGCCGACGACGAGCACAAGGAGCAGTCGGTTGGTCATGACGAACCTCCTCGGTTTTTGTTGGGGAGACCATAAATATCAGAAACGGCAGCCCAAATCAACCAGGCTCAGGAATCGCTGCGGGTAATCATTTCTGTTTTGGTGATTCCATTGGTCGCAGGAGGCCGCCCCAAGGGATTCTTGATTCGCTCCCGGTGCTGTGATAAAAAGGCTCTTCCTACAGGAGGCAAAGATGAAAAGAGGAACATCTCGGGTGCTTTCCGGCCTCATCCTTTTGGCTTCGATCTCTTCAGTTGCAAGCGCCGTCGGCCGATCCGCTTCACAGACGATTGGAGACGAACAGAAGATCCTCAGCAGCCTCCACACGATCTCAAGCCAGACACTTTATGGCTACGTTAAAGAACTGGTCTCGGAGAAATACGGCGGCCGGTTGACCGGGACTCCGGAGTACGACGCCTGCGCCGACTGGGTCGCCTCGCTCCTGAAAAAGTGGGGAGTTCAGCCCGGGGGCGACGGCGGCGGCTACAAGCAGTCTTTTCCCAATCCCTACACCCTGGTCTTTCCCGGCTGTAAGGTCTATCTGCGGCTGCCCATCAACGGCGCTGAAGTCAGGAAATATTACCGTTACGAAGACGAGTTTATCCCCGGAGGGACCTCGGGATCAGGGGAGGTGACGGCCGAAGTCGTCTATGTCGGGTATGGCGTGACCGCGCCGGAGCTCGGATATGACGACTATGCCGGAGTTAACGTCGAGGGCAAGATCCTGCTGATGGAAAGGGAGGTGCCGGTTTCGCCCGACAAGGATGCCGGCCTGTTCAAGAGATGGCGGCCTTACTCTTTTCACCAGTATAAACTGGAGAACGCGGTCGTCCAAGGCGCCAGAGGCATGCTTTACAATTACGGGCCGATCGGCAATCCCAACAATTCCTATGACGCCGGTTTCATCTACAGTCACGTGGGCGATGCTGTCATCGCCGATGTCTTCGCCGGCACGGGACGCGACCACAAGGCGACCGTGGAGAGGATCCGGGAGACCTTGAGGCCGCAGTCCTTCGCCACGGGCAAGGTCTTCACCATCAAGAACCTGACCGAACATCATCCTGACGGTATCGGCGCCAACGTCATCGGGCTCATCGAAGGCGCCGACCCCGTCCTCAAGGACGAGCTCATCATCCTCGGCGGGCACCTCGACCACCTCGGTCGTCTCTGGGAGCTCATGCCCGGGGCGAACGACAACGCTACGGCGGTGGCGGTCATGCTGGGCGTTGCCGAAGCCATGTCCAAGTGTCCGGTCAAACCCCGGCGCTCGGTCATGTTCCTGTTTTTCGGGGCGGAGGAGCAGGGCGTTGCGGGTTCCGAGTTCTATGTCAACCATCCCGTTTTCCCGCTGGAAAAAACGGCGGCCTTCATCAACATGGAAGGACCCGGCAGCGGCGATAAAATCGGGGTCCTGGCGGGAAAGAACTTTCCCGATCTCTACGGATTTCTCGAGAAGGCAAACAGCCATTACATCCACCGCGTGATCGAAGCGTCCCACTTCGCCAACATCGCCCGGCCGCGCCAGGACACGGCGCGCTTCCTCTGGAAAGGAGTGCCCGGCGTCACGGTCGGCGCCTCCGAGAGCGATCCTGTCGACCGGCCTCCTTCCTACCACAACACCCGCGATAACCTCGAAAGCGTCAGGCCGGAGATCATGGAGGACATCGCCCAGCTCCTGTTCGCGGCCATCATGGACATGAGCGATGAGCCGGCTCTGAATTTCCGAAAGCGGTAGAATGGGACCTGTCATGGCGCATCTCCTCCGACCTCGCTCAAGACCCGCCCACCCACCCCATCCGCTCGGTCGCTCGGAGACAAGCGCCATGCCACCCATTCCCAAAAAAAACATCTGTCTAATGTGATAGGAGGCTCGACATGTTGTACCATATGCCCACAGCCGTCATCTTTGGGGCGGGCACGTTCGCTGAATTGCGGCGAGTTGTCCAGGATGAATTCCGTTCTTCCCGCCCATTTTTGGTCACCGATCGAGGTGTCGTTGAAGCCGGAATTGCCGAGAAGGTTCTGGCCCATCTATCTCCGGTGGCCGTTTATGACGAGGTCGAGCCGAATCCCAGGCATGGCACCATTGACAGAGCGGGGGAGTTCGTCCGGACTCTCCGTCCCGACCTCATCGTCGGAGTCGGCGGCGGCAGCGCCCTGGATGCCGCCAAGGCGATCGCCCTGCTGGCGACGAATCCGGGCCGGATCGAGGAATATGAAGGTCGGGAGCGCTACAAGACCGCTCCTCTTCCCGTATTCGCGATTCCCACAACTTGTGGCACTGGAAGCGAGGTTACCTGGGTGGCCGTCATCACTCACACTGGGCGCCAGTTCAAGATGAGCATCAAGGGAACGCGGATGTATCCGGCGGCGGCGCTCGTCGACCCGGACCTGCTCATGACTTTGCCTTCTCATCTTATTGCCTCGACGGGCCTGGATGCCCTCACCCATGCCGTCGAAGCCTTCACTGTCAAGCCGGCCAATTTCATCTCCGATACTCTGGCCCTGGAATCGATCCGCCTGATCTTTCGCTTTCTCCCGCGGGCCTATCAAGATATCAAGGGCGATAGCGAGGCCAGGGAAGGGCAGATGAAGGGAAGCCTCCTGGCCGGGATGGCCTTCGGGAACAGTGATGTCGGCGCCGTCCACTGTTTGGCCGAATCCGTCGGGTCGCTCTACGACACGCCGCACGGGGTCGCCAATGCGATTTTTCTGCCTCCCGTCATGGAGTTCAATCTTCCGGCGGCGAGAGAGAAGTACGCGGCCATCGCCGCCGCCATCGGCCTCGAGGCCGCCGCCAAGGATGACGCCGCTCGCGCCCTCATCCAGAAAATCAAGGACCTGTCCCGTTCCCTCTCCATCCCCTCTTTTCGGGACTTGAGAATCCCGGGGGGCGATTTCGTCGCCATCGCCCGGAAGTCTTTCGAGAACAATTCGAACTTCTCCAACCCCCGCGAAGCCAGCGCCGAGGATTATCTTCACATCTTGCGGCAGGTCCACCAGGCGGGCGCATAGAAATTTGGGGACATGAACCGAATTTCTGAGTTCGGCATCGTGTCCCCAAATTTCCAATTTAAGCGACGAGCTGGCACTCCTAATTTCGGCAAGGCGAGGGGTAGTGGCATCGAAACCGTGCCCGCTCACTCCTCATACGGGTTTTTCCTGCCACTACCCCTCACCTCATAAAAAAGACAAAGCAAGCATATTCTCTTAAGACAAGGCGAGCTATATATCCCGAGCCTAGATTCGCAGTTCGACGATGTCCTCGTCTTCGAGAGCGAAATCGCGGTGGACCATCTGGCCCTGCAGTGACAGCGAGCCTTTCCTCCATACCCGGGCGTATTTCAGTTTCTCGAAAAAGTCTTTGTGGACCGCGCTGGCCATTTCGCTCACCGTGCTGCCTTTGGGGAGTGAGAAGGGCTCGTTGAAATCGGCCTTCTTGCCGGGCGTCTTGCTGTAGACGCGGATGATATCGAGGAGGAGGAAGATCTCTCTCTTGAGGCCGTCCAGCCCGTCGCCGCGCGCGGCCGACACGGGATAGAACGCGACCTTTCCTCCGAAATATTCCTTGACGAAAGCGAGGTTTTCACCGGCAAGAGGAGAATCCCGCTTGGTTCCGATGAAAAGAGTTTTTTTCTGATAACGGCCTGGTTCCGGGGGGGACGCCGGATTCTCGGCGTGAAACTCCACTCGTTTTTGCTCGAGCTTGGAAAGGAGACTCTCCAGGATGGAAACGGTCTCCTGGTCGGCCAGGTCGAGGACGAGCAGAACGCCGTCGGCCGCTTTGACCAGCTCGACCAGGTCGGTCTCGATGTCGTCGGGCGCAAGGGGCTGTGTATCGACGAGCTGGACCTGGATGTTCTCGAATTTCATCATGTAGGGAGCGGGTGTGCGGGTCGTATAGGGGTAATCTCCGACTTCCGGGTGAGCGCCGGTGAGCGAAGCGATGAGCCGCGATTTCCCGGCATTGGGGGGGCCGATGACGACGACCTGTCCAGCGCCCGTTTTTTCGACGTGGAAGCTGGGTCCGTGCCGGGCCACCATGGGCTTCGCTAGGGCGGCCGACTTGAGCTTGGCCATCTTCGTTTTGAGCATGGCCTGAAGCTTCTCCGTCCCCTTGTGCTTGGGGATCGTGGCCATCATCTCCTCGAGGGCCTTCATCTTCTCCTGGGGAGTCTTCGCCTCCCGGAATTTCCGTTCGGCTTCGATGTATTGGGGCGTCAGGTTGGCCGGCATTTTCTGACCTTGGGATGGGAATTATAATCGATTGCCCTCGTCTATTCAAAGTAGAGAAAACGGCCGCCGGCCGGAAGCGGCGCGGCCGCAGAGAGCGAGCCCCAAAAAATTGTGATGATGAGCCGGACCAAGCACAAAATATTGTGGAAATGCCCCCAAAAACAGCTTTACTTGCAGGTCCTTTTCAGATATAATATTTTTATCAGAATGGACGCCCGGTTTTTTACCGCCCTCTCATCCGTAAATCATCCTTTTTCAATGAGATAAGCGCAATGAAAGAAAAAAAATATACGGCCGAGAGCATCAAAGTTCTGAAGGGGCTGGAAGCTGTCCGCAAACGGCCCGCCATGTACATCGGAAGCACCGGACCCGAGGGCCTTAGCCATCTTGTCTACGAGGTCGTGGATAACTCCATCGACGAGGCCCTGGCCGGCTTCTGCAAGAATATCGAAGTGCAGATCCACGTCGATAACTCCGTCACGGTCATCGACGACGGCCGCGGCATCCCGGTCGAGACCCACAAGAAGGAGAAGAAGTCCGCGGCCGAGGTCGTCATGACCATGCTCCACGCCGGCGGCAAGTTCGATGACAAGACTTACAAAGTCTCAGGCGGACTGCACGGCGTCGGCGTTTCGGTCGTTAACGCCCTGTCCATGCGGTTGGATCTCGAGGTCAAGCGGAACGGGGGGATCTTCACGCAGAGCTACGAAAGGGGCGTTCCCCTCGGCCGGCTGAAGCAGGTCGGGAAGACCAAGAAGTCCGGGACCAAGATCACCTTCTGGCCCGACGACGAGATCTTCGAAACGCCCGAGTTCAACTTCGAGATCCTGACCCAGCGGATGCGGGAACTCAGCTTCCTCAACCGGGGAATCCGGATCGCGATCAGCGATGAACGGGTGAACAAGACAAACGAGTTCCAGTACAAGGGCGGCATCGTCGAGTTCGTCCAATTCCTCAATCAGAACAAGACTGCCCTTAATCCCCGGCCGGTCTATTTCGAGTGCAAGAAAGACGACGTCATGGTCGAGCTGGCCTTTCAGTACAACACCGGCTACACCGAGACGATCTTCACCTTCGTCAACAACATCAACACGACGGAGGGCGGAACCCATCTCATCGGGTTCAAAGCCGCCCTGACCCGCTGTCTCAACAACTATGCTGTGGCCAATAACCTGTTCAAGGATCTGAGTGCCGGTTCCCTCTCCGGGGACGACAGCCGGGAGGGCCTGACCGCCGTCCTCAGCATCAAGATGCGCGATCCCCAATTTGAGGGCCAGACCAAGACTAAGCTGGGTAACTCCGAGGTCAAGGGGATCGTCGAGTCCCTGGTCAACGAGAAGCTCACTGCTTACCTCGAGGAGAACCCGACCAATGCCAAGAGGGTCATCCTCAAAGCTCTGGAAGCGGCCCGGGCTCGCGAGGCGGCCCGCAAGGCCCGCGACCTGGCCCGGCGCAAGAGTGTCCTCGAGTCGACCTCTCTCCCCGGAAAGCTGGCCGACTGCCAGGAGCGCGACCCGGCGCTGGCCGAGATCTTCATCGTCGAAGGCGATTCTGCCGGGGGCTCGGCCAAGCAGGGCCGCGACCGCCGCTTTCAGGCCATCCTGCCCCTGAAAGGAAAGATCCTCAACGTCTGGAAGGCCAAGCAGGACAAGATCTTCAACAACGAAGAGATCGGGATGATGATCGCCGCCCTGGGGACGGCGATCGGCGAGGCCGAGTCGACCCTCGACAAGCTCCGCTACCACAAAGTCATCATCATGACCGACGCCGACGTGGACGGCTCTCACATCCGGACGCTGCTCATGACCTTCTTCTACCGGTACATGAAATCCCTGATCGAGCAGGGCCACCTCTATATCGCCCAACCGCCCCTCTACAAGATCACCCGGGGCCGGGAACTCCTCTATCTCAAAGAGGAGCGGGCTTACGATAAGTGGATCGTCAAGAAGATCTCGGAGGATTTTCAGGTGAAGGTCAAAGGCAAGAAAGAGGTCTTCGAGGGCGAAAAATTCCGCAAGATTTTCCTGAGGATCATGCAGAAGAAGAACTACATCGAGCTTCTGGAGCGCAAGAGCTATCCACGGTTTCTCATCGACCTCCTGATCAAGGAGGGAGTGGACAGCCTGGAGTTCCTCCAAGACAAAAAGGCGATGAGGCGGATCCGCTCGCTGGTCGAAGCCAAGGGCCTGCAGACCGAGCTGGACAAAGACGAGGAGTATGAGGCTTATGAGCTCGGAATCCGGTTCCAGATCAACGGGATGTCCATCAACTGCAAGGTGAACCTGGCCCTGGTGGATTCCGTAGAGTACAAGAACCTCTACAAGATCTATAAGGAACTCGAGGGCTTCCGGCCTCCCTATGAGGTCCTCAGCAACGGCGAATCCGTTGTCATCGAGAACGAGAACAAGCTCGTCGAATACCTCCATGAAAAGGGCAAGAAGGGGGTTTCCATCCAGCGTTACAAAGGTTTGGGTGAGATGACGCCGGAGCAGCTCTGGGTCACGACCATGAACCCGGAGAACCGGGCTCTGCTCAAGGTTTCGATCCAGGACGCGGTCGAAGCGGAAGAGGTTTTCAACACGCTCATGGGAGATGAGGTCGAGCGGCGCCGGGCCTTCATCGAGGCCAACGCCCTGATGGCCACCAACCTTGACATCTGATCCGATCTTCGAAAGGACCTGACCGATGACCCCTGCCGACAAGGACAAGAAACAGGACAAGTCCGCACAGCCGTTGCCGCCGCCGGCGGCCGAGCTCTCGGTGGTCAGCCTCGAAGAGGAGATGCGGCGTTCCTATATGGACTACGCCATGAGCGTTATCATCGGCCGGGCCATCCCCGACATCAAGGACGGCCTCAAGCCGGTCCACAGGCGCGTCCTCTACGCCATGTACGAATCGGGGACGACCCACACTAAACCCTACAAAAAGTCGGCCCGGATCGTCGGTGACGTCATCGGAAAATACCATCCCCACGGGGACCAGGCCGCCTACGATACGTTGGTCCGCATGGCCCAGGACTTCAGCATGCGCTATGTGCTGGTCGACGGCCAGGGGAACTTCGGCTCGATCGACGGCGACCCACCGGCAGCCATGCGTTATACCGAGGTCCGGATGGCCAAGCCGGCCGCGGAGATGATGGCCGATATCGAGAAGGACACGGTCAACTTCATCCCCAACTATGACGAAAGCCTGACCATGCCGGAGGTCTTGCCGACCAAGTTCCCCAACCTCCTGGTCAACGGCAGCTCGGGAATCGCCGTGGGCATGGCCACCAACATCCCGTCCCACAACCTGGCCGAGATTTGTGACGGCCTGGTCTACCTCGTCCAGCATCCGAACGTTTCCCTGGACAGGATCATGGACTTCGTCCCGGGGCCGGATTTTCCGACCGGGGGATTCATCTTCAACAAGCCGGGCATCCTGGATGCCTACCGAGACGGCCGGGGTGTCATCCAGCTCCGGGCCAAGTCGATGATCGAACATGGAGAAAAGGGAGAGCGTGAACGCATCGTCGTCACAGAGATTCCTTACGCGGTCAACAAGTCCCGTCTGATCGAGTCGATCGCCGACCTGGTCAACGCCAAGAAGATCGAGGGCATCGCCGACCTTCGCGACGAGTCCGACCGGGAGGGAATCCGCGTCGTCCTCGAGGTCAAGAAGGGCGAGTTGCCCGAGGTCGTCCTCAACAACCTCTACAAACACACGGCCCTGCAGACGTCCTTCGGAATCATCATGCTGGCCATCGTCGAGAAGCAGCCCAAGATGATGGGGCTACTGGACATGATGAAGTATTTCATCTCCCATCGCCAGGACGTCATCCGGCGGCGGACCCGCTTCGATCTGAAGAAGGCCGAGCTCCGGGCCCACATCCTGGAGGGACTGACCATCGCCCTCGACCACATCGACGCCATCATCAAGCTCATCCGCGCCTCCAAGAACGTCGACGAAGCACGGACCGGCCTGATGACCCGGTTCAAGCTGACCCAGATCCAGGCCCAGGCCATCCTGGAGATGCAGTTGCAGCGGCTGACCCACCTGGAACGGGACAAGATTGTCCAGGAATACACCGAGATCAAGGCCCTGATCGCCAAGCTGAAGAAGATCCTCGGCTCCGAGAAGCTCATCCAGGAGATCATCATCGACGAGCTCAAGGAGATCAAAGAGCATTACGGGGACGAGCGCCGGACCGAGATCCGCGACGAGGTCATCACCGACATCCGGCCCGAGGACCTGATCAAGGAGGAGGACGTCGCCGTCATGACGACCCAGTCCGGATACATCAAGCGGACGTCCCTTTCCTCCTACCACTTCCAGATGCGCGGCGGCAAGGGCCGACGGGGGATCAGCATGAAGGCCGAGGATGTCATGGAAGACGTCTTCGTCTGTTCGACCCACTCCTATCTCCTGTGCTTTACCAACAACGGCCGCGTCTACTGGCTCAAGGCCCTGGAAATCCCCGACGTCGGGATCTCGGGCCGGGGCAAGGCCATCGCCAACCTGATCGAGTTCCAGCCGGGCGAAAAGGCCACCTCGGTCGTGGCCGTGAAGGATTTCTCGGAGGACAGGTATATCGTCATGATGGCCAAGGACGGATTGATCAAGAAGACCCGGCTGAGCGATTTCCGGAACATCCGGCGGGGCGGCATCATCGCCATGAGTCTGCGCAAGAAGAGCGAGCTTTTGTGGACGCGGCTGACCGAAGGCAAACGGGAAATCGTCATAGCCACCAAGCTCGGCAAGGCCATCCGGTTCAGCGAGAAAGACATCCGGCCGATGGGCAGGACGGCCGCCGGCGTCCGGGCGATGAGGTTGGCCAAGAAGGACGAGGTCATCGGGCTGGTGGCCATCGGTGAAGAGGATAAATTCATCTTCACGGCCAGCCAAAAGGGTTACGGAAAGAGAACCGAGGTCGGTTTCTACCGGAAACAGCGCCGCGGCGGCAAGGGCCTGATCAACCTCAAGATCACCCCGAAGATCGGCCCGGCCGTAGCCGTGCTGGGAGTGGCCGAGGACGACCTTCTCATCGTCACCGAGAGCGGCAAGGTCATCCGCATCCAGACCAAGCAGGTCCGGGCGACGGGCCGGGCCACCCAGGGCGTCCGCCTGATCAACCTCGAGAACGGGGACAGGATTTGCTCGGTGGCCAAGGCCAGCGAGAGCTGAGCCTCAAGATATCGCCCCGCGTTCTCTCTCCTCCCGGATATAGATGAGGGGCCGAAACATCGGGCTGCCAATGCCCGCATCAACCGTCGATCCGGCAGGCGGTTTCACTTTGTGCTTGACAGCCGATTCCTGACGAACCTACAATTGACCCACATCCCGAACCGGAGGAGGGAAGAATGGCCGATACACTCGCCCAGGTCCTTGTGGACACCGTCAAGAACTATCCCAGACCGGACTTCATGCTTTATAAGAAGGACGGCCGGTATCAGCCTATCTCGACCGAAGAATTCGGCCGGCAGGTGAAACACCTCTGCCTGGGACTTAAAGATTTGGGGCTGCAAAAAGGGGATAAGGTCATCATCCTCTCAGAGAACCGGCCCGAATGGGTGATCGCCGATCATGCCAACCTGTGTCTGGGGACGATCACCGTCCCCATCTATACGTCCCTTGTCTCCGAGCAGATCAAGTACATCATCGACGATTCGGACGCCAAGGTCGTCTTCGTCTCCTGCGAAGATCTATGGAAAAGGGTCGAGGCCGTTGGGCCCAGCTTAACCAAGGTCCGCTATTACGTCAGCTTCATGGAGAAGGCGCCGGCCGGCCTCCTTACCTATAGCCAGGTCCTGGAGAGAGGACGCCGGCTCGACGAGCAGAACCCGGCGCTTTTCGAGTCCCTGGCCCGGGCAATCCGACCTGAAGATGAAGCCTCCCTGATCTATACTTCCGGAACGACCGGTGTTCCCAAGGGAGTCATCCTGACCCACGATAATTTCCTGAGCAACGTTAGGGCCGTTTCGGAGATTATCGAGTTTTCCGATAAGGATACCGTTCTTTCCTTCCTTCCTCTTTCTCATGTTCTGGAAAGAATGGTCACCTTCACTTATGTCTTCAAGGGCTGCCATATCTGCTATGCTGAAAGCATCGAGTCGGTCGCCGCGAACCTGCTGGAGATCCGGCCCAACATCATGGTCAGCGTGCCCCGCGTCTTCGAGAAGATCTACGCCAAGGTCATGGACAACGTTCTCTCCAGCTCGACCCTGAAGAAGAGGATCTTCTTCTGGGCGCTCAAAGTGGGTAAGGAATTCGGTCGCCGTAAGCTGAACAACGAGCCGATCAGCGCGGGACTCCAGCGAAAACGGAATCTGGCCCAGAAGCTGGTTTTCTCCAAGATCGTCGAGAAAATGGGGGGACGGGTGCGCTTTTTCGTCTCCGGCGGAGCGCCCTTGTCCAAGGATATCGCCGACTTCTTCTACGCCCTGGGGCTCGTTATCCTGGAGGGATACGGCTTGACCGAGACCTCGCCTGTGATCTCCGTCAATACGTTCGAAAACCTGAAATTCGGGACGGTCGGAAAGCCCATCCCGGGGGTGGAAGCCCGGATCGCGCCGGACGGCGAGATCCTGACCCGCGGCCCTCACGTCATGAAAGGCTATTACAAGAAGGAAGCGGAGACCCTGGAGGCGTTCGAGGGCGGCTGGTTCCACACCGGCGACATCGGCCATCTCGATAAGGACGGCTTTCTGGTCATCACCGACCGCAAGAAGGACATCATCGTCACGGCCGGCGGCAAGAACATCGCTCCCCAGCCGATCGAGAACATCCTCAAGACCAACCCCTACATCTCCAATGCCGTCGTCATCGGCGACCGGCGCAGGTTCGTCTGCGCCCTGATCGTGCCCAACTTCGAGAAAATCGTGGAGTATGCCCGCTCCAGCGGCATCTCCTTCTCCAACCAGGCCGAACTCGTCCGCAACGAGAAGGTCGTCAACTTCCTCAAGGCTGAGGTCGATCGGGCCACCCCCAATCTGGCTCAATACGAAAGGATCAAGCGTGTCGCCCTCCTCGACCGGGATTTTGAGATCGAAAAGGGAGAGATGACGCCCACGCTCAAGGTCAAGCGGAACATCATCGAACAGAAATACAAAAAACTGATCGATGCCTTGTACGAGGAGGAGAAAAATAGCGGGTAGGCCTATTTGGCCTTCGCTTCGGTCACTTCGGCTTCAGTCGAGGTTTCGTCGGTCTTCTCCCGCCAGAAGAGGATGCGGCCGCAGTTTTCGCAGAGGATGAGCTTGCGGGTGGAGAGCAGTTCGTTCAGGACCTGCGGCCGGATGCGCACGTGGCACAAGTCGCAGAAATCGTCCCTGACGGGGGAAAGGACGATGCCGCCCTTCTTGCGAGAGATATTGAGATAAAGATCAACCTGCGCGGCAGGTATCGCGGGCAGGAGATCGGCTTTGCCTCGACCGAGCAGCTGAACTCTGTCTTCCGCTTCCTTCTTCTTTTGGAAGATAGCCTTCTTCTCCCGGGATAGAGTCTCCTGGGTTTCGGCGAGCTTCTGGTTGGCCTCCTTGATATCCTTCTGGATGTCGTCCTCCAGGAGCATTTCGGCGATGAACCCTTCCTCGAGGCGATCCACTCTCTTTTCGGATTCTTCGATCTCCTTGAGGAGGGCCGTATATTCCTTGTTGGTCTTGACCTCGTTCAGCTGGCGCTTGTATTTCCCGATATGGGCCTTGATATCCTTGACCTCGGTCTCGAGCTCGCGTCTCTTTTTCTGGCTGGCGGTCATCTTCTCCTTGGCAGCGGCCGCGATGAGGCTGCTTTCCGCGATCTTCTTGTCGATGTTTTCGATCTGGGGAGGGATACCTTCAAGGAAGAGAGAAAGCTGCCGGATCTCCATGTCCAATTGCTGGAGCTGGATCAGCTTCTCGAAATCGATTTCCACATCTCTTCCTCGAAATCAACATGGGCCTACCAGGATTCGAACCTGGGACCTGCCGGTTATGAGCCGGTAGCTCTACCGCTGAGCTATAGGCCCTCCGCCTTCTTATAACAAATCCGTCCCGGATAGTCAAACAAGGGGGACGTTCCCCAAAGGGACACCCTGCGTTTGTTTATGATGTCCTCTAATGATTGCGGAGGCGGTAGGGTGTCCCTTTGGGGAACGTCCCCCTTAATGAGGAACGTCCCCCTTAATGATTGTCGGTGAATGAGCGGAGCTTCCGGCTGCGGCTGGGATGCTTGAGCTTCCGCAAGGCTTTGGCCTCTATCTGGCGGATCCTCTCACGGGTGACCTTGAACTGCTGGCCGACCTCTTCCAAGGTGTGCTCGTTCCCGTCCCCCAGCCCGAAGCGCATCTTCAGGACTTTGGCCTCTCTTTCGGTCAAGGATTTGAGGGCTTCTTCGATTTGCTCGCGCAGGTTGATATGGATGACCGTGTCGGGAGGCGAGGGCATCAGCTTGTCCTCGATGAAATCCCCCAGGTGGCTGTCCTCCTCCTCGCCGATGGGCGTCTCGAGAGAGATCGGCTCCTGGGCGATCTTGATGATCTTGCGAACCTTGTTCACAGGCAAGTCCATCTTTCTGGCGATCTCCTCGCTCGACGGCTCCCGGCCGACCTCCTGGACCAGGCTGCGGGACACCCGGATGAGCTTGTTGATGGTCTCGATCATGTGGACGGGGATACGGATGGTCCGGGCCTGGTCGGCGATGGCCCGGGTGATGGCCTGCCGGATCCACCAGGTGGCATAGGTCGAGAACTTGTACCCCCGGCGGTACTCGAACTTATCGACCGCCTTCATCAATCCCATATTCCCTTCCTGGATGAGGTCGAGGAACTGCAGGCCGCGGTTGCTGTATTTCTTGGCGATCGAGACGACGAGCCTGAGGTTGGCGGCCACGAGCTCTTTTTTAGCCTGGTCGCTGATCTTCTTGCCGGTGGTGATGGCCCGGAGGGTCTTCCGCAGGTTCTGGGCATCGAGACCGATCTCCTTGTGGAAAGTCCGGAGCCGCTTGCCGACCTCCCTTAGCCTCTGCTTGAGGGCCGCTTGGCTCTTTTTCCCCCGGGCGCGCTTCAGGGCCAGGGTAAGCTCTTCTTTGGTGTCTTCGAGATCGTTGATCTTCCTGAGGTTCGCCCGGAGAGAGAAGATGATCCTTTCCCGTTCGCTCGGCCGGATGTTGAGCTCTTGGATCAATCGGCTCATCTTGACGATGATCCGGCCGCGGGCGAAATTGTATTTCTTGGCGGTGGGAATCTTGTCCAGCTTCCGGCAGAGGGCCTGGATCTTCTTGATCTTGGACAGGACTTCCTCTTTTTTCCCCTCCAGCTTGTCCTCAGTGATCTCATCGTCGCTGAGGTCGAACATCTCCAGGAAGATGAGGAGGTTGGTCTTGATCTGCTCCTCCAGGGCGAGGACCTGGTTGAGGACAAGACGGGTCTTGGAGAGGGCCGTGATGATCGACTTTTCTCCCCGCTCGATCTCCCGGGCGATGGCGATCTCGCCTTCCCGGGTGAGCAGCGAGATGTTGCCCATCTCGCGCAGGTAGAGCTTGACAGGGTCGGTCGTCCGCTCCAGCCCGTGGACGGAGACCTGGTTGTCCTTCGCTTTCTTGAGGGAAGGGCCGCTCTTCTTGAAGCCGAGGATCTTGATCCCGTAATCATCCATCGAGCTGAGGAACTCGTCGAACTTCTTTTCCGGGCTCGTCTCTTCGTGGAAGGTTTTATCGATCTCCTCGAAGAGAAGATAGCCCTGCTTTCTTCCCTTGGTGAGAAGCTGATCGATTTCTTCCCTTCGATACTTCTGGTCGATCGACAAAGCGGTTACCTCAAGGCGGAAATATTATATCACATCGCCAGGATTTGCCTGGTCAGGTCCTGCTTTTGGGAGAGAAGCCGGGCCAGTTTTTCCTTCTCCCCGTTTCGTTCGCAGCGGACGATCTCCTTTTGGAGGGCGCGCAGCCGGCCCGCGAGGGCCGTCTTGCGCAGGGTTTGCAAACAGTCCAGCGCTTCCTCGGGAGTGCCCCGGCCCGACCTTTCCTGCATCATCTCCGAGACCTGCCCCCAAAGCTCGGGCCCGACGGCACTGCTCAACTCGGAAAAGAGGACTCGTTTTCCCTTCCGCGCGCAATCCAGGAGAAAAACCAGCGCCGCCTCGCTCCGCAGTCCTCGGAAATCTTCCTCCTCGACCTGCTTCAGGAGGTCGGCTGCCAGCTCTTGGTCTTCGAGCAGAATCTGAAGAAGGCGCTTTTCGGCGGGAAAGAGGAGCACTTTTTCCTCGCCGGTCTTTCCGGGTGCCGGCTTTTCGATGATCTGGCGGAGGAGCGATTCCTCCACTCCCAGATAGTCACTGGCCTGCCGGAGGTATTCGCTCCTCACGATCGAATCGGGGATCTTATTGAGCTCGGTGACGATGCTTCTGATGATCCTGGACTTTTCCTCGGGCACGTTCATCCGTCCCGTCCGGACGGTCATGTCGACCAGGAACTGGAGCCCGGAGGCGCTCTTCCCGGCCAGGTCGAGATAGGGCTCGTGTCCGAATTTCCGGACGAAGCCGTCCGGATCAAGACTTTGAGGCAAAATGAGGACCTGAGTCTGGACGGCCTTTTCGAAACAGAGTGGGATGGCCCGGAGGGCGGCGTTCTGCCCGGCCGGATCGCCGTCATAGTTGATGATAATCCGGGGCGCGAATCGCCTCGCCAGGCCGACCTGATGAGGGGTCAAAGCGGTCCCCAGCGAAGCGGCGGCATTCCGAATGCCCGCCTGGTAAAGCGATGCGAAATCAGTGTAGCCTTCGACCAGGATGAGTTCTCCGGCCTCACGGACGGCCTCCTTGGTCCAGTTCAGTCCGTAGAGCGTCTTTCCTTTGGAATAGACCGGTGTATCGGGGGAATTGAGGTACTTGGGCGTGGCCTCGGCGACCGTCCGGCCGCCGAAAGCGACGATCTTTCCGGTCAGGCCGAAGATGGGGAAAATGATCCGGCCCCGGAAACGGTCGTAATATTCGGACCTCTTTTGGCCGGGGAGGACAAGGCCGGCCTTTTCCAGGAGAGCGGGCTCCGTGCCTCTCCCCTGAAAGTGGCCCAACAGGGCGTTCCAGGAATTCGGCGCGTAGCCGACCTTGAGAGTCTCGAGAGTATCGGAAGATAGGCTTCTTTTCTTCAAGTAAGCCAGGGCGGCTTCACCCTCCTTCGTTTGGAAAAGGTTGCGGCGATAAAAAGCCAGGGCCAGCTCATTGACCTTGTAGACCTTCTCCTCGAGCTTCTGGAGCTCGGGTGAAAGCCTGGTTTTCTGGGGCAGAGGAATATGATATTTCTCGGCCAGGTAGTTCAACGCTTCGGGGAAGGTGAGGTTTTCCTTTTCCATGACCAGCGTAAAAACATCGCCGCCCACCCCGCAGCCGAAGCAGTGAAAGAGCTGCTTCTCCGAGTCCACGGTGAAGGAGGGGTCCTTTTCCGAATGGAAGGGGCAGAGTCCGACATGTTTTCGGCCGCGTCTTTTCAGTGCGGTGTACAGGGAAGCAATGTCGACGATATCGGCGGCTTGCCTGATCTGGTCGATGATCTCCATTCTTGGCGCTGGTCAGGGGGAAAAGGTCTTAGTAAATATAGGGAGGGACCTCTCCGTTGTCAAGCAAGCCGGGCCCGTTTTTCTTTGTTTGTCAGCATTTCTAAAGATGATTGATCAGGCTGGCCAGGTAGGCGGCCCCGAACCCGTTATCGATGTTCACCACGGCCACACCGCCGGGGCAGGAGTTGAGCATGGCCAGGAGGGCCGAGATGCCCTGGAAGCTCGCTCCATAGCCGACGCTGGTGGGGACGGCGATGATGGGCGCGCTGACCAGCCCGGCCAAAACGCTGGGGAGAGCGCCCTCCATGCCCGCCACGGCGATGATCAGACGGGCTTTTCTGACTTTCTCCATCTCCCCGAAGAGGCGATGAAGCCCGGCCACGCCGACGTCGTAGATCCTTTCGGCTTCGTTACCCAGCATCTCGCAGGTCACGAAGGCCTCCTCAGCCACTGGGATATCCGATGTTCCGGCCGTGATGATGACGATCTTCCCCCGGCCCGGCGCCGGGCGCTTTTTTTTCAGGCTAATGGTTTTTCCCAGGGGATCGTAGCGACAGCCGGGGATCTTCCGCCTGATCTTCTGATAGATCCGAGGACCGGCCCGGGTGATGAGCAGACTGTTTCCCCTTTTGCAGATCTCCCGGGCGATCTTGATGATCTGTCCATCGGTTTTTCCCTGGCCGAAGATGATCTCGGGGAACCCTTTCCGGACTTCCCGGTGGTGGTCGATCTTGGCGAAACCGAGGTCCTGGTAGGGATAATCCTTCAATTTCTGGAAGGCCTTCCGGGAAGACATTTTCCCCAAAGAGACCTTTTCTAGGACCTCTTCCAACTCCGTTTTCATGCCCGATATATTACCATACCCGGGGCCGTTGAACAAAATCAGGTGATGAGGCGCGAGTATTTCCGTTTGGGTGATTCTATTGGGCGCAGGAAGCCGCCCTCGGCCCCCGCACCCCGGGGAACCAGTCCCGTCGGTTCCCCCCGTCGGAGAAGCCGACGGGTCCCCCCTCCGCTACGGGGGCTTCAGGGCGGCTTCCTGCGCCCAATATTATTTATATTATCCATTCATAATTGGTTCCTCATGATCCTGTCCCGGGCGATTGACAGGAAATGCCGGTCGTAGAGTATACTAGTGACCGATCAGAGAAATGTTCAGGAAGCAGACGCTCAAGCGGGAGATTTCGTTCTCCGGTGTCGGCATTCACTCCGGGGAGCAGGTCAGTTTAACCCTCAAGCCGTCCCACTCCGGGAAGATCCTGTTCCGACGGCTGGACCTGGGCGGGCTGGAGGTCGAGCCGGATCCCCGGAGGATCGACGCCTTGAACTGCTCCTGCCTGGTCTTCGAGTCGGGCCGCATCCAGACTCTGGAGCATCTCATGGCGGCTTTGTACGTGCTCGGCCTTGACAGTCTGGACGTCGAGCTCCAAGGGAGCGAGATCCCCATCCTGGACGGAAGCGCGGCCCCTCTGGCCCGGGCCATCCTGGAGGCCGGCGTCGTTCCGACCCGCCGGAAGAGACAGGTGGTCCGCCTGCTCAAGCCGCACACTCTCGAAGAAGCAGGGGCCAGGTTGTCCTTCTCGCCCGCCCCCGACCTCAAGGTATCCTATGCCATCGATTTTACCCACCCGCTCATCGGCCGGCAGGAGATATCCTTCGACCTGACCCGGGAAGTTTTTCTTCAAGAGATCGCCCCGGCCCGGACGTTCGGATTTTTGAAGGACGTGGCCGAGCTCCAGAAGCGCGGCCTGGCCCTCGGTGGGACGATGGACAACGCCGTGGTTCTCGATGAAGACAGGGTCATCAGCGGTTCCCTCCGCTTCCGGGACGAATTCGTCCGCCACAAAGTGCTGGACCTCATCGGCGACCTGGCTCTCTTCGGACATCCTCTGCTCGGCCACTTTCAGGCGGAACGGGCCGGCCATCGCCTCCATCTCCGGGCCGTCCTCTTCCTCCTCGAGAACCCCGGTTTCTGGGCTTTCGAGGAGACGGTTGCCCCCCGCTTCCTCAGGGGCTGAGAGCGCGCTCCTTGTCAAAAGGGGCGCTCTGGGTTAGAATGAACCCACTCACAATTGCCCTAGTCAGGAGATCGCGGTGAAGGAAGAGAAGATAAAAAAAGATGCCTACGTGAAGGCTTTGTCCGCCTACGGCGAAGCCATGAAAGAATTCCATAAGGGAAAACTCGACAAGGCCGAGGAGCTGCTGAAAGCTTTTCTGGAAAAGCACGATACGGAAAAGGAGCTCGTTGACAGGGTCAAGATCTATCTTCAGATCACCCGGGAAAAGGGGAAGAAAGAAATCGTTTCCCTGAAGACGTTCGATGATTACATGTCTTACAGTGTTTATAAGATCAACTCCGGAGCCTATGAGGACGCTTTGAAGCTCTTGGAAAAGGCCCTGGAGATGAAAGGGGAAGAGGGCCGCGTCTTTTTTCTCCAGGCCGATGCCTATGTCCTTATGGGAAAAACGGAAGAGGCCATGGAGTGCCTGAAGAAGGCGTTCCAGAAGGACAAGTTCTACCGCATCCTGGCCCAGAACGAGATCGATTTCGCGCCCCTCTGGGACGATAAGAAGTTCAAGCTGATCACCCGTCTGACATGAAGGGAAACCCGCTGGCGCTTGTCTGGACGATAGGAGAAGGGGCGGGCCCCAGGTCCCGCTCGGTTTCTTTGCAGCAACGCCTCCTCGGGAAGTCCATCTTCAGGCTGGCCGTCGAGGCGGTCCAGAGCCTCCATCCCGGGGAGCTCCTGGCCGTCCTCGGCGACGGCGAGGGCGACGCGGACGTCCCCCCATCTTTTCCCGAGGTTCGTTTCCTGAGGGCTCTGAAAACGCGGGGAGCACTCGGGGCCATCCTCTCGGCCAAGGAAGTGCTCTCCAGGAATAAGACCAGAGACCTCGTCCTCCTGGACGCCCGCCTGGCGCTGCTCAGCCCGCGCAGCCTGCGATCTCTGCTGGCGGCCCATCGCAAAAACGGAAACTCTCTGACCACGGCCGCGTCTCTCGGCCCGCTCCCCGTCCAAGCGGCCCGGGTCGGGGATCTCCTGGAAGCGCTCGATGAGCTCAGCCCGCGCCAAAGGGCGGGAGGACGGATCGATGACCTCATCGGAGTGATGGCCAAGAGCGGCCGGAAAATCGGCTCCTATCGTCTGCGTCATCCGGAAGAATCGCTGGCCGTCCGCACTCCCGCCGCCCTCTCCACGGCGATCATGTTCCTGCGCGAGCGAAAGATTAGCGAGCTTGAATCCCGGGGGGTCATCATCCTTGACCCGGCGACGACCTGGGTGGATCTGGACGTCCGCATCGGCCCGGGAACGGTCCTCTATCCTTCCGTCGTCATCGAAGGTCAAACGAAGATCGGCGCCCAGTGCCGGATCTATCCGTTTGTCCACCTCACCGACGCCTGGCTCGGTGACCGCGTGAAAGTCCTCAGCTCCACGGTAATCGAGAAGAGCCGCATCGAGAGAGAAGCCCAGGTCGGTCCGTTCGCCCGTTTCCGGCCGATGAGTGTTGTCCGGCCGCGGGCGAAGGTGGGCAATTTCGTCGAGATGAAAAATACGGTTTTCGGGGAACGCTCCAAAGCCGGGCATCTGTCCTACCTCGGGGATGCGATCGTCGAGGAAGACGTCAACATCGGGGCGGGCACCATCACCTGCAATTACGACGGGTTCCGGAAATACCAGACCAGGATCGAACGGGGCGCCTTTATCGGCTCGGGCACGGAGCTCGTGGCGCCGGTGCGGATCGGCCGCGATGCCTATGTCGGCGCCGGTTCCGTCATCACCAAGGATGTCCCGCCGGAAGCCCTGGCTGTGGCCCGCGGCCGCCAGATCGAGAGGCCGGGCTGGGTCAGAGGGAGACGGAAGAAATAATGTGCGGGATCATCGGCTATCTCGGGCCCAAGCAGGCGCTTCCTGTTCTTCTGGACGGCCTGAAGAAACTTGAGTACAGGGGCTACGATTCCGCCGGTGTCGCCATCCTCCATAACAACACGATCCAGGTCAGGCGGGTCAAGGGCAAGATCCGTGACCTCGAAGAGAGCCTGAAGGCGTCGCCGCTCGAGGGACGCTGCGGGCTGGGACATACCCGCTGGGCGACCCACGGCCGGCCGAGCGAGGAGAACGCCCATCCGCACCGCGACTGTACGGGGTCCCTGGTCGTCGTCCATAACGGCATCATCGAGAACTATCTCCCGCTCAAGGAAAAGCTCAGCGGTGAAGGCCATGCCTTCCAGACGGAGACGGACACAGAGGTCATCGCCCACCTCGTGGAAAAATATTTCGAGGGATCGCTGGAGAGCGCAGTGCGGCGGGCCCTCCAGGACCTCGAAGGGGCCTACGCCGTGGCCGTCATCTCGGCGCGGGATCCCGACAAGATCGTCGCCGCCAAGACGGGCCCTCCGGCCGTGGTCGGCCTGGGAGACGAAGAATCCTTCATCTCCTCCGATATCAATCCCATCCTCAGCCACACGTCCCGGGTCGTCTTTCTGGAAGATAACGAAATGGCCGTGTTGGAGCCCGCCGGCGTGCGCTTCCTGGATTCTCAGGGGAATCCTTTGAACAAGACGGTCGAACACCTCTCCTGGAATCCCTTGATGATCGAGAAAAAAGGCTTCAAGCATTTCATGCTCAAGGAGATCTTCGAACAACCCCAGGTCATCCGGGACACACTCGAGGGCCGGATCTCCCAGGGATCGGGTCGGACCTACTTGGATGAAACGGGGCTTTCCCCCCGGCTGATGCAAGATCTCGAGAAGGTCCTGGTCATCGCCTGTGGAACGTCCTATCATGCCGGGATGGCGGGCAAGTATTTCATCGAATCACTGGCTCAGATCCCCGTGGCCGTTGAGTACGCCTCCGAGTACCGCTACCATGACCTCCTCCTGGACTCCAAAACCTTGGTGGTCGTCATCTCCCAATCCGGTGAAACGGCCGACACACTGGCCGCCCTGAGGGCGATCAAGAAAGCCGGTCGGCCCACTCTGGCCGTTTCCAACGTCATGAATTCGTCCATCCCCCGGGAAGCCGGGGCCGCCCTCTACACCCATGCCGGTCCCGAGATCGGCGTCGCCGCGACCAAGACCTTCACCGCCCAGCTGGCCGCCCTGGCGCTTCTGGCCCTTGGCCTGGCCCAGGCCAAGGGGAGAAGCGATGAAGGGGCTTCCCTCCCTCTGATCCAGGACCTGCTTTGCCTGCCGCATAAGCTGGAAAAAATCCTGGCTGAGGGAAAGCGTCTGGAAGACCTTGCCCAACGGTTTCTCGGCTTCTCCCATTTCCTCTACCTCGGCCGCTGGGTCAGCTTTCCGGTGGCGCTGGAGGGCGCCCTCAAGCTCAAAGAGATCTCCTATCTGCATGCCGAAGGGTATGCCGGCGGCGAGATGAAGCACGGGCCGATCGCCCTGATCGATGAGAATATGCCCACCCTGGCCATCGTTCCCAAGGATCGGGCCTATGAGAAAATGCTCAGCAACATCTCCGAGATCAAGGCCAGGTCAGGATATGTCCTGGCCCTGGCTTTCGATGACGACAAGGAGATCATGAACCACGCGGACGAGGTCATCCGCGTCCCCGTCTGTTCCCCCCTCTGGAGTCCCTTCCTGACCGTCCTGCCGCTGCAACTTTTTGCTTACCATATCGCCGCCAAGCGCGGCGCGGACGTCGACCAGCCTCGGAATTTGGCAAAAAGCGTGACCGTCGAGTAAAAGACCTCCATGTCTGGCCCGGCTTTTTTCTAGAGCGGTTCGTTCGTTGCCGCGGGCTCTCCGGCCCGTTAGCCTTTAAACGGGGGACGTTTCAGTATTTTATTTTGTATGCCTTGACACGTTGTTCATATGTGTCCGGGTTGATCGGTGGGATCCCGTATATTATCCCATCGTTGTACAGACAATTTCGGGATATGGATTTCGATTTAAATGAGCACAGCCATTCTCCTTTTTCGCTAAAAACGTCGACGGCGTTTTCAAAATCCGGATCCTCGTTATCCTCATCGGTCTCGCCCGAAATCACCCAAATGTTTTTCTTCTGATCTTGGAACATTTTCCTCACGACCGGCGGCGACTGAGGGAATTTCATCTCTCCCGTCTCTATCTGGCGGCGGAAAAGCGAGATGAACCTGTCTCTGGCCTGTTTCGAGTATTCCTGGAGATCATATTTCCTGCCGAAAATCAGCTCCGGCTTTCCTTCCCCGGTGTATTTAATGATGGAATATTTATTGAGATTATCTTCAGGGAAATAGAATTCTCCGCGTCTTTGATGAAGAGCTTGGAGGGTCTGAAGAACTCATTGGGACCCTGTCCGGGGCCGCCGAAGGATCTGATGAATTGACCATTTTTATCGAAAACCGATATCGTGCTTTCATACGAATCAAGAATATACAGATTATTGTTTCCATCGAAATCCATAACATTGTCAAAGCCCCGACTTGTTTCCTTGCTGAACATGTTGATCCGGGTGACGTCGATGACATACAGTTTTTCCAGCTCGATTTTTTTATCCGCGTACTTCGGCTGGGAAGAGCTCACTCGCACGGCTTCATGATTCGATGTGCACGATACAAGTACGATGCCGATAACGAAAGCACATGGAAAGAAACGATTCATCTTTTTTCTCGCCAATGCATATGTTTATAGTATAGAAAATGGACCTTTATCAATAGATCGCACGGACTCACCTAATAGAATACCTGAAACTCCTGAAAAAATTCCCTATCGTCGGCCGCGGCTGAATGAGAGCCCAAGGATTACGAAAAATATTCGCCCGAGATCTCAGTCAGCAACAGTCACTTATGGCCGCGGATAGGACCGTGTCGGCCTGGAATATTGCCATAAGATCATGGCCAGAAGAGAGAATCAGGTCGAAAAGACTTCTGGGCTGAAAACAGACGAGCTGGGGCTATTTCTTTTTCTTGGCGGGTTTCTTCCCGGCTTTCGGTTTAGCCGCCTTCTTTCCGTACCGGGCGATGAACTTTTCGGTCATCTCCCTGGCCTCGGTGTCGGTGTACTGCTTCGGCGGGGTTTTCATGAAGTAGGATGAGGGGGCGAATAGGGCGCCAGAGACACCGTTATTGAGGGCCAGCTTGGCGCAGCGGATGGCGTCGATGACCACACCGGCGGAATTGGGGGAATCCTCAACCGACAGGCGGCAGTCCAGATAGGTCGGGATATCGCCGAAGTGGCGGCTCTCGATGCGCAGGAAGCAGAGCTTGTTGTCCTTCTGCCAGGGGACGTAATCGCTCGGGCCGACATGGACGTTGTCCGGTTCGATGCTCAGGCCGCGGGCCCTGATCTGGGAGGTCACGGCGTTGGTCTTGGAAATCTTTTTAGAGTGCAGCCTCTCCCTCTCCAGCATGTTGAGGAAGTCGGTGTTCCCGCCTGTGTTCAACTGGTAGGTCCTGTCGATGGGCATGCCGCGGTCGAGGTAGAGGTTGACCAGGGTCCGGTGGAGGATGGTCGCTCCGACCTGAGACTTGATGTCGTCACCGATGATCGGCAGCCCGCGCGCCTCGAACCGTTTCTGCCAGTACCTCTCCGAGGCGATGAAGACCGGGATGCAGTTGACGAAGGCGCAGCCGGCCTCCAGGACCTGCTCGACGTACCATTTGGTGGCCTCTTCGCTCCCGACCGGGAGATAGCTCACCACCACGTCCGTTTTCGTCTCCCTGAGGATGGAGACGATGTCGGCCGTCGCTCCGGGCGCCTTCTGGATAATCTGGGAGAGATATTTGCCCAGGCCGTCGTGCGTCATGCCCCGGCGAACCTTGACGTTCTTATAGGGCACGTCGGCGAACTTGGTTGTGTTGTTGGGCCAGGTGAAGACCGTCTCGCTCAGGTCTTTCCCCACCTTGTTCTTGTCGATGTCGAAGGCGGCGACGAATTCGACGTCCCGGATATGATAGCCGCCCAGGTCGATGTGCATGACTCCGGGGATGAAATCCCCTTCCTTGGCGTTCCTATAGTATTCGATCCCCTGGACGAGCGAAGAGGCGCAGTTGCCCACGCCGATGATGGTGACTCTGATTTTGTCCATGAGCTCAGACCTCCTTATCCTTGGTCATTTGTTTTTCGATCTTTCTGACGAGCAGCGTCCGGTCGATGGCCGTGATATTGGAGATGACGGCGATGGCGGTCAGGACGATGATCATCGCCGGGTCGAAGACCTTGAAGATCATCCCGATCAGGGTGCCGAGAACCAGGAGGATCATCCGTTCGGCCCGCTGCATGAACCCGACTCGGCACTCGATCCCCAGCCCTTCGGCCCGGGCCCGGGTGTAGCTGACCATGGTCGATCCCAGGAAGGTGAAGAACGGGATCCACATCGGCCAGCGGCCGCGGAAGTAGTAGGCCAGGCCGAAATAGATGAAGAACTCCGAATAGCGGTCAAGGGTGGAATCGAAGATGGCCCCGTAAAGGCTCTTCTTGCCGGCTTTCACCGCGACTTTTCCGTCGACGACATCCAGGGCGCCGCAGATGAAGATCAGGACGGCCGCCCAGCCGGGGTGGTTGAAGGCGAAGAAGGCGCCGGCGGCGAGCCCAGCCAGCAGGGCGAAGAAAGTGATCAGGTTGGGACTGACGCCGAAGCGGACGAGAACGTCGGCCAGCCGGTCGAGGCTGCCGAGGAATCCTTGGATCCATTTCTCAGGGATGGCGCTCAGCAGGCGGACCTTGGGATTGCGTGTCGTCGCTGCTGCGGATGGAGCCATTTCGGTTATTGAGGAAGTATAATAATGTACTAAAAGCCGGCCAGGAATCAAGAGGGGCTTTCTATTCGATCTTGATCTTCCTCTTCGGCTCGGCCCTCCGGCCTCCCTTCTTCTCGAGCGATTCGAGCCGGGCATCGATGAGCGAGCGGAGAGCTAGGAGCACTTCTTTTTTCGCCTTGAGAAGGTGCTCCTCGGCCTGGAGGGGGAGGAGCAGGGTGAAGAGCTCTTCGGGCAGGGAGATCTTGATTTCCCTCATTTTATCGGCGGCCATGCTTACGCCTCCTTACGGTCGGATTGAAAGGTAATTCGCAGGCTTTCATCGACGAATTTCGCCCCCCGGATAGAATGGTTGAGGAGAACCCGGGGGAGCAGGATGTTCCTTTTCAACGGTCCCACCCTGATGAACAGCTCTTCTCCCTTTTGGAAGAGGTCGAGGTCGCTCTTCTCCACAAAGGGAAGGTGCAGGGATAAGACAAAACGCCCGTCCTCTTTTTCGATCCGCAGGGGTTTTTGGGCGAAGAACAGGCGGGCGGGGTCCTTGCCCTGGTAGACGCCGGCTGCCAATTTTCCGAGGGAGGCTAGGCCGACGATCTCCTGATGGGCGAGCTCGGCCGCCAGTATCGGGACCGGGGAGAAGCTTTCCTCGATCAAGCGGAGGTAGCCCTCCTGGATGGTCTTCCAGTTGCGAAAATAAGAGTCTTCGACCGAGGCCGGGATGACCCGGTTGACGAGGATCAGGTCGACGGCGTAGCCGAAGAGGCTGAAGAAGGTATAGGCCCTCTGGGCCTCCTTGATGACCATCTTTTCGGGATTGATGACCAGCCGGATGGAGGTCTTCCGTCCGTCCTCGAGGATCTCCTTCATCTCGGCCAGCTGGCCGGTCAGCTTCTTCATCGCTTCGAAGATGCTGTCCTCGGGGAAAGGGAAGGGGAGGATGCGGCTGGCCACTGGCCGGACCGCTTTGGCCGCCGTCCGCTGGATGGGGAAGATGTGTTTCAGGTACCAGTTGGTGATCTCCGGCGCGCTGAGGAGGCGCAGGGTATCACCGGTCGGAGCGCAATCGACGACGACCAGGTCGTAATCGGAATTCCTGTTATAATTGCGGATCTCCATCAAGCTGAAGAGCTCCTCCATCCCGGGAAAGACACTCAGTTCTTCGGCCTCGATGGTGTCGATTCCCTGGGAAGCGAAAAGGGCCGTGAGATAGGCTTTGATCCCGCCCCATTTGGCTTCCATCTGTTCCTGGGCGTCGACCTCCTGGCCGAAGAGGTTGGCGGTGATCCTCTGCGCGGAGTTGCCGAGCTGGACCTCGAAGGAGTCGGAGAGGCTGTGGGCGGCATCCGTGGAGATGACCAGGGTTTTGTATCCCTGGCGGGCGGAGAGGAGGGCGGTGGCGGCGGCGAGTGTCGTTTTTCCGACGCCTCCCTTTCCGGTAAAAAGAAGTATCCGCATAGATCCTCTTCAATTCTAGCACCTATCCGGCAAGGAGGACAAGGGGCGGAGGGACGTTTCCCTGTCGCCGCTGCTGTGATATAATTGCTCCCCATCTTTTTTCCTCTCCGCGGCGACGACTCAGGGAAGGAGGCGCTCATGAAACTTCGGACCTCTTGGGTGATCATACCGCTCATCGCTTTAGTCCTGCCCGTCTTTTCCCAAGATTCCGGAAGAGGGATTGCCGACTTGGCCAGGATTCAAAAGGGGCGCTCGGCCGCCGTCACTTCTTCTGACCCGGACCCAAGGAGCAACCTGGACCGGGTCACCTACATCGAACCCGGCGAAACGCTGGTCATGGCAGATATCCAAGGCCCTGGTGTCATCCAGCACATCTGGCTGACCTTCAATGAGGCCCGGCCCAACTGGCTGGAGAAGGGCGGCTCGGCCAGGCCCGATGAGATCGTCCTCCGCATGTACTGGGATGAGGCCGACCAGCCGGCCGTCGAGTCACCGCTCGGAGACTTCTTCGCCGCCGGTTTCGGCCTGAGGAGCGAGATCCGCTCCCATGCGGTGGCCGTCGAGGGGGGCGACGGCTATAACTGCTACTGGCCGATGCCCTTCCGGAAGAGGGCGAGGATCACGGCGACCAATGAAGGCGACAAGAAAGTGAGGAGCTTTTATTACCATATCGATTATCTCGAAGGGTGCGACCTGCCTCCCGATACTGCTTATTTCTGCGCCCAGTACAGGCAGGAGTTCCCCGAGCAACTCGGCCGGGATTATCTCGTCCTGGACGCCGAAGGACAGGGCCATTATGTGGGAACGGTGATGTCGGTCCGGTCCCGTTCTCCCCTCTGGTTCGGGGAGGGAGACGTGCGCATCTATATCGACGGCGATACGAAGCCGGCGATCCAGGGCACGGGGACCGAGGATTACTTCCTCTGTGCCTGGGGGCTCGAACCCTGCCTCTATCCCTTTTTCGGGTGCACTTATATGAGTGCCGCGGCCGACGACCTCGGCGTCCGCTACACGCTCTACAGGTGGCACGTCCTGGACCCGATCCGGTTCACGAAGTCCATCTGCTTCACCTTCGAGCACACCGGCTGGATCAGCGCCGACGAGACGGAGACCGGCCAGGTGGACGGGCACGTCGAACGGGAGGACGACATCGCCACAGTCGCCTTCTGGTACCAGGTCGGGCAGCCCAAGCGCTTCACGACGCTGCCGCCGCTCGAGAAGAGGATATTCCCTGACCTGGACGTCGTCATCGAGGGGAAAGATCTTGTCCAGGGTGTGAAAGCGGCGGATGGGAGAGTCGATCTCCAGCCGGGGTATGACTGGACCGGAAGCGGCCAGTTGCTGTTTTCGCCCGCTGCGCCGAACCCGGCGATTGAGCTAGAATTCAGCGTCCAGAAAGAGGAATACCGGGGTTTGGTCCTGCGTATGACCAAGGCCGACAATTACGGCATCTACAGGATCCTCCTTGACGGGAAAGACATCGCCGAGCTCGAGCAGAAAGACCGGCTCAAGTCCGTCGATCTCTACTCGGAGCGCCTCACGGTCGGGGATGTCTATGTCGGGAGCCTCGCCCTGGCCGCGGGAAAGCATGCCCTCCGGCTGGAAGGCATCGGTCAAAACCCGAATTCCAAGGGAATGCGGCTTGGACTGGATTCCCTCCGGCTTCGCGAGCGCTGGCTGAAGAAACGGCCGTCGCTCCGCAAATAGGTCACCTGGAAATTTGTCGATGGAAATAAAGGAGGTTTTCATGAGACCCGTCTCCGGACTTTGCCCCAAAGCTATTTCCACCCTCGGCCTTTTCCTGCTTGCCTTGGTGTGGGTCTCTTTGGTCGGGGGCTGTTCAAAGAGCCCGGAACCTCAAGCTCCGCTGTCCGAGCACGACGCCCGGATGGCCTGGTGGCGCGAGGCCCGTTTCGGCCTGTTCATCCATTGGGGACTGTACGCCATCCCGGCCGGCGAGTGGACCGGCGAGACCAACCACGCCGAATGGATCCGGACGACGGCCCGGATCCCGCTCGAGGTTTATGACCGCTTCGTCGGTCAGTTCAATCCCCTGAAGTTCGACGCCGAGGAGTGGGTCCGGATGGCCGAAGAGGCCGGCATGAAATACATCGTCATCACCTCGAAGCATCACGACGGCTTCTGCCTCTTCGACTCCCGCTATACCGATTTCGACGTCATCTCGACGCCGTTCGGGCGCGACATCTTGAAGGAGCTCAGCGAGGCCTGCCGCCGGGCCGGGATCAGGATGTGCTGGTACCATTCGATCATGGACTGGCATCATCCCGATTACCTGCCGCGGCGGGACTGGGAGAAGGACCGCTCCTCGGCCGGCGCCGATTTCGACCGCTACGTCCAGCACCTGAAGAACCAGCTCGCCGAGCTCGTCGGCAACTACGGCGAGATCGGCGTCCTCTGGTTCGACGGAGAGTGGGAAAGCACCTGGAATCATGAGCGTGGCCGGGACCTCTATGATTATGTGCGCCGACTCCAGCCCAGCATCATCATCAACAACCGGGTCGATGTCGGTCGCTCCGGTATGCAGGGGCTGACCAAGGCCGGCGAATACGCCGGCGATTTCGGGACGCCGGAGCAGGAGGTCCCGCCGACCGGACTGCCGGGAGTGGACTGGGAGACCTGCCTGACCATGAACGACAACTGGGGGTATAACAAGAACGATAACAACTGGAAATCCACCGAAGACCTGATCCGGACGCTGGCCGATATCGCCTCCAAGGGCGGGAATTTTCTGCTCAACGTCGGCCCGACGGCCGAGGGCGAATTCCCGCCGCCGAGCGTCGAGCGGCTCCGGGCAATCGGGAGCTGGATGAAAAGCAACGGGGAAGCGATCTACGGGACCCAGGCCAGCCCTTTCAAAGCCCTGGAGTGGGGGAGATGCACCCAGAAACCCGTCAAGGGCGGGATGCGGTTGTACTTGCATGTCTTCGACTGGCCGTCGGACGGGAAGCTCGTCGTGCCCGGGATCTTCAATGCTCCCGGCAGAGCCTTTCTTTTGGCCGACCCGGAGAGGAAGAGTCTTCCCGTAAAGAGAGCGGAGGATACGATCGTGATCACGCTGTCCGGAGAGGCGCCGGACCCGGCCGACAGCGTTGTCGTTCTGGAGATCAAGGGCCTCCCCGACGTCAACGAACCATAGGAAGCCCAGTCGGGTTATTTTCCCCGGTGCAGCTTCTGGTAGTACTGCTGGTGGTAGTCCTCGGCCTCGTAGAACTCGGTAGCGGGAAGGACCTGGGTGGCGATGGGGCGGTCGAATTTTCCTGATCGATTCAGCCGTTCGATAGTCTTCTGGGCCGCCTCTTTCTGGACCTCGTCGTGATAGAAGACCGCCGACCGGTATTGGGTCCCGACGTCCGGGCCCTGCCGGTTCACCTGGGTCGGGTCATGGAGTTCGAAAAATTGGTCGAGCAGCTCATTATAACTCACCACCGCGGGATCGAAGACGATTTCGATGGATTCGGCGTGTCCGGTAGAATCCGAACAGACTTGCCGATAGGTGGGATTCTTGGTCTGCCCGCCCGTATAGCCGACGCGCGTCGAGACAACTCCCCTGACCTTGCGGAACTTGTCCTCTACACCCCAGAAGCAGCCGGCGGCGAAAGTGGTCGTCTCGGTCTGCAGTTTTTTCTTTTCCTCGGTTGCCGAGGCGGGCTTGAAATTCAGGGCGATCGAGTTGATACAGAAGTGCTTTTTGGTCGGTGCTGGGCCGTCATCGAAAACGTGGCCGAGATGCGAGCCGCAGACGGCACAACGGACCTCGGTCTGGACCATCCCGTGGGAGCGGTCCTCGCGGTATTCCAGGTGGCTTTCGCCGACCGGAGCCGTGAAGCTCGGCCAGCCGGTGCCGTGGTCGTACTTTGTCTCGGCCGCAAATAGCGGAGTTCCACAGGCGCCGCACACATAGATCCCATCCTCATAATAGTCGTTATACTTGCCTGTAAACGGCCGCTCCGTGCCGGACTGGCGCAGCACCCGGTACTTCTCCGGCGTCAACAGAGCCTTCCACTCCTTCTCGGATTTCTCGATCTTTTTCAACATCTCTTTCTCCTGCTGCAGGAAATGGGGCTGTCCGTTTTTCGCTCCCGCGGCGCGGGCCGCCGGCGGCCTGAATCCCCAGACGCCCGCGAGAAGGACGAAAACGACCGCCGTCAAGATCCGTGATCGGTTCATGGTCAACCTCTATTCCTATTATTCTTAT
>DATKXS010000158.1:0-7452 GCA_035528895.1 Candidatus Desulfaltia sp.
GAAGCCCGGGCCTTCGTTCGATGAATATTCCGGGCTAGTCAGACAGGTTGGCAATTTTGAATGATCGCATGACCTTGCGGAGGAGCACCGGGGCGTCCTTCCCTTCCGCCCTTAGGATCCACATCTCCAGGCCCCTGAGGATGGCCGCCGCCGATTTGCGGCCGTCCGGCGCATCCAGGAGGAGTGCCTCTTCCCTCTCTATTCTCACCTGTCCCTTCTGCCCCTCGGGCACGAGTTCGGTCAGCTTTTGCCCCATGGCTTTCTCCTGGTCTTCCCAGGGATAGATCTGGTGCTGTTCGAGGACGGCGGTTTCGCCGGAAGGCCCTTCGAGAGCAACCACCGTCGGGTCCGGCCAGATAGCATCAAGCCGGCCGAACTTAAATCCGGACGGTTTCGTCAGCCGAATTCCCAGCCAGGGATTGGCGTAAACATCGCCTTCTGTGGAGAAGGCTTCAGCCCCTGCCGGAACAACGATCGTTTTCCCGGCTGTATCGAACTCCATGACCTCGATCCCGATCTGGCCGAAGACCTGCTGGGCCGCGCCAATGCTCAGGCTCCCCGGCCCTTCGGCCAGCGATGAGGCAACCAGAGCGAGGCGCGTCGCGTCGGCCGCTCCCTCATTGACGATGGCCGCGTCCAGAGGTATCCACTCCTCCCCGATCATGACCTCGGCCCAGGCGTGGCCGCCGAACATGCCGAGGGCGTAGACATAGCCCAGGACAATGCGGGACGGGATTCCCGCCGCCCTGGTCAGACTGGCCAACAGAGTGGCATAGCCGACGCAGGTCCCCCGCTTATCGCGGATGATCTCGGTCGCCGGGGCGAAAGCGATTCCCAGGTCGAACTTCATGTTCTCGGCCACCCAACGCTCCATGGCCAGGGCCGCCCGGAAAGCGTCCTTCTCCGTCCCCGCCAGCTCCCGGGCCCGGATCTGAATCTGGAGATCATCCGACTGGATATAGGCGTTGGGTTCGAGGTACTGGCGATTGGCCTCTGTTTTTTTCACGGGAAAGGCCGCTCCCGGCGCCGGCGGCGTCCGTTGGATCTCAAGGACCAGCACTTTTTCCGATTTCTCGATGACTCGTTGTCCGGAGATCTGGATCTCCGGCCAGCCCAGTTCCGGATTCCGGTGGTTGAGCCTGAGCTTCAAGCGGTCGATCGACCTGGCCCGCGGGAGTCTGATGTTGGTCCGGACGATCGAGCTCTGGTATATCTCGGCGGGCAGTTCACCTCCGGCCAAGGCGGCCGCAATCGCTTCAGACCTGTCGGACCGAATGATCTCGATGACACCGAAGGGCCCCGGTTCTTCCTGCCTGAGAAGGTAACCCTGCTCGTCCAGCCAGCCCGTCCGTTTGATCGGCATCCCTTCCAGGACCTCCTCCACTTTCAAGGCGGCGATATCCCGGCTTCCGATTCTGATAGTCTCCCGGGCTAGCACCGTTCGGTTGAGGTTTCCGATGAGCGATGCCTCGGCCACATAGGTCTGGACTGCGACCTTGTCTCCGGCATCCTTGAGCGTCGAGGCTGTCATCCGCCGGATCCCTTCGGATCCGTAGAGGTCGCCCGAGTATTTGAGAGTGCTGGTGTATGTTTTTCCCCCGGACTCGTTCTTGACTTCGATCTCCCCCTCCTTGATCACTGCTTCCGTCCGTATGGTCTGGTTGGAAGCCGTCATCTTGTAGCTGACCCGGCGCAAAAGCCCGTCCGGGGATTCTTCGGAGGACGAAATAAAGCCGATCTCGACCCGGCTGCCCAGGCGATTCAGGACGATCCGCATATCCGAGTCGACGCGGATTGTTTGCGTCTGGGTTTTGGTCACCTCGTGAACGTATCCCGCCGGCTGGCCGGCGATCTTAACGATATACCAGAGGTCGGCCGCGCCAGCCGGAGGCTCGGTCCAGGAATCCTGGGTTCGAACCGGCCCAGCAAGGAGCAAACCCAGGACGATGACGATGCCCGTGGCCAGGAGGGCATGTCTTTTGGGATCGGCTCTCAAGATTTTTCCCTCCGTTGTCTCAGCCTGTTGACTCTTTCATCAATGGCATTACGGTGTTCTTCTTCGCTGATATTGGGGTCCTTGAGATCTCTGAATTGTTGACAGGGCAACTCGCTACATTCCGCACAGCTCGAAAACCCCTTTGCCATGACGGCGCAACGGAAAAGGGTGCAGGTCTTCTCCGGGAGTTCAGCCGCCCAGAAGGTCTTCCCCTCTATTTCATAGCACCCCGAACAGGGATTCTTGAAGAAGGGACAGAGATCACATACCAGTCCGCAGACGCTCAGTTTTTCGTCCATGGCCATCTCCACGATACCGAGGATATTAAACTTCGGCCATGTTTCTTTGTCAAGAATATGGCGGAAGACAGACGAGAAGGGAAAGCCGGAGATGCTCTCCTGATAAGGGGACGTGGAAGTGATGTCCGGAGCTGGCGCCTAATATATCCGCTGCAGGAGTCTGCGCTGCCTGATAAAAACAGATGTCAAGGCGCCCATTCCCCCGAGCAGAATCCCGATGAGCCCGAGCCATTTCCATTTTCGCGGTCCGGCCATTGTCGTCCTCCAATAAATTTTGTCGAAATCGGCCCCGTTTTATGGATAAAATAGAGGGCTGGAGGCGAGAATGAACGGATGCGGGTTTTTCCCAAGGCGGACAGTTCTATTGTTGTTTTCGGCCTGGTGTCTTTCGGCGGCTCAGTCCTCCTTCGGAGAGGTGCGTTACGGCACTGCCTCCTGGGACGCGGAGCGATACGGCAATCACCGGGTGGTTATCAGGGTCACTGAGAAGGCCGATGCCGTCTGGGCCCACATCCTTTGGCGGCGCCGCGACCTTGAGCCGGCGAGAAAGAACGTCATCTTCGTCGATGCGACGACCGGCGCCAGGATAAAAAACGTCTGTCCCGTGGCCGTCAACCGCGAATACGGCGATTTCGTCTTTGAGCCGGCGTCCGCTCCCGGCGATTGCTATGTTTACTATCTACCCAATGTGATGACGGGCCGTTCGAATTACCCCACGGTCGTTTATCCTGAATTTGAACTGACCGCCGAAAAGGCCTGGCTCGATAACCACAGTCTTTCCCCGTTCGCCGCGCCCGAAAAAGGCCTGTCCGGCTTTCCGCGGGCCCGCGTCCTCGAGATCCAGGCGAGCGACGAGTTCAACAGCTTCTTCCCCATGGAAGTCATCGCCACCGTGGACGAAACGACCGCCCTCCTCGCTCAATACCCAGATGCGCCGTACCTCCTGTTTCCCGAAGACCGCAGGTATTCCATCCGGATGGCGGATGACCTTCCCTATCGATGGATTCAAAACGGGCCGAAAAATACCATCGAGGCCGAGGCGCTCCGCGGCGAATTCTTTGTCTTCCAGATCGGTCTTTGGTCCTGCCGGTCCGCGATCGAGGATGTGGACGTTTTATTCAATGACCTGAAGCCGGTCATGGACTCTCCTTCGCCGGGCCGAAAGCCCCCCGTTCCCTCCTCCACCCTCCATTCGTTCAACACGCGCGGAGTCAATTGGGATGGGAAGGATTTCAAAAAAATCTGCGCCGTTCCCAAAGGCCACGTCCAGCCCCTCTGGTGCGGCGTCCAGGTTCCGAAAGATATTCCCGCCGGTAAGTACCGGGGCGAGATCACTATCGCGCCCAAAGGCTTGCCGTTGAGTCAAGTCGGGCTTGTTCTTGATGTTCAGAAGGAAGTTCTCGAGGATGCCGGCGATGCGGAGCTCTGGCGTCTCTCCCGCCTCCGCTGGCTGAACTCGCGGATTGCTTTCGATGACGAGATCGTCCCCCCCTATACATCTCTCGTCGTCAGGGAAAATACCGTCTCCTGCCTGGGGAGAACCATGACCATAGGCCTGGACGGATTCCCCAGTCAACTCAGCAGCTATTTCACGACCGAGGTGACCTCACTCGGACAAGAAGGCCGCGAACTCCTGGGCTCGCCCATCAAGCTCCTCATCGAGAACGAGGATGGGGCCATTCTTGAATTCCAGGGGGAAGGCCCTCATTTCACCAAGCAGGCGCCCGGAACTGTCGCCTGGGAAGCGGAAAGCCGGTCCGGCCCGTTTGTCCTCTCCTGCAGCGGCCGGATGGAATTCGACGGCTTTGTCGAGTTCAAGGTCGGTCTCGAGGCGAGATCCGCCGCCGAGGTCAAAGACATCCGGCTCGAGATTCCCCTGCTCGAAGAAACGGCGAGATATGTGATGGGCCTCGGTTTTAAAGGGGGGCTCCGTCCCCCCCGATTCGACTGGACGTGGGATGAGAAGAAAAACCAGGACGCGCTCTGGGTCGGTGATGTCAATGCCGGGCTTCAGGTCAGCTGGCGAGACGAGAATTATTCGCGTCCCCTCAACACCAACTTCTATCTTTCCAAGCCGCTCAACCTGCCGCCTTCCTGGTGGAATGGGGGCAAGGGCGGCTGCAGACTCAGGGAGGCGGGCGCTGGTGTGGTCCTGCTGACCGCTTTCAGTGGCCCCCGCCGCCTCCGGGCGGGTGAACTGCTTTATTTTCATTTCAACCTTCTGCTCACGCCTTTCAAGCCGCTCGATCCCAAGTCCCATTTTTCGACCCGTTTTTTCCATGCCTTCAAACCCGTCGCCGAGGTGGCCTCAACCGGGGCCAACACCATAAATGTCCACCATGCTAACGAGGTCAATCCCTACATCAATTACCCGTTCTTGCGGCCGGCCGAGATGAAAAAATATACCGATGAGGCCCACGCCCGCGGGATGAAGGTCAAGATCTACAACACCATCCGGGAACTTTCGAACCGCTGCGTCGAGCTGTTCGCCTTGCGTAGCTTGGGGGACGAGATCTTCTCGCCCGGTCCCGGCGGTGGATTCTCCTGGCTCCAGGAGCATCTCATCTCTGACTATATCGCGGCCTGGTTCGTCCCCAAACTCCAAGATGCGGCCATCATCAACAGCGGGATGTCGCGCTGGCACAACTATTACCTTGAGGGCTTGAACTGGCTGGTCAAGAACGTCGGGATCGATGGGCTTTACATCGATGATGTCGCCTTCGACCGGACGACGATGAAGCGGGTCCGCAAGATCCTCGACCGGGGCCGGCCGGAGGCGCTCATCGACCTCCACTCGGCCAACCAGTATAACCCGCGGGACGGCTTCGCCTCGAGCGCCAACCTCTACCTCGAACACTTCCCTTATCTCAACCGTCTCTGGTTCGGCGAATACTTCGACTACAACTCGGCCCCCGATTACTGGCTCGTCGAGATCTCGGGAATTCCCTTCGGCCTTATGGGCGAAATGCTCCAGGACGGCGGAAAGGCCTGGCGGGGAATGATCTATGGAATGACCAACCGCCTTCCCTGGTCGGGCCAGAACCCGGCCCGGATCTGGAAGGTCTGGGACGAGTTTGGGATCGGAGAGGCGCGGATGATCGGCTACTGGTCGCCGAATTGCCCGGTCAAGACAGACAACAAGGATGTGCTGGCGACGGTATATGTCAAGGATGGGGCCGCCTTGGTCGCCGTAGCGAGTTGGGCCACTGAGCCTGTTCAGTGCCGGTTGACGATCGATTGGGGAGCTTTGCGGATAGATCCAAGAAAAGCTGAATTCTCCGCACCCGCTATCCCGGATTTTCAGCCCGGGACGACCTTTCAGCCGGACGATCCCATTCCCGTCGAACCCGGCCGGGGCTGGCTCCTGATACTGAGGTGAAAATCCCCAATTTTCTGTCTGTCCTTTCCGTTTTTTTTCTCCTTTGGTTTTCCCGCATTCAATTTCGTTCGTTTTTTAAGTATGATGTGAGCTGAATATTGAAAAGGAGGCTCCGATGAACCTAAGGACAACGATGAGTCTAGTGCTAAGCGCATTTCTATTTTTGTCACCTGCTGTAGCTCAAGAGAAGAAGGTGTCTTTTAACGGCCAGGCGGCATTTAGCTACGTCCAAACTCTGGCAGCAGATGCGATGCTGGGACGCAAGAGCGGCGAGCCGGGCGGCCGGATGGCGGCGGAGTATATCGTCTCCAGGCTCAAGGAATGGGGACTTGAGCCGGCCGGCCTGCAGGGCACGTTTTACCAGGACCTGACGGTCGAGTACACCGATATCGCGAGAGACGCAACCCTGGAGATCCTGGATTGGGGAAAGAAGCGCGAGTTCGTCTATGGCGAGGATTGGAGGGCGCAGCGATATTCCGGTTCGGGCCACCTGGTCGCGGAAGTTGTATTTGTCGGTTATGGTATTTGCGCTCCGGGGAAAGAGTACGATGATTATTCCGGCGTGGACGTCAAGGGCAAGCTGGTTCTTTTTTCAACCGATTCCCCCCGCCGGCTCGAAGCTAAGCTCAAGGATGAGGCTCAGATCCAGAACCGGGTTAAGGCGGCTCAAGACCATGGGGCCTGCGGTCTCTTGATGTTCCAGAGCCAGACCCAGGATAGCAGAGGGTTCGGCTTCCGGGCCAGGCTCGAGAAGGAGGCCTATAGGCCGGATTTCGTCATTATCTCTGTCGAGAACAAAGTCGTCGACCTCATTTTCAAACACCTGAAGACGGAGTTGCGCTATCTGTTCCAGCAGATCGAATCGACCTCCCAGCCGCAATCTTTCGCTACCGGCGTCCGCTCTTTCATCAACCTGGGCGTCACCTTCGATGAGAAGCGGCCGACCCAGAACGTCCTGGCCAAGATCTCCGGGACCGACAAAACCCTCAAAAACGAATATGTCATTCTCGGGGCCCACATGGACCATCTCGGGATCGACATGACGGGAGATGTTTTAAACGGAGCCGACGATAACGCCTCGGGAACGGCGGTGGTCATGGAGGTTGCCCGAGTGATGAAGCTCAACCGGGCCAAGCCCCGGAGAACAGTCATTTTTGCTCTTTGGGCGGCGGAAGAAATGGGTCTCCTGGGGTCCAAGTACTATACCGAGAATCCCGTCTATCCGCTGGAAAAGACCGTTGCCTATATCAACCTGGACATGGAGGGACATGGCAGCGGCAAGGTCAATTTCCGGGGGGCTTACTACGGGCCGGAGATCTGGGACTTGCTGGCGGCGCGCCTGCCCAAGGAATTGCTGGATATTACAATTGCCGGCCGCGGCGGGCCGGGCGGCTCCGACCACACCTATTTCCTTTCCAGCGGCGTGCCGGCCTTCTTCGTGGCCACGGACGGTTTCCATTTCAGGACGAACCGTGTTGGGGACGTTATCGAGCTCATCCAGCCCGAGATCTTGAAAAAGGCCGGCGATGTGGTCGGGGCGGCTGTCGAAGTGCTGGCCATGGAGCCGAAAGTTCCCATCCTCTCGAACCGGAGGGAGACCTATTACTGGAAATATCAAACCCTGGTCAATTATGAAATCCCTCCTCTTGAAAAGGTCATCGCCGGGCATAAGGATGTCCAGGACCCCGACGTGGATGTCCAGTTGTCCACTCTGCCTGAGAAAGATGGGGTGACCGGAGACAGCCTGAGGCTTGAAGTGATGAAAAATTTGCTTGCCG
>DATKXS010000159.1:0-8607 GCA_035528895.1 Candidatus Desulfaltia sp.
GCCCAGAAGGGGTTGGCTTCTCCCATCCCGTAAAGGCCTTCAGAAGTGTTTATTTTAACGAATACGCTCTCGGCGCAACTGATCTCCATGATGGCGATCCTGAAAGGCTCATGGAACGGGATGTCGGCTTTATAGATATCAATGCTCTCGATTTTCAGACTCCCCATTTTTTTCTCCTTTTATCCGGGAACATTTTTCCCCCAGAAGGTTTGGATAACACTTTCGTTCGGCCGGGGAAAAAGCAGGCTGACCGCGACAAAGACGATGACCGCCGTCGTGACGGCGACAAACGAGGGATGCATCCCCCAGAGCCTCAATCCCGGGACGACGGTATTGGCCAAAGCGTAAATGACCATCCCGCAGCCGATCGCGGCCAGGGCTCCCTGCCTATTCCCACTTTTCCAGTTGAACCCGAGAATGATCGGGCCGAAAGTGGCGGCTTCCAGACCTCCGATGGAAAAGAAGATGATCCACTGGACCAGTTTCGGCTGAAAAACCGCCAACCCCATGGCCAGAACCAGGCAGGCGGCCATGGTCCAGCGTGAGGCCGCCTTTGTCGTCGTTGCGGAAACGTCCGGCTTGAGCTCCTGGAGAACATTCTTAGCGATGCTGGAAGTGATGATGATGGCCATGGCGGCGACCGTGGTCTGGATGCCGGCGACGATCCCGGCAAGCACGATCCCGCCCAGGGCTTTGGGCATCACGTTCATGGCCAGCCAGGGAGCGATTTCATCGGGCACGGCCAGGTCGGGTATGATGGACCTTCCGACCACGCCTGAAAGGCATAGAAGAAGAGTCCACAGGAAAACAAAGATGCCGCCCATCCAGATTCCCCGCTTCAGCGCTCTTGTGTTCTTGTAGGTCAGGGCGCCGAGCATGGCGTGGGGCATTCCCACGATGAAGAATCCCGTCATGAAGGCGATGGAAAAGGCGAAGGCCGGAGGGAATTCACCGTTTTTTGTCGGGGAAAGGAAACTCGCGTCTTGCGCGGCGAGGATCTCGGTCGATCTCTGGAAGCCGCCCGCGGAATGGACGGTCCCGATGAACAGCATGATACAGCCCGCCGTGATGACAATGCCCTGCAAAATCGTGGCCAGGGAAGTTCCCCGCATCCCTCCCAGCACGCAATAAACCAGCACGACCAGCGAACCGAAGGCCAACGAAATAAGATAGCCCATCCCTGTCATCTGGGAGATGACCCGGGCCGCTCCGACAAACTGGGTCGCCATGTAGGGAATCAGGAAAAAGGTGACCAGGACGGCCAACAGGATGATAATCGTCTTGCTCTGGTATCGGGCCTTGAACAGATCCAGATAAGTCACCGCGTTCACCCGCCGGGCCACAACACCCACGATGATGCCGATAGGGGCCAGAAGCAGAAGATTCATAAAGACTTGGAAATTATTGATCATAACCCAGGAGTAGCCGTAGGCGTAGGTCATGCCCGGCCCGGCGATGAACGTGCCCGCGCTGGCCAGACCGCCGGCAATGATCAGAGCCACCACCACCCCGCCCAGCCCCCGTCCCGCGGCGTAGAACTCCTGCTCATATTTTTGGATGGGGACTTTCTCGACGATCCGGAACGACCAGATGCCGATCGCCGCAAGCACACCCGTATACCCAAGAAAAGAGAGTGTGGCCGCGTTCATTTAAAATGCGTCCGGTTTGTCCTTGTCATCAGTCAAGGAAACATCTGGAATGAGCTTTTCTACAATGATGATGAGCAGGATGACAAAACCGGCCGGCAGGAGGATATTGCCGATGGTCACCCATTGAGGGAGTCCCCACAGCCGCGGCTTTATCCCCAGGAGATAGGAGGCCGCCATGACGGCCAGCAGGTATACAGAAAAGAAGCCCCAGGCCAACAGGAAGGCCCGCCGGGAGACTTTAGCCCTGGGGTCCTCGGTCCACTTCATCAAAGACCTCCCGGACTTTCCCATTTAAATCTCCGTCGCAGCAAGGCTGTAAGCAGCGCTTCTATTTTTTCCAATCCTCCATCATTTCCCAGCGCCGAACCGCCTCGAGAAAGGTTTCAGCGATGTAGTCGGCCTTCTTGGCAGCGTATTCCCTCGCCTTGGCGATATCGAAATCGAGGTAGCCCAGTCCTTTTTCAGGATACATGCTCGTTGACCAGGCCGGCATGAGCACGACGCCGGCCTCTGTCCGAGTCTTTCCGACGCTGTCTTTGCCGAGCTTTTCGTATATTTCGCTGTCGACCAGCTCAGGATTATAAGCCATGACCAGCGCCGCCTCCTCCATATCGCCGTGACCCGGCTGCTGGGCCTTGACGCCATAAACCTCTTTGACCGCCTCGAAATAGACCGTCCACCAGTCGACGATCATAAAATGAGCCCCGGTCTCCTGGTGAAGCCTGACCATGGCATTTTTGGCCGGGTCCGTGTTTCCGCCGTGGCCGTTGATGATGAGCACGTTGCGAAAACCCGTCCGGACGAGGTCCTTGAGAACATCATAAATATATTCCTCTAGGACTTCCGGCCGGACCGTAATCGCCCCGGGAAACCGCGATATGCTCGCTCCGGTGAACCCGTGGTTGATGGAAGGCGCGATAAGCGCGTTACAGCGGTCCCAGATCATCTCGGCCAGATTTTGAGGGATCACGTTGTCTGCCCCGATGGCGCAAGCGCCGTGCGGTTCAACCGTTCCGATGGGCAGGATGACCCGGTCGGTCACTTCGGGGACTATTTCGGCCAGCCTTATCCAGCAAAAACTCTGCATCTCGTGAAATTTCAGGTCCTTGACCCTGGTCTGGCAGAAACCCGGCGCCGCCGCTGCGAGCCCGCAAGCAAGAACCAAAATAAATCCGTTTTTCAATTTGGTCATGAATGCACCTCCTTTCCGATCTGCCCAGAGTATATCCACATACCGAGGCCGATTCAAGCGGAGTGAAATTTTTGGGGCACTTGCATGAATTCATCAGCCTCTTAAGCCTCTGGAGCCGGCCCATTGGCGATCCAGCTTCAATGGTTCATCAACTGAAACCGGGCCGTCCAGGGCCCAGCGTTCACGTTCAGACGCCGGTTTCTTGACATTCCCCGCTCAGGGAAATAGCATGGGAAATCCGGAGCGCCGAGATGCTCAAAGCGATCTTCAAGAAAAAAGCGGACCAGGTCTCCAGGGATAGCGGCGGTGGCGCGGAGGTCTCGTCCGATCTCCAATTCCTGGAGGAAATCTATCATCAGCTCTTGGGACGGGGAGTCGATGAAACGGGCAAGAACCATCATCTGAACTGCCTGAATGAAGGCCATTCGCGCCTTTCGGTCATCCTGGGCATCGTCCAATCGGAGGAGTTCGTCAATAAGATCATCCGGGAGAAGATGCCCCTCCTGTCCGTGAAAGAGGAACGGCCGGACCGCTATCGTTTGATCCAGGACATCCTCGGACAGGAGGTCTGGATTTTCCAGGCCCAGGAACCCGGGGATTTCGACTGGCTGGAGCGGAAGATGGTTGAAAACGGATATTATGAAAAACCGGGAGTCTGGAGCTATCTTATTTCCGAGGACAAGCGGATCCATGCCGAGATCGTCTCGCTCTTCAAACCGCGGACGGTCCTGGACTTCGGCTGCGCCAACGGGCCGGTCATGAAATGCCTCCACGACCTGGGGGTCCCCAGCGAGGGCGTCGATATCAGCCGTCTGGCCCTGGCCAAGGCTTTTCCCGAAGTGAGGGATAACATTCATCTCGGCGATCTCCTAGCTTTGGATTTCAGAAAGCGCTTCGATTTCGTTCTGGGGCTGGATATCATCGAACATCTGAACCCCAACAAGCTCGGCCTCTATATCGCGAAAATCGATAGCCTGATGGAGGAGGGAGGATTTCTTTTCTGCAACATCCCCGCCTTCGGGAACGATGAGATTTTCGGGATGATCTTCGAAGTCTATCTCAAAGAATGGGAACCGGATATCCAGGGGGAGAGGCTCTTCTCGATCGTCCACACGGATGCCTCCGGCTATCCGATCAACGGACATCTCATCGGCGCAGGCTCAGGCTGGTGGGTCGGGCAGTTCGAACGACAGGGCCTGCGCCGGGAGATCGAGGTGGAGAAAGCCATCCATAAAAAATACGATGAGGCCATGACCAAGAACAACGCGGCCAGGAAATCCTTTTTTATCTTTTCAAAGGCCGCAAAACCCCAGGACAGGGACGCCCTTCTGACAAAGCTGAGGGGTTGACCCGTTCCTCTGTCCTCAACAGTGTACTCAAAATCTAATTTAGCATTGCATGGGGAAGAAATCTGTTGTTTCTCTGGCGCTATTTTGACGTCTGGAATATTGCCTTGAACTCCGGGCGGTCCCGGATGGACTGGAAAGTTGGGAAAATGATCGGGAAAAAATAATCCTGGTAGCCGGTCTCGAGCGACCTCTTCAAGGCGGAGATGGCGGGTTCGTCCTGGCCAAGCAGAGCATAGAACTCGGCGACCTCCATGAGAGAATTGGGGTCCTTGAGATTTTTCTCCAGGATTTGCCGGAGGTACCGATTCGCCTCGTTCGTCCGGCCGATGATAGCCGCGATTTCTCCCAGGATAAACAAATCTCCAGTCTTCATAGCCGCGGAGCCCGTCCTCATGATCACGGATTCCCGGACTTCCGAAGCCAACTTTGTTGCGGCCTCGACGTCTCCCGAAGTCTTGAGGGCAAGGATCAGGCTGATGCTGTCTCCTTCGACCGATCCTCCCGTTTTTCCCTGTTTTGTAAGATCAATCACCTTTCGATAAGCCAGGACTGCCTCTTGCGCTTTTCCTTGGGCAAAAAGCACATGGGCCAGGTTGGCCACCGCATAGGGATGGTCAGGTTCGATTTCGATGGCACTGCGCAATTCCTTCTCGGCTTCCTCAAACCGTCCCTGGGCGGCCAGGCTAAATCCCAGATAACTGTGCGGATAGGCCAGCTTGGGAGCCAGGCTGACCATGCGTCTCGCCGCCTGCTCACCGGCCGCAGGGTTCTTAATATTGAACATGTAGAGAAACCACAGATTCTGTAGCGGGATGCCATTCCGGGGCGCCACTTCAGCGGCTTTCTCGAACATGGCCACGGCCTCGTCATACCTTCCCAAGGACATCAGAATCCTGCCGGAATTATTCCAGGATGGCATGAAGTCCGGAAAGAGCTCGCTCATCATCCGGTATTCCTCGAGAGCTCCGGTCAGATCAGCATCGATGAATTGCTTGTTGGCGGCTTTCAATTTGAGCAAGTCACGCTGAGGCAAGTCTTGGCTCTGGGCGTCCTGCAGGGCTTGCCGGAGCATTTCTTTGCCTTTATCACCTTGGCCGAGGAACTGGATCAGCAGCAATCCCAGGGAGCTCCTGGCCTCCACGAACTGAGGATCTGTTTCGAGGGCCAGCTCCGTAAGCATGGCGGCCTCTTTGTATTTTCCTTCCTGCCATTTGGCCTGTCCCATGGAGAAATAGTTGAGAGCCTCCCAGGACGAAGTTGTCACTTGGGCGATGGATTTGTCGGCTTTTTCGATCGAATTCATAGACTCGCCGAGCCGGGACCGGACTTCCTGAGCCAGTTTGTCTATCCCCTTCAGCAGCACTTCTTCCCGGCCGCGAGCCGTCACCCGAAAACGGTCGACATGCCTCCGTTTCACCGGGTCGATCAGGATGGCCTGCAGCTCGTAGGCTTCTCCAACGGAAAGAATGCGGGGCAGGATGAACGCCCTGACGCCCGCGAACCGACAGATCTCATAGGCGACCGACTCGTCCACTCTGGCGGCAGGGTCGATTCTCATCAGCCGCAGGGTCTCGACAATCTGGGGTTTGTCGAAGATGACCGCATACGGAGACTGCTGGAGGTCGGCCTCGATGGCCGTGCGCAGGGCCAGGTCGAAGACTTCGTCGCCGGTGAGGTTGTCGACATCGGCTACCATCAGCTTGTCCCGGCTTTCAAAGGCCAGGCTGGGCTTGGTGAAAAGCCAAATCCCCAAAGCCACGGCGGCAACCATCGCCGCGGAAGCCGCAACAAGCAGCCAGCGTTTTCGGTGGCGGTGGAAAGCGATGCTCCTGGCTGTAGGAAAGGCGCGCGTCGTCATCCTCTCTCTCAAGCCTTTTAGAACATCCGCCATCTCTTTGGCCGAGGTGAACCTCTTGTCCGGGTCTTTGTCCAGGGACTTCTTGATGATTGACACGAGGTCTACGGGAAATCCCGGCCTCAGGTCCTTGACCGACTTGGGCGGCTCATTCAAGATGGCATACAGAACAGATTGCTTTCTCTCCCCCCGGAACGGCAATTCTCCGGTCACCATTTCATAAACGACAATCCCTAATGACCAGACGTCCGTCCGTGCATCGGTGCTCTCACCCTGAGCTTGCTCGGGCGACATATAGGCGACTGTACCCAGGGTCGTGCCTGGCAAAGTCAGTCTGACCTGGCCGGCCAGTTTCGCCAGTCCGAAATCGACGATCTTGGCTGTTCTGTCAGCGGTAATGAGAATGTTACTCGGCTTGATGTCCCGATGAACAATGCCCTGTTCGTGGGCTTTGGACAAGCCCTCAGCAATCTGGGTGGCGATGTTGATCACCTCGGCGGCGGAGAGCGGCCCTCTCTTGATCTTTTCCTTGAGGCTTTCCCCCTTGTAGCAGGCCATGGCAATGTACATCTCGCCGCCCTCGGCTTCGCCGATCTCGTGGATCGTGCAGATGTTCGGATGGTCAAGAGATGAGGCGGCTTGGGCTTCATGAACAAACCTTTCCCGTGCCTCGGGATCTCTGGTCAAGTCAGCCGGCAGAAACTTGAGGGCGACCGGACGTTTGAGCTTGATATCCTCGGCTTCATAGACGATCCCCATTCCTCCCCGTCCGATTTCCCTCACGATCCGGTATTTATCGGATATGACAGTGCCGGATGGAATTTGGGCGGAGGCCCGGCGCAGAGTTTTTGTCTGGTCAGGATTCATTTCTCCCTCTCTTCAGTTGCGTAAAGAATAACAGCAATTAGGGATTTCATTTTCTGCTGCGCAGGCTGAATGAGCGTTCATCTGCCAATTTTCCCTCATCCCATCGTCAGGGATGATAAAACGCGATGTGCAGAGATGTCAAATTGAGCCAGAAATAGCGGAAGGCGGGATAAGAAGGTGAGGACAAACTCAAAGGCGTCGGAAACTGCCCGGACCTCTCCTCTGCAGAAAAAAGAAGATCACGAAAAATATTCAGCCGAAGTCTCGGCGGCCATCAGAAACTATTGATAAGCGATCCGAGGCGGAGGGGGTTTGTCGGCGATAATTGATAAGAAATTGGTTTTCGGCTGCGCTGGCTGCGGCCGTACCGTTCTCCGTCGCGTTAGCTTTATTGAGCATGTCCGAAGCATGCGGAACATACTAAAATGTTGACAGCGATCCGCGGCCTGGCATATGATTTCTCGCAGGGAGCACGAGTTTAATGGCTAATTTTAACGCCAATTGGCCCATTTATACCGGAGCCATAGGCGTGTTGTTGGGCCTGTTCTTCATTCTGTTTTATTTCTACCGGCGCATTCGCCGGCTGATCAGCAAAGCCGGCCGAAAGAAAACAGACTCTCCCAAGCTGTGGGCAAGCCTGCGAAACCTTGTCCTCATCTTGCTATGGACCGCCGTGTTCGGGATGGTGCTTTTCATGGGGTTTTTCTTCCGGGCCTACCAGGCCTTCACCTACGAAAAGCCCGTGGCCAGAATCGTCACGCAGGCGGGGGAGCTCGGCGGCAGAAACATCCTGACGCTGACTCAATTCGGGCCCGCTGGGGCTGAAACCATAAGCCAATATCCCATCAAGGGCGACCAGTGGATGCTGGAAGGGGATATCCTGAAATGGCCCAACTGGCTCAATTTTTTGGGCAAGCATACTCGGTTCCGATTGACCCGACTCAGAGGACGTTACATTCAAGCCAAGGATGAGCTCTCCAAGGAGGCGACCGCCTATCCTCTCGTCCGGGATGAGGACCATCCGCTCTGGAGATATCTATACAAGTTCGGCCATAAGACGCCCTTTGTCAGCACGGTCTATGGAAATTCCGTTTTTCAAACTTTTGGGGAAGACAACCGTTTCCTAATTTATGTCGGAACGTCCGGTTTTATCGTGAGACAGGAAGACCAGCCGCGGCGATGAAGGCCTCGGGGTTGATAATCATATAGCGGCCGTTCTTAAGGTAAGCGGAGGAACGCGCCTGGCTCAGAAGGCGGGCTAGGAAGCTGCGGACAAGCTTAAAAGCTTCGAAAAATCGCGAAGCGGCTCGACAACACTTCAAGCGAAGCGTCGAGACGGGAACTCACTGGCGCCCCGAGCACCAATGGAGCCGCGCGTTCCTGGCCCGCATGGAACGAGACCCGCACTGGCCGCCGTGGATCCAGGGACGAGGGACACCCCTGAGCGGCATGCGTTGATCCTCAGGGCCGGGCGGTCGAGTGTATCGAACAGATCCCAGCGGCTTTTCCCCAGATGGTCCATTATCTTGAGGTTCAGTTGCTCTCGCTTTTCCGCGATCGCCCGGTTGGAAAGCCCCGTCTGCTTCAGCCTCAGCACTTCTTTGATCTTACGCATGGATAACCTCTCTCTCGGCATCTCGTTCTCCTCTCCTTTGATGAGGAGACATGATCGCCGATCATCGTTAAGTTATCCAG
>DATKXS010000160.1:0-22610 GCA_035528895.1 Candidatus Desulfaltia sp.
TAATCGACGCAGCGCATCATGTCCCAGAGGCGCTCACCCATCAGCGTCCGTCCGGGCTCGTAGACTTCGTGCTGCCCGACGTCCGCGGCGATGGTCAGATAGCCTGTCTCGGCAAACTCGGCCGCAAAGCCCTTGTAGACATTCGACCGGTCGTAGACGACATAGCGCGAGCCTCCATGGCCGTGAATAAATTCAGGGACAGTATATCAATTTCCGAATTTCCGGATAAGGCCACAACGATAAATTGGGAAAATGATAAGCTGTCCCCAATTTTGCGATCTTGGGAGAATCAGCCGGCGACACGCTTCCGTTGACAGTCCATTCATCATAATGATAGGTTGAGGCGTAGGAGCGAACGATGCCTCGAAAAAACCCGCCTGCCGGAATGACGCGTCGAAATTTCCTCAAAGCAGCCGGAGTGACTCTGATAGCGCCGGCCATCTTACCGCCCCGGACGATCGCCCAAACGCCGCCGAGTGACACGATGCTCCTGGGAGTCATCGGCACGGGCCGGCAGGGCCAGGGCGATATGCAGGAACTCATCTATCGCGGCCTGGAGAGCGGCGCCCGGGTCGTGGCCGTCTGCGATATCGATAGCCACCGCCTCGAGGACGCCCAGTGGCTGGCCGAAAAGATCTATGCCGCCGAGCTGGGCAAGGGGAATTACAAAGGCATCGATGCCTACCGCGACTTCCGCGAGCTCCTGGCCCGCCCGAACATCGACGCCGTCCTGATCGTTTCCCCGGACTTCTGGCACGCGCTACACGGCATCGCCGCGGCCAAGGCCGGCAAAGACATCTACCTGGAGAAGCCCCTCACCTATTCGGTCGTCGAAGGCCGCCGTCTCGTCGAGGCCGTCCGCCAAAACAAGCGCATCCTTCAGGTCGGCTCGCAGCAGCGGTCGTCCATCTATTTCCGGCTGGCCTGCGAAGCGGCGCGCAACCAGCGCATCGGCCGGCTGCAGACGATCCGGGTCTGGCTCCCCGAGGACCAGGGCGCCGGCGACCCGACGGAGATGCCCGTGCCGAAAAACCTCGACTACGATTTCTGGCTGGGCCCGACGCCCCCGGCGCCTTTCAGCCAGGACCGGGTGCATCCCCAGATGAATTATGAGCGTCCCGGCTGGCTCCAGATCGAGCGCTACTGCCGGGGCATGATCACCGGCTGGGGTTCCCACATGAACGACATCGTCCAATGGGGCAACGGCAGCGACGAAACGGGACCGGTCGAGATCGAGGCCAAGGCGGAATTCCCGGACCGGGGCCTTTTCGACGTTCACACGACCTTCCGGGCCGAAGCGCTCTACGCCGGCGGAGTCCGGTTGCTCATGGAGACGGGCGACCCGGCCGGCGTGCGCTTCGAAGGAGACCGGGGCTGGATCTTCGTCACCCGGGAAGAGGTCACGGCCTCAGACCCAGCGGTCCTGAAGCAGGAAGCCGGCGAGGGCGAGACCCGCCTTTACCGCAGCAACAACCACATGAAGAATTTCCTGGAGTGCATGCGCAGCCGCCAGGATCCGGTGGCTCCGGTCGAGGCCGGACATCGCTCCAACACGATCTGTGTCCTGGCCCACATCGCCATGAAGCTTGGGCGCAAGCTGCGCTGGGACCCCAAGGCTGAGCGTTTCCTCGATGACGATGAGGCCAACAACTGGCTGGACTATCCGCACCGGGAACCGTGGACCGTTTAAAAAAGGGCCAGAGTGGGCTCGCAGGCCGGGCCGCGATCGTCACTATTCTGTTCGCAATCGCTATATTTGGAGCACGGGACGATAAGTCAAAGGTGGAGCTCCGGCGGGACGATAGCGCCAGCCGCCTGCAGATCATCATCGACGGCCGCGAGGCCCTGGTCTATCAATATGCCTCGACATTCGACCTTCCCCACTACTGGCCGCTAAACAGCCCCTCCGGGAAGAATATGCTGGTCCAGCAGACCGAACCGTACCCTCACCACCGCTCCTTCTGGTTCGCGGATACCGTGCGGCTGAACGGCGGGCGCGAGGCCAGCCTGTACAACGCCTTCTACTCGGGGCGGAAGACGGGCGAGAATATGTACACGCCTCCGTTTCGCGACCATATCCGCCATCTCCGGTTCACCCGCCTCGAAGCGAAGGGAGGGACAGCCGCGGTCGACGCCGAGCTTGTCTGGGAAATGGACGGCGATGCGCCGGTCCTGAAGGAGGAACGCCGGCTGGCGGTTTATGCCCTGGCGAATGGGGCGGACGGCGAATATTTCCTCGACCTGACCTTCAAACTAACCTCCGCCTATGGCGATGTAGAATTCGTCAGCGATGATGTGCACTACGCCTGGCCTTATATCCGCCTCGAGACAGAATGGAGCGGCGAGAAGGGCGGCTTGATCATCACCGACACCGGGGCGTCCGGCCAGGAAGCAACCAACATGAAGGTGGCCCGGTGGATCGACTACTCCAACACCGCAGCCGGCGAGACGGCGGGTGTCGCCGTTTTCCAATGGCCGGACGGAAAGGAGCACCGCTGGCTGACCCGCGAGTACGGATGCTTCGGTCCGCGTCGGCCCGACGAGCGGAGCGGCAAGCCGTTCACTCTAAAAAAGGGAGAATCGATCACCCAGATGGTGGGAGTGCTCGTCCACAGGGGTGATTCGAGAGAGGGCCGGGTGGCAGAAAGATATGCCCTTTATATCGGGGGGAATTGGCCGCGATGAAACGGCGGGAGTTCATGGGATATGCGATGGCTGCGGGCGCCGCTCTGGGCTTCCCCCGCTCACTTGGGGCTGGAGCGCCCGCCAAAGCCAAGATCGACCGGATCGATATATTTCCGGTGATCTACCCGACGGCGGGGTACTTCAAGTTTTTCGGCGGGCCGGGCGGTTCGGCCGGCCGCGCCGCGGTCATCGTCAAGATTACGGCCGACAACGGGACGGTGGGCTGGGGCCAGGCCGTCCCGCTCCCCAAGTGGGGAAAACCGGACGGAGCGCTGATTCCCCTTAGTTGGACGGTCAATGTCTCGGATATCGAGGACGTCGGCGCCCTCGTAGATGAAGGGAAAAAGCGCGGCTATCGGCATTTCAACATCAAGGTAGCGCCTGACCCCGATTTTGACGCCGCGCTCGCCCGAGAGGTACGGCGCCTCGCTCCGGAGACCTTCCTCTGGGCCGATGCCAACGGCGGATATGAACTCGAAACGGCGCTCAAGGCAGCTCCCCGGCTAGCCGACGTAGGCGTCGACGTGCTCGAATCGCCGCTCCGTCCCAACCGCATCAGTGGCTACCAGGCTCTCAAGAAGCAGGGCGCGCTGCCGATTCTGATGGACGAGGGTGTGGTCTCGCCGACAGACATCGAGGAGTTCATCAAGCTCGGGATGCTCGACGGAGTGGCCATGAAGCCCGCCCGTTGCGGTGGCCTGGCGTCGTGTCGGCGCCAGGTCGAGATTTGCCTCGAGCACGGCCTCATGTGGCTGGGCAGCGGCCTCACCGACCCGGACATCTCGCTCGCCGCTTCGCTCTGTCTGTATGGATCGTACGGCCTGAAGAAGCGGGCGGCGCTCAACGGCCCCCAGTTCCTGACGGTCGATGTCCTGAAAAAACCGCTGCGTATCGAAAACGGCTTCGCCCCCGTGCCGACCGGTCTCGGCCTGGGCATTGATGTCGACGAGGACAAAGTTATTGACCTGATGAACCGCAGCAGCGGCGATAGGCTCCTCCGCTCATGAAGGATATGACCGGACATCCTATGGCCAGGAAATCAATTATTCGGAGGTTGATCATGAGACACGTATGTCTTTCGATAATGCTGATCGGATTTTTAGCGATGGCAGCCTCGGCCCAAATCGCCTTCGTCGAAGACCCCGCCAAGGGCACGCTGACCGTCCGCGACGGGCAGACCGAGGTCCTGACCTATCGCTTTAGCGACGAGCTCAAACCGGGGCTGGACCCCAAATATACACAGTCCTGTTATATCCATCCCTTGTTTTCCCTTGACGGCCGGGCGCTGACCGACGATTTTCCGGCCGATCACTTCCACCACCACGGGTTGTTCTGGGTCTGGCCGGTCGTCAGGACGCGCGGCGTGACGACGGGAAGCTGGGAGCCCAAGACGCCGCCCTTAAGGAAGCACTTCGTCCGCTGGCTGAAACGTGAAGCGGTGAACGAGGCGTTCGTGCTGAGCTTCGAAAATGTCTGGAAACTGGATGAAAAAGAGATTGTGGCTAAAGAAATCGTTACCCTGAGGATTCACCCCGCAGACCGGCTGGGCCGGGCTATCGACTTGACGCTCAAGGTCGAAGCCGTCGGCGGCCCCCTCGAGCTCCAGGGCACTCCGGACCAGAACAAGGGCTATGGGGGGCTGGCCCTGCGTGGGGCGCTGATGCTCACGGGCGCAACGATGACGACGGACAAGGGAGTGAATAAAGAAGAGTCGGTCAACACTCCTTATCTATGGGCCGATCTATCGACCGCAGAACTTGGAGTCGCGATATTCGTCTCGCCCGACCATCCCGGCTTCCCGGTCCACTGGCTCATCCGCAACACTTATGGAGGTTTCTTCAACGCCTCCTGGCCCGGGCTTACGGCGGTCGTCCTCAAACCCGGCGAACCGGTCATCCTCCGCTACAAGATCTATGTCCATCGCGGCGACGCCGAAGCGGGGGAAGTGAGTGCCGCCCACCGGCGCTATCTTGAAGAACGCTCTTCAAAGAGTCACCCCCTCTCCTCCATCCTCCCCCACCAGGGGGGAGGAAAGTTTTAAATCCCTCTCCCTTGAGAGACTGGGAAAAATGGGGACAGTCCTATTTTTTATAAATCCCTCTCCCTTGAGAGACTGTGTCGCACTTGCCATTTGTCATTGCGAGCGACCGCAGGGAGCGCGGCAATCCGGTCCTTTGGGCCGTCCCGAGCATGGCGAGGGTTCTCATCAAGCGGATAACTGGTATGAGACCGCCACGCCGCGCTCGCGGCGACTGCGTCGGATTGCTTCGATCGCTCCGCTCTCTCGCAATGACATTGTGACACAACCTCGCCAGGGAGAGGGATCCTTTCTTGGCGGCCGCTTGAATTGATGAATAGCGCAGATTAACCGCACGAGCTAGAATTTAGGCAATGGGATATGTCTCACCATTAGCGGGAGGAGAGAGACGAAAATAGGACCGTCCCCATTCTTGGCCATTTTTAAATCTCGGTAATCGGATGGGTATCACCGCAAGTGGATGCGGTCGGGGTCGAGGTCCCGGCGGATGATGCGGAGCTCTTCCTCGGAGGGCGGGGCCGTTGTCTTCAGGCGCGGGCTGACCTTGACCTTCCAGCCGATATTGGCCTTGACGTCCTTGACGGCGACTCCCGGATAAATCTCCTGAAGGATCATCTCATGAGTCTTCTTAGCGAAACCGTAGACGCCAAAATCGGTAATGACCAGCGCCGGCCCCTTGCCCGGAAACCCGAACCTGTTTCGCGAATTCGCCGCATCGATAAACCCCGGGCTGGTGATGAAGTCGATCTTCCCGGGAAAGGACTTCGGGGACTGCTTCAGAACCATGATGATTTTCTTGGCGTGGATGGCGATCTCGCAAGCCCCTCCACTTCCCGGGAGCCGGACTTTGGGGCGGGCATAGTCGCCGATGACCGTCGAGTTGATGTTGCCGAACCGGTCCACCTGGGCGCCGCCCAGGAACCCGACATCGATCAATCCGCCCTGAAGGTAATAATTGAAAACCTCGACCATGGAGCAGACCGAGATCGAATCCGTGGCCAGGCAGGGGTCGCCGATCGAAAGAGGCAGGCGGGCGGGCACGCAGCCGACAGCCCCGGATTCGTAGATCAGGACGAGACCGGGCGCCTGGAGGCGACGGGCCAGGTTGCAGGCGACGTTGGGCAGGCCGATCCCGACAAAGACGACCTCGCCGTTCTTGAGTTCCCGGGCCGCCCGGGCGACCATCATCTCGAAAGGCGTGTAATCGGCCATTATGTTCTCCTCACCCTCTCCTCAATCCTCCCCCATCAAGGGGGAGGAGAAAAAGGAAAGAGCGCCGTGCCTTGTTCGTGTTGACTGCGCCGGATTGCGGGGATTGCGTCGGATTGCCTTGATTGTTCGGGATTGCGGCAGTGGCACCAGATTGTGCCGGATTGTGGCGATTGCTTTACGTGCATTATTATTTACATTCATGCCAGTGCATTCTCATGGCACAGATTTTAAAAGCCATAATTGACGGATCCAGAGGGCCTATTGTCGGCTTTCAGTCTCTCGACATATTCGGCACCCAATTTCTCCCGGTATTCCCGGCGCCCTGAAACACGATAGACCCACTCCTCGAGGTACCGATCCAGGCCCGCTTTATCCTTGGATATCTTCGCCCATTCGACGTAAAATTCGTTGTCCCGGTCGTAGTAGCCCAGCGCATAGCTCGGATGAGCGGCAAAAGGCTCGATGACCACGGCATCGACGATCAGGCCGGGAATGACGGTCCGGTTGGGGTCGGCCCGCACCACGGATACCGGGACGAGCTCCTCGGCCACGATGACGACCTTCCGAGAGGCGAAGGCAGCCTCCCTCTGGACTCCCATGAGCCCCCAGATCTGCGCGTTGCCTTCTTCATCCGCCCTCTGGACCTGGATGACGGCCACATCGGGATTGAGGGCCGGGACAGTGGCGAGCCGTTCTCCCGTATAGGGACACTTGATGAACTTGATGTTCTTGTTTTTCTTGGGCAAGTCGCTTCCCTCGAAGGTCTTGAGATGCATGAAGGGCAGGCCCGATGCTCCGGCCATGAACCGGGCGACCATCCCGAAATGGCTGTATTCTTCGACCTCCACCTTTCTCGGGATCCCCATCTCGACGGCCCGGCGAAGTCCGAAGAGCGACCCGACTCCGGGATTCCCCGCCCAGCTGAAGACGAGCTTGCTGACGCAGCCGGCGGCCACCATCTGGTCGTAGATGAGATCGGGCGTCAGCCGGCAGGCCGTCAGGTTCTTTTTTTTCTGCCGGATGATTTCATGTCCGGCCGCAAAACAGATAAGATGGGTGAATCCCTCGATGACCAGCGTGTCGCCGTCTTTGACATATTTCTTGACCGCCTCGAACATGGAGATGACTTTGCAGCCCATGGCCCTCAGCCCTCCTCCTGAAATTCGCCCAGTACCTCGGCGAAAATCTCTACCGCCGTATCGACCTCCCGGGCATTCACGACCAGCGGAGGGCAGAAGCGGATGACGTTCTCGCCGCATGGCAGGAGCAGGAGTCCCCGGCGGAAGGCCCGCTGGACGATCTCCTCGGCTTCCTTGGCCGCAGGCTCCAGAGTCTCCCGGTCCTTGACCAGCTCCACTCCGATCATCAGACCCAGCCCCCTCACGTCGCCGATGAGCGGGAACTCCTTCTTGAGCTTTTTGAGCTTGTTCAGCAGTCGCTTCCCCATCCTGGCCGCATTGGCCATCAGGCCTCTCTCGAGAAGATCGAGGGTGGCCAGAGAGGCTTCGCAGGCCAGCGGGTTCCCGCCGAAGGTGCTGCCGTGCGTCCCCGCCTTCCAGGTCATGTATTTCTTCTTCGAAACCACCGCGCCGAGCGGAAGGCCCGAGGCCAGGCCCTTGGCCAAGACGACGACATCGGGCTCCACGCCGTAATTCTCGATGGCCAGGAATTTTCCGGTCCGGCCCATCCCGGACTGGACCTCGTCGACCACATAGAGGATGCCGTTCTTTTCAGCGAACGCCTTGAGTTTGCGGTGGAATTCCGGCGGCGGCAGGATGTAGCCTCCCTCTCCCTGGATGGGCTCGACGAAGATGGCCGCTATCTCTTGCGGGCTCATCAGGCTTTGGCAGACCACCTTCTCGATGGCTTCGGCGCAGTAGATGCCGCAGGAATCATAGGTCAGGTGGTAGGGACAGCGGTAGCAATATCCGTAGGGGACGTGGTGCACTCCGGGCAGGAAGGACGAAAAGAAGCTTCGCTGCTTCGCCTTGCTCGCCGTCAGGCTCAGCGCGCCCATCGTCCGCCCATGGAAAGACCCCAGGAAGGAGATGATATAGGGACGCTTGGTGCAATAGCGGACGAGTTTGATGGCCGTCTCGATGGCCTCGGCCCCCGAATTGGTGAAAAAAACACTCTTCTCCCCTTCCATCGGCATTAACCGTGTCAGCCGCTCGGCCAGGTTGGCGAAGGACTCGTAGTAGAAATCCGTCGAACAGATGTGGAAGAACTTTTCCGCCTGGCGCTTCACCGCCCTGACGACCCGGGGGTGGCTGTAGCCAGTGATGTTGACGGCGATCCCGGCCATGAAATCGAGGAAGCGGTTCCCGTCCACGTCCTCGACCACCGCCCCTTTACCCTTGGCGATGACCAAAGGATACTCTTTGATGTAGGAGCTGGAGGTGTAGCGTCTGTCCTTGGCGACGACCTTCTTAGCCTTCTTTCCGGGAAGAGGAGTCTTGATGTCCGGAACCTTTATAGCCATCGTCCTTCCTCCTATATTCTTTTAAGGGCCAGGGCCATTCCCTGCCCCCCGCTGACACAAAGCGTGGCCAGGCCGAGCTCCTTATCCTCCTGGATCAGGCTGTGGAGCAGGGTGACGGTGATCCTGGCGCCGGTGCAGCCGATGGGATGGCCCAGGGCGATCGCCCCGCCCCTGATGTTCCTTTTGGCCGGATCCCAGCGGAGCTCCCGTTCACAGGCCAGGACCTGAGCCGCAAAGGCTTCGTTGATCTCGATGAGGTCGAAATCGGCCAGGCTCAGCCCGAGGTTCTTGACGAGCCGGAGCGTTGCCGGAACGGGGCCGAGCCCCATCTCCTTCGGGTGAACGGCCGCCGAGACGACACCCAGGACCTCAGCCAAGGGTCTGGCGCCCAAGTTGCGAGCTACCGGCTCCGTCGTCAGGACCAGGGCCGCCGCGGCATCGGTCAGCCCGGAAGAGTTTCCGGCCGTGACCGAACCCCCCTCCTTGAAAACCGGCGGAAGCTTGGCCAGTTTTTCGAGCGTCGTCTCCGGCCGGGGATGCTCGTCGTCGGTGATCGAACACTCTTGCCCCCGTTTGTCCTTAACCGGGATGGGGACGATCTCGTCCCTGAACCGGCCTTCATCTACCGCCCTTTTCGCCTTCATCTGGCTCTGGTAGGCGTACTCGTCCTGTTCCCGGCGGCTGAGGCCATATTTTTCGGCCAGGATCTCGGCCGTCTCCCCCATGATCATCTCCGCCAGCGGACAGAAGAGGCCGTCCCGGTACATGGCATCGACCAAAGCTCCATCGCCCAGCCGGTAGCCCCAGCGGGCTCCGTCCAGAAGATAGGGGATCTGAGACATGTTCTCGGTCCCTCCGGCCAGGACGACCCTGTTCTCGCCGAGAAGAAGCGACTGAGAAGCCAGGGCGATGGCCTTCATACCTGAAGCGCAGGCTTTATTGACCGTGAAAGCCGTCCGCTCGACCGGAATCCCGGAATGGAAAAGAATCTGGCGCGCCGGGTTGGGCCGGTTCCCCGCCTGCCGGGCCTGACCGAAGATGACCTCATCAACCTGCCCGGGATCCAGGCCCGCCCTTTTTATGGCCTCGCCGGCCGCGACGACGCCCAGACCGACGGCATTGATGTCTTTGAACGCTCCGCCGAACCGTCCGATCGGCGTCCGCACGGCGCTCAAGATCACGGCTTTATCCATGATGGTCTCCCTCAGATGACTCGTCCCATGTCGCGGAGCGTTTCTTCAAGCCTCTTCCGGATCAAGGCGATCTCCCGGGTGCCGATCGTAAAGGGAGGGGCGACCATAACGAGGTCGCCATTCGTGCCGTCGGCCTGGCCGATGTTCGGCCAGAGGACAAGCCCGAGTTCCAGGGCCCTGGAAACAAAACGCTCAGCATATTGTTTGGCCCGAGGAAAGGGTGTTTTCTTTTTCTTTTCGGCCACGAATTCGACCCCGATGAGAAGCCCCCTGCCCCGGACATCCCCGACGTGAGGATGGTCGAGGAGCGCTCCGAGCTCCGCCAGGAGTGTTCTCCCCGATCGAGCGCAAGCAGAGACAAGATTCCGCTCGACAATCAGATCGAGGGTCGCCAAGCCGGCCGCACAACCCACCGGATGATGGGCGAAGGTCTGGGCATGGAGGAAGTTTTTGCCGTGCATGAAAATCGGCTCGAGGAGCGCCGCCTTGGCGGCCACAGCGCTCAGCGGAAAATACCCGGAGGTCAGGCCTTTCCCCATGACCACGATATCCGGCACGAGATCGTAATGATGGCAGGCCAGCCACTTCCCTGTCCGGCCGGCGCCGGTCATGACCTCGTCGGCGATGAGAAGAATATCGTTGTGGTCACAAAGCTTGCGGATGACTTCCCAGTATTCCCGCGGAGGCACGGATGCTCCGGTGGAAGAGCCGCCGATGACCTCGCCGATGAACGCTGAAACCTTCTCCCGGCCCAATTTCTCTATGGCCTTTTCCAACTCATGGGCGCATTTCACTCCGCAGTCAGCCCGCGTCAGTTCCCAGGGGCAACGGTAGCAATAGGGGGCGGGGATACGCTCGCTTCTAAGGAGGAGCGGACGAAAGGCTTCCTGATAATGCTTCCTCGCCGACAGCGACAGAGCCGCCAGGGTGTTTCCGTGGTAGCTCGGGTTGAGGGAGATAACGCGGTGCTTTTCCGGCTTTCCGCTTTCGACCCAATACTGCCGGGCCAGTTTAATGGACGCTTCGATGGCTTCTGACCCGGATGTCAGGAAGAACACTTTTCCGCCCCGAAACGGCAGGAAAGAGGATACACGGGCGGCCAGTTTTTCCACGGGCTCATGGGTGAACTGGACGCCGCTGAGGTAAGCCGCTTTCCCAGCCTGCCTGGAAAGGGCCGCGGCTACCGCCTTTACGCCATGGCCGATGTTGACAACGGCCGCCCCGCCGCTCCCATCGAGGTATTTCCTGCCGTTAAGACCGTAGAGGTAACATCCGCGTCCGGACTTGATCAGCGGGAAGGATTTGTGGAGGTTGCGGTAAAGGACGGAGCCCTGCGGATAGCGATATCGTCTCATGACAGTCTTCTCATTTTATCACCAAGACGAGCTCCCTTGTCAAAATTTCCAAGTTTTCCATGATTTTATTCTTCGCATATAACATATTGCGCTCCGAACCTATGCTTTCTCACGATGGTCGGAGGGGATAACAAAGGCGAAAATGCGGCCGCAACCCGCAGAGCCGAAAACCAAATCACTATGTTTATATTTTACCCGATTAAAGTGATATTTGACTTTCTAATTTATCGGTTTATTATATAGATGTGATTAAAAGAACTCTTCTCGCCCAACTTGAAGCTCATCTGCATTCAAGGGAAATCAGCCTTATCTTTGGCCCCAGACAGGCCGGGAAAACAACGTTGATGTTGATATTGAAAAAGCTCCTTGAATCGCAAGGCTTGCCGACAGTCTATTTTAACCTCGATATCGAAGCCGACATGCGCTATTTTTTCTCTCAGGAATCGCTCATCCAAAAGATCGGACTTGAGGTCGGAAAAAAGAAGGCCTTTGTTTTCGCCGACGAGATCCGGCGAAAAGAGAATGCGGGGCTTTTTCTCAAGGGACTTTATGATATGGGGCTCCCCTATAAGTTCATTGTTTCCGGATCAGGCAGTGTCGAGCTCAAGGAGAAAATCCATGAGTCGCTCGTCGGGAGAAAAAGAGTTTTCGAACTCAACCCTTTGTCCTTTGAAGAGTTCGCTGGTTTCAAAACAGGCGATCGCTATGGAGACAGAATTTCGCATTATCTCAGCTCAGAGCCGGAAAAAACGCAGCATTTGCTTGAGGAATACCTGAATTTTGGAGGCTATCCGAGAGTCGCCTTAGCCGAGGATGCCCGTGAGAAGCAGAGAGAGATCGGCGAGATTTACCAGAGTTATCTGGAGAGAGATATCGCCTACCTTCTCCAAGTCAAGAAGACCGAGTCTCTGTCTAAACTGATCAGGGTCCTGGCGGCGCAACCGGGCAGGCTTGTCAATGTGGCCGGGCTTTCTTCAGAATTAGGAATAGCCGCTCCCACCATCAAAGATTACCTCTGGTACCTGGAAAAGACGTTTATTGTGCGAAGGCTGACACCTTTCTTCCGGAACATCCGGAAGGAAATTCGCAAGTCTCCCCTCTTCTATTTTTATGACCTCGGCCTAAGAAACTACGCTGCGGGCGCCTTTGGGCGGTTGAACGCGAACGAGGAGGGTTTTGTCTTTCAAAACTTCGTTTTCAATCTGCTTAAGGAACTCCTCTTTGGGACCCCCGCCGAAATTCATTTCTGGCAGACGTCGGACCAGGCTGAGGTCGACTTCGTCTTGGATTTCGCCCGGGAATTGATCCCGGTTGAGGTTAAGTATTCATATCTTAAGAGGCCGGCGGTTCCACGCGGCCTGCGGAGTTTCATCCTGCGCTACAAGCCGGCCAAAGCCTACGTCGTAAATTTGACTTTAAACGAGGCCGTCGAAATAGAAAAGACCCGGGTCGTTTTCATCCCATTCTTTGGATTGTCAGCAGAGATCTTGAAGCTTCGCTGACCCTTTCCTGGCGACACACGGGGTTCAATGTTCATATGAATATTCTTCGTGATTCTCTCTTTGACCGGGAGGAGAGGCCTGTCGGATTTCGGGCTCTTCCGGCCCGGCGGCCGTTTCCAAGGACACATCCCTTCTCTCCAAGGCCGACCTTGACATCGTTTGATGTCCTGACCTATGCTCCCTCAAGATGGTCGGAAGGGATAACAAAGGCGAAAATGCGGCCGCAGCCAGCGGAGCCGAAAACCAAATGACTATATTTTATTTACAGGAGAGTCATGGACCCGAGATTTCCTACTTCTGCCAGGCTTTTCATAGTGACCGCCTCGATTTTCTTCGCTTTCGGTGCGGCGCTCGTTCTTTGCAAGAAGAGCGTTCTCCCCGCCGTCGATCCCGCTGCCTATAAAGACTTCGTCGACCGCGTGGTCTCCGCCGAAAAGATCGACGAGCACCTGCGTTATTTCACAGCCGAGCCGCATGTGGCCGCCTCCCCCCGGAACGACGAGCTGGCCCGATATATCCACGGGAAATGGAAGGAATTCGGTCTCGAAGATATCGCCCTGGCGACCTATGACGTCCTTCTTTCCTTTCCGAAATCCATCAAGGTCGAGCTTGTCTCACCGCGAAGACTCCACCTCGAGATCAAAGAAGAGGGATACGCCGAGGATCCGGATACGCTGAACCCCGATGTCGGGATCCCTTACAACGCCTATTCGCGCTCGGGCGATATCACGGCGCCGCTCATCTATGCCAATGGCGGCAATCCGGAGGATTATGACCTCCTCGAGAAGCGGGGAATCGCCCTCAAGGGGAAAATCGCCCTGGTCAGGTATTCCTCGCCCTACAGCTACCGCGGATTCAAGGCCTTCACCGCGGAAAAGAAAGGGTTGGCAGGCCTCCTCATCTACTCCGACCCGAAGGAGGACGGATTCGCCCGGGGGGCCGTGTTCCCGGACGGTCCCTGGGGGCCGCCGAGCCATATCCAGCGCGGCGGGATTCCTTATGATTTCATCTATCCCGGCGACCCGTTGACGCCGGAGTGGGCATCGAAACCGGGCGCCCGGAGACTTCCTCCCGAGGAGGCTGAAACTCTTCCCAAGATCATCAGCGTTCCGCTTTCGGCCGAAAACGCCCGTCCGCTGCTCGAGTCCCTGGATGGTGAAATCGCGCCGCCAGAATGGCAGGGCGCGCTTCCTATAACCTATCGTCTCACCGGGTCGAAAACCCAGGTCCGGATGAAAGTCGAGATGGAAGATCCGGTCAAGACCATCACGAACGTGACCGGCCGCCTCAAGGGGACAGAATCCCCAGAGGAAGTCATCCTCGTCGGCAACCACCGCGACGCCTGGGTGTTTGGCGGGGTCGACCCTTCGAGCGGCACGGCCTGCCTGATGGAGCTGGCCAGAGCGCTCGGCGAGGCCAAGCGGGCCGGGTTCAAGCCGCGGAGGACGGTCATCCTGGCCAGTTGGGATGCCGAGGAGTTCACCCTCACCGGTTCGACCGAATGGGGAGAAGATAACAGAGACTGGCTGAAAGAAAATCTGGTCGCCTACCTCAACGTGGACAGCTCCGCCTCGGGCCGGAACTTCAGCGTCCAGGGAGTCCCCAGCCTGGTCCCCCTCGTTCACCAGGCGCTGAAGGAAGTCGAAGACCCCGTCGAGACAAAGCCAATCTACGAAGTCTGGAAAGCGGGGATCACCAACGATGAAGGAAAGAGAGAAGAGGGCCGGGTCGAGCCGATCGGGAGCGGCAGCGATCATGCCGTCTTCCTCCAGCATATCGGCGCTCCGGCGCTGGACATGTCATTCGTCGGCGATTACGGAGTCTATCACTCCGTTTATGACAATTATTACTGGATGATTCACTTCGGCGATCCGGGTATGCGGTATACGGCGGCTTTAGCCAAGATCTGGGCCCGTATGATCATCAAGCTCGCCTGCCGGCCCGTGCTGCCTCTGGACTTCGAAGGCTATGCCCAGGAGCTCCAAAAATACCTCTCCGGCTGGGCGGTGAAATTTGATCCTGAGAAGAAAAAGGCGGCCGGCCTTTTCGCCCTTCTCGGGAACATGGAAAAGGCGGCCTCCCGGGTTCGACTTTATCTTTTTGATTCGGAAAAGACCAACAAGACTGATCCGGACCTCTTGAAGCGCATCAACAAGCTGCTCATCGGGCTGGAGAGAGAGTTCACCGACCCGGAAGGAATCCCGCGCCGCCCCTGGTACAAACACCTCGTCTTCGGCGCCCGGTATACGTATGCGGTCCTTTTGCTCCCGGCGCTGACCGAAGCGTCTGAGGCCGGCGATGAGAGAGGCGTCGACGCCGCCATCAAGAACCTCGAGAGGGCCGTAGCCGCCGCCACCACCAAGCTCGAACAGATCGCCTCTCTCGCTGCCGGAAAAGCGGAATCTTAAGTCAGCCGGCCGATCCGGAAAATTGACATCCCGTTTGGCCTTTGCTATAAGCCATAAAACGATGGGCGGCCCGCAGGATATTGGTTTCCGTCGGCCTGGATGCGGGCTCTCTCAGTCTGCGGCCAGAGCAAGGCGGCCAAGACTGATTGAGGCCCTGATCCTTGCGCAGGCCTTGGGACTTTTATTGATGGCCTGTTCGTCTACCGGAATAAAATCGAGAGAAGAACTCGCGCGCCGGGGCATCGAGTTCAGCGGAAAGAGTTTCTTCAACCACGTCAGGAGCGGCGATACCGAGATCGTCAGGCTTTTCCTGACGGCCGGGATGTCCCCCGATGTCCGGGACCAAGGATTCACCCCACTGCTCGAAGCGGCGAGAAGAGGCTATGAAGAGATCGCCTCAGCCTTGATCGATGCCGGCGCCGACGTCAACTCCGCAGACCCGTATGGAGTGACGGTGCTGATGTTCAGCCTTATTTCCGGCTCAATCCAAACAGCCCGGCAGCTCATCGAGAAAGGCACGGAGGTCAATTCCCGGGATGTCGATGGCCGGACGGCTCTCGTCGAGGCCCTGGCATCGGAAAACGACATACCCCCCGAGTTGATCGCCTCGCTCATCGAGCGGGGGGCGGACGTCAACGTCCGAGTTGCGAACGGTCTGACGCCGTTGATGATCGCCGCTTCGGGAAGTCCCCGACTGGTGCAAATGCTCGTCGAGGCGGGAGCGGATGTCAATGCCAGGGACGACAGCGGGATAAGCGTGCTCAGGATGGCGATAGACAGTCCCGAGAACGCCAGGATACTCGAAGATGCCGGAGCGAGGCTGTAAGCCATGAAGACAATGAGAAAGCCGGCGCTGAGCGGGAACGTCCTCTGGAGCCGTCGGGAATTCATCAAGGGCATGGGAGCCGTCGGGTTGCTCTCCGCCTGGCCGGCATGGTCAAGGGCGGAAGGCGAACGGTCCGTCCAAGCTGCCTTCGTGTCCGGCGATATTTATTCAAGGCACGACACAGGCGAATTCGCCTATGAAAACGCGGCGCGTCTCCAGGCCATCATGGAAGGGCTGGAGGAGAAAGGCCTCTTGCCGCGGCTGCAGCGGAAAGAGCCCCGCCGGGCGAGCACGGACTGGGTGGAGACCGTTCATGACCCAGAATACATCGAGACCGTAAAAAGGGACGTGACCAGCGGGGCGCGGGAGCTTTCGACCGGCCATACCATCATCAGCCGCGACTCTTTCGATGTCGCCCTCTGGGCCGTAGGAGGAGTCCTGGCCGGGTGCGACGAAGTCATCGAGGGCAGGTCGCGGCGCGCCTTCTGCGCCGTCCGGCCGCCCGGCCATCATGCCTCGGCCAATCGCGGCACGGGATTCTGCATCTTCAACAACGCGGCCGTCGCGGCCAGGTACGTCCAGAAAAGATACGGGCTGGGGAGGGTGTTGATCGTCGATTGGGACCTTCACCACGGCAACGGGACCCAGGACATTTTCTACCGGGACGGGTATGTTTATTACTTCAGTACCCATCAGTGGCCCTGGTACCCGTGGACGGGAGCGGCCGACGAGACCGGCGAAGGCGATGGAAAAGGGACAACGCTCAACGTCCCCCTGCCGGCGGGCTCGGGTGACCGGGAGTTGATCGAAGTCTTCAACGGTAAGTTGCGGCCGGCGATGGACCGTTTCCGGCCCGAATTCGTCCTGATTTCGGCGGGGTTCGATTCGCGGACGGGAGACCCCCTCGGCCGTTTCCGGGTGACGGACGACGGGTTCAGGAAACTCACTGAGATCGTCCTGGCCATCGCCAGAGACCACGCCGCCGGCCGCCTGGTCTCGATTCTTGAGGGAGGATACAGCCTCAAGGGTCTGTCGAGCGCCGTTTCGGCTCATGTCCGGGCGCTGCTCGAACCTTGAACCCTGAGGTCTTTAAGTCAGGCGAGGAGAAAAAGGATGGAAAGAAAAACGCATTTTTCGAAATCATGGCTCGCGCTTATTCTTTTATTCAGCATCCTGTCGGTTCGCAGTGGAGCCGAGGGAGTACCTACAAAACAGCAGACGGCCCCCGTTCTCAAAGAGATCCAGGTGCCCGTTATCCACGTCAAGGGAAGCCACTACGAGGTCGGATATCAGATCGGGACGCAGCTCAAGAAAAACCTGCTCCAGGAAGTAGCGGAGATGAAGGCGGACCCGGACTGGAAGAAGGTCCGGGCCGAAGCGGAATTGTTCCTGGCCTATTCCAGGAAATATCTGCCCGAATACGTCGCCGAAGTGCAAGGAGCGGCCGACGCGGCCGGCCTGGAGCTCGAGGACCTCTTCCCCAGTCTGTGCGAGGAATTGGGCGATGAGAATTACCGGTTCACGAAGGGCTGCAGCGACCTCATCGCCTCCAACGACGTGACCGCCGACGGGTCGGTCCTGGCCGGCCACAACAACGACACTTCTCCTTCCACCCAGGAATTGGTCACCATCATCCATTATCAGGTGGACGGAGAGCCGGAGATCGTGGCCGTCGGCTACGGCGGACTGGGGATTAGCGTGGGCTATAACTCGGCCGGGATCAGCCTGACCGGAAACCAGGTCGACTCCAACGACATGCGGATCGGAGTGCCCCGGCTGCTCCTGGTCCGGAAGATCCTGGCCGCCCGGACGATCGGCCAGGCCATCGACACCGCGATCCTCAAGGAGCGGGCTTCCAACTACAACCAGGTGATCACCGATCACAACGGCGAGATCTACAGCATCGAGGGCTCGGCCACAGACTACGCGCCCCTTTATTCCACGGAGGGCTACCTCGTTCACACCAACCACTATCTGGCGCCCTGGATGAGGAAGTTCGAGTTCGACCCCCACGGTATCACCAGCTCGATCGTCCGCTACAACCGCGGGGTCAGGCTGCTCAAGAACAACCGGGGCCGGATCAGCGTCGACCTGCTGAAACAGTTCTTATCCGACCATGTCAATCACCCCGGCTCGATCTGCCGGCACGGGGCGTATGTCAAGACGACCTTCTCGGTGATCATCAACCTGACCACCGGAACGATGCTCCTGGCCAGGGGCAATCCCTGTGAAGTGAAATACAACGAGTATAAGCTTTTCACCCGGAAAGAGAGCTGAAGGGAAAGGCGGCCATGGAGAACGCGGAAAAAATCACCAGGCTGCTCGTCAACCTGATCAAGGCCCGCAGCTACCCGGGTATTCCCAAACAAGAGGCGGCCGTGGTCGCCGAGCTGAAATCTTTCTTGGAAGATCATCATATCCAGACAACCGTCGCCGAGGTCAAGGACGGGAGACCGAACCTCCTGGCCACGCTCGACAGCGGACGTCCGGGACGGCATCTCCTGCTTTGCGGGCATACCGACACCGTCCCGCCGAACGCCGGAAGCCCGGTCGATTTTTTTGCGGCCGTCGAGAAGGAGGGGAAACTCTACGGTCGCGGCACCGCAGACATGAAAGGCGCCCTGGCCGCGATGGCCGGAGCGCTGGTGGATCTGGCGGAAGGAGGATCGCCCTCTGTGGGCAAGGTGACCTTTGCCGCGGTCATCGATGAAGAAATGGAAAGCCTGGGCGCCGAAGCCCTCATCCGGTCCGGCTTCCGGGCCGATGCCGCCATCGTCGGGGAAGCGACGGAAAACCGCATCGCCATCGGCCACAAAGGACTCGAATGGCTGGCCGTCGAATTCTTCGGCCGGGCCGCCCACGGCAGCACTCCCGAAGCCGGGATCAACGCCATTTCGGCGGCTGCCGATTTCATTCGCCTGGTGGAAGGAGAGCTCGTGCATGCCTTCGAGAAGCGCCGCGATCCCGTCCTCGGGCTCCCCGTCATCAACATGGGGACCATCTCGGGCGGCGACCAGCCGAGCACCGTGGCCGCCCGCTGCACGATCAAGCTCGACCGCCGCTGGGTGACGACGGAGACGATCGAACAGGTTTTTGCCGACCTCGAGGGACTGCTCGCTGCGGTCAAGAAAAGGCGGCCCGGACTGACGACCCGTATTTCCCGCGTCCCCGGCGGCATGGCCACGATGATCCACGGACCCTTGACGATCGATCGGCAGCATGCTCTCGTCAAGGCCTCTCAGAAGGCGTTCGCCGACCTCGGCCTGCCAGCCGATCGCCTGACGGTCTTTCCCGCCTGGACCGACGGCGCGCTGCTGGCGCGAGAAGCGAACATCCCGACGGTCATCTGGGGCCCTGGGGAGCTCAACACCGCCCACTCGCCGGAAGAAAATATCCGGATGGCCGATGTTCATCTGGCGGCCGCGCTCTATGCGGAGGCCGCTCTGAATTTCACGGGGTCGCGGTGAAAAGCCGGGTTCCTCACACCTACGTGCTCCTTTTCGGCTTGATGCTCCTGGCCGCGATCAGCACCTGGATCATCCCCGCCGGTTCTTACAACCGGGTCATCGAGCACGGACGCGAGCTCATCGACCCTGATTCCTTCCAGCCGGTCGAAGGAAGGCCGGCGGGCATCACGAGCCTGTTGATGGCTTTTCCCAGGGCCCTGGCGGAAGTGGCGGACATCGTTTTCTACATCTTCATCATCGGCGGAGCCTTCGGCGTCCTGAACCGGACCGGGGCCATCCAGGCAGGGATCCATTCTCTCGTCCGCCGGCTGGGCGGAAGGAGGACTGTGCTCCTGGTCGTCCTTACTCTCGTTTTCGCCTTCGGAGGCGGCAGCATCGGGATCGCCGAAGAAACCCTGGTTTTCCTGCCGGCCCTGCTTCTCCTGGCCAGGTCTTTGGGATACGACTCGCTCGTCGCCGGCGGAATCGCCCTGGTCGGGGCGAACGCCGGGTTCGCCTCGGCCTTCATGAACCCTTTCACGGTAGGAGTGGCCCAGGGGATCGTCGGCTTGCCTCTCTTCAGCGGGATGGAATTCCGCCTGATCCTCTGGACGATCATGACCGCGGTCACGATCCTTTTCCTGGCCCGCTATGCCGCTCGGGTCAGGGCCAAGCCGGAGATGAGCCTGATGTATGAGTTCGATAGACAGCGTGCCGCGCCGGTGGAAGCAGAAAATTCAGAAAGGTTCAGCCGCCGCCACAGGGCTGTCCTCCTCGTTGCCTTATCGGCCCTGGTGATCTTGGCTCTGGGAGCCCTCCGCTGGCACTGGGGGATCCGCCAGCTCTCGGGGCTGTTTTTCGGCCTGGCCGTCATCGCCGGCCCGCTGGGGAGACTGTCCGCGGACGAGACCGCCAGAAGCTTCATCAAGGGGGCGGCGGAATTGACCTACGCCGCTCTGGTCGTCGGGCTGGCCCGGAGCATCCTGGTCATTTTGCGAGATGCCCAGGTCATGGATACCCTGACGCATGCCCTGGCGGCGACGGTCCGGCGCTGGCCATCGTCGGTCAGTGCCGTCGGGATCTATATCGTTCAGAACGTTCTCAACTTTTTCGTCCCCTCGGGCTCGGGCCAGGCCGCCGTCTCGATGCCGATCCTCGCTCCCCTCGGTGATCTCCTCGGGATCACCCGGCAGACCAACGTCCTGGCGTATCAACTGGGGAACGGCCTGACCAATATCTTCGTCCCCACCCAGGGCTACTTCATGGCCGCCCTGGGAATTCTTGGAATCCCCTGGTCGAAGTGGGTCCGCTGGCTTCTGCCCCTGCTTCTGATCTGGGTGGCCATCGGCTGCGCTGCCGTCCTCGTCGCCCAGGCCATCCACTGGGGACCCTTCTGAAGACTTAAATTCTTCTCTGCCCGCCTTTCACCATGAGAAATGAGCTCAGGCCTATTCGTCTAAGAAAAGGAAATCGAAATGGGAAGGTGCCAGGATGCGAAAACGAATAGAATGGATGGACGAGAGGCTCCCTTTTCCCCTGCGGACTGTGCAGACGGAGTTTGGACCCGTCGACGTCTATGACATCCCGGAGGATCAGAAGCCGGTCGTGATCAAGAAGCTTTATCCCTTCCAGCCCTTGCCCGGTCTTGAGGACGTGATGGAAGATATCCACGCGGAGAAAACCTTCAAGGTCAAGGACTTCATGGTGACGAGGGAAGAAAGGATGAACGTCCTGGCCAGCCCCTACTATCTCGAACACGGCGGCACGGTCATCGACTGGATCCCTGTTTATGAGGATGAGATCGATCCGACGGTCTGAAGCCCAGGGCACAATGACAGGCCCTTTATTTCAGCGGCGGGATATCTCTTCGTAACAGGCGTTATAGTGGAGCGCGTTTTCCACGGGTGTGTTCGGCAGGATGTGGTTCCCTACGGACAGGAAGAAGCCCGCAGGCGACGATGTCATCAAACCGCCTCGCACTCAGTCCGGGCGGATTAAAACAAAAAAGGAAAATGATATGCTGTCCCCATATTACACGTTCAGTGTTTCAGGATGAAGGCGGCGATGTCGGCGATGACATATTCGGCGACGCTGCCGTGCTGGAGGGTATATTCGTTGGGCGTGGGAATCCCCTGGCCTTCGAAGAAGAGATGATTGAGCTTGGGATAAAGCTTGAATTCGACGCCGGCGCGGCCCTCCAGGGCTTTTTCCCAGTTCTCGAAATCCTCGGTCGTCACCTGGTAGTCGCGGCTTCCCTGGAGGATGAGCATCGGCTTCTCGACCTGGAGCGCGACAGCGGGCGGATAATAGCCGCGGAGGCCGAGCCAATAGGCCGGCGAGGCATTGATGATCCTCTCGGCCGACCCCGCGTCCGCTTCCTGGAGGCCGTTGATCCTGGCGACCTGGGCTTTGATTTCTTCGAGCTGCTTCTTGTCGTCGGCCAAGGTCTCGCCGTCGAGGCCGAGAAGATAGGTCATCTGCCGGAGGTATGTTTCAGCAAGGGGCTGGGTTAACCCGGCCATGATGATGAACCCGGAAATGCCGAGGTCCTGTCCGGCCAGGGCGATCCGCGGAACGAGCATCCCGCCGAGGCTGTGACCGAGGACAAAGATCTTTTTCCGGTCGATCCCCGGGGTCTTCTGCAGAAGACGGACCGCCGCCAGGGCATCCTCGATGGTCTCTTCTTTGACGGTCAGACCGGCGGCCAGCTTCGGATCGGCCACGAGCTTGGTCCCATAGATGAGCGTACGCTTATCGTAGCGGAGGACGGCGATCCCCCGTGTCGCCAGCCCCCAGGCGATGTCCCGGAAAGGCTTGTTCGGGCCGATCGTTTCGTCACGGTCGTTGGGGCCGGAGCCATGGACGAGGACGACCGCCGGAAACGGTTTCTCCCCCTTGGGCATGGCCAGGGTTCCAGGAAGTTCCCACTCCCCGTCCCCGACCGAGACGTCTGTCTCCTCGAACTGAGAAGCGTCGGCATACCCCGGCGGCTCGTATTTGGCCGGCGGAAGAGAGGGCACGAACTGGAAACCCGTGATCTTGTTGTGCTGGTCGAAGACAACGCGGGCATCGAGCGTCACCTTCTCGAACTCGCAGGTCACATAGGCCACTTCATAACCGGCCAATTGGTCGCGGCGGGCGGCCGTCTGCCGCTTCAAAACACCGATCTTATCCGGCACCTGCTTCCAGAACTCTTCGAGCTTGTCCGGCCCGGAGACCTTCAACATGGTCTCGTCGAAATCCCTAGCCGCGGTCGGGAAATCGCCGCGCTGAAGGGCCTCCAGCATCGCCCGTGCCTTGACCACGAGCTCGTCTTCCGCCGCCCGCTCCGGCTCTTGGGAAAACACGCCCGCAATAAGCAGAAAGACGGCCACAATCGCCCATCCCGTTTGTCGTCTCACCGCGCGCTCCTTTCTCAAAGCCCCTTTAATATACATCATCCGGCCCGTCGAGTGAACGCAAC
>DATKXS010000161.1:0-3000 GCA_035528895.1 Candidatus Desulfaltia sp.
GCCAAGGCCGGGATCCGGGCGTCATAAAAATAGTTCGAAGCCTTGAGGATCCAATTGCTCACCTTCTCCGAAGCCGTCGGGGCAAACATTGCGCCGATGTTGATTCCCATATAAAAAATATTGAAGGCTCTGTCCCTCAGGGCGTCGTATTTAGGGTCGTCGTAGAGGTTGCCGACGAGGGCCTGGAGGTTGCCCTTGAACAGGCCCGTGCCCAGCGAGATGACGGCCAGGGCAGCGATAATTAGGGGAAATCCTGTGTTCATGGCCGTCGGCAGAGTCAACATGAAATAGCCGATGAACATGACGACGATACCCAGGCTGATCGTCCGGCCGTAGCCGATGAACCGGTCGGCGAGAAAGCCGCCGAGGAGAGGGAGAATGTAGACTCCGACCATGAAGGTCGAGTACATGAATCCCGCCGTGCCCGCGGATAGACCATACTTCGCCTGCATGAACAGGACGAAGATGCTGATCATGGTGTAGAAGCCAAAGCGCTCGCCCATATTGGCGAAGAAAGCGACGAACAGGCCCTTGGGATGTCCTTTGAACATGACTTAGCCTCCCGCTCTTGGATTTCGCGCAGCAATCATCGGCCCGAAAAGCATGCGGCCTAATATAAACATATCCCGAGTGGCTGTCAAATAATCAGCAGGGGGTTTTCAATACCCGAGAATTGCACTAGAATAGGGAATCTCGAGTCCTCACTATGATACGTTTCCACCTGACCGAAACTCTCCAGAAGCTCCCCGAAAATGCCCGCTCCCTCATCCAGACTACGGTCTTCGGGCTGGGCGCCAGCCTCTCCGCGGTCGCCTTTCTCTTCTTGACGAACCTAATGTTCTCCCGGACCTTCCTGGAATTCACGGGTCGGTCCAAATCCGCTTTCGCCGTGGCCAGCTTCGCCGTCATCATGGGCTCATCCGTCATCGTTAGTGCGCTCCTTTTCTGGGTGGCCCCCGAAGCCGCAGGAAGCGGCGTTCCCCAGGTCAAGACGGCGTATTGGAAGGAAATGGGCTACATGTCGCCCCGCTCGTCCCTGGTCAAGTTCATCGCCGGAGTGCTGAGCATCGGCGGAGGAAACAGCCTTGGCCGGGAGGGTCCTTCCATCTACGTGGGAAGCGGAGTGGCTTCCAACGCAGCCGGGTTGTTCGGCCTCGGGCGGCGGGAGCGCCGCAGCGCCTCGGTGGTCGGCGCGGCCGCCAGTCTGGCCGCCGCCTTCAACACGCCGCTGGCGGCCATCACCTTCGTCATCGAGGAGGTCATCGGCGATTTCAACAGCCGCTATTTGGGACGGGTGATCCTATCCTCGGTCGTCGGCGCTTTTGTCGTCCATGCCCTGGTCGGCCGGCAGCCGGCCTTCTCGCTCCCGCCCGTTGCCCGCGTGACCTGGGCTTATTACTTGATCGTTCCTTTTGCCGCCGCCCTAGCCGCCCTGGCCGGAATGGCCTTCCAGAGGATGACCATCGCCTGGAGAGAGGGGCTCCGACGGCACCGCCTTCCTCTCTGGCTCCAGCCGATCATCGGAGCTTTTTTGACCTGGGTGATCGGTGCTTCCGTGTTTTTGGCCACCGGAAAGATCGGCATCTTCGGCCTGGGATACCAGGACCTCTCGGCCGCGCTGGCCAATGATTTCCCCTGGAAGATCGCCGGCCTTATGGTCATTTTCAAGCTGGTCGCCACCGTGGCCGGATACAGCTTCGGCGGGTCCGGCGGTATTTTCGCGCCCTCCCTTTTCATCGGCGGCATGGCCGGGTTCTTCACCGCCGGCCTGGCCGGTCTTTGGCTTCCCCTGTCCTCGGCCGACCACGTCGTCCTGGCGGCCGTCGGGATGAGCGCCTGTCTGGGGGCGATCGTCCGGGCACCTATGACTTCGCTCCTGATCGTTTTCGAGATGACCCACCAGTTTGAGCTGATCCCGGGCTTGATGATCGGCCTGGTCATCAGCCAGGCCATCTCCAGGCGAACCGCACGATTGAACTTCTACGATGCCCTGTTGGTCCAGGACGGCCACGAACTTCATAAGATCCGGCCGCCTCTGGACCTTCAGAGCTGGCAGAACCTTTCCGTCTCGGCCATCGCCAACCCCAAACCCGTGGCCGTCCGAAAGCTGGAGGTGAAGGCCCTCAAAGAGCTCATCGATCGCTATCCCTATGTGTGTTTCCCGGTTCTCCTGGACGGACGGCTTGAGGGAATCGTCACCCGGGAGGAAATCATGAAATCCGTGCTCGCCGGGACGCTGCCGGAAATCCAGCCGGCCATCACCTGCTTCCCGGACCAGCCGGTCCGGGAAATCGGGGACAAGTTCATCGCCTCGCCGGTTTCGGCTCTCATCGTCGTGGATAGGGACGGCGGCGCCGTGGTCGGGATCATCACACTCCATGACCTCATCCGGGCCCAGGCGTCTTTCCAGCAGTAAACACAATCTCTGCGGGCCCGGTTGTTAACTTCGGAAGCATCTCCAATTATGTGATGGCCCATCATGATGATCACCAAAAAAAAGAGGCTTGCTTCAATTCCTTCCCGGTTTCCTCGCCCCCCCGGATATGATATCTTAGTTTCATTCATAACGTTGTCCGCGGCCTTAGCTATCGAAATCGGTTCTGGCCTTCTGACGGAGTCGAAGATGCGAAAGATCTGGGTTTTCTTCAGCCTGGTCGGACTGGCGATCTTGTCCCTTCCCGGTCGTTCACAGATCCCGGCCGAAGCCGATGCCACCGGTATCGTCCGCCAAATTGACGCCCTCTATCGGAGTGATTCGAGCGAAGCTCTGGTGGAGATGGAGATCGTCACCCCCCACTGGCAGCGGACTCTGCGGATGAGGGCCTGGAGCCTGGGGATGGACAAGACATTCATCCGGATCCTCGAGCCGAAGAAGGAGGAGGGCATCAAGACTCTCCGCATCGGCAACGAGATGTGGAACTATCTGCCCAAGATCAATAAGGTCATGAAGATCCCTCCTTCGATGATGATGAGCTCCTGGATGGGCTCCGACTTCACCAA
>DATKXS010000162.1:0-22336 GCA_035528895.1 Candidatus Desulfaltia sp.
ACGAACCCGCAGACGAGCGCCAGGCCGCCCAGGAGAAGACAAACGCCCAAGAGGTCCGGGAGGCGGGAGAACCCGAGCATTATCCCCACCAGCGCCAGACCGTAAAGAATCGAGCCGCCGAGGTCGAAGCTCTCGCCGCCCGACTCCGCCCACTCGTCCCTGAGCTTCCAGAGGACGAGGACGATGATGATCAGTCCCAGCGGAATATTGACCAGAAAAATGCTCCGCCAGCCGAACTGCTGGGTGAGCCACCCCCCGAGCACGGGGCCGAGGGACAGGCCCAGGTAGACGGCGGCCGTGTTGATACCGAGGGCCTTTCCCCGCTCTCCCGGCGGGAAGACCGAGGTCAGGATAGCGATGGCCGTGCCGAAGATCAGGGCGGCCCCGAAACCTTGCAGGACCCGGAACCCGATCAGGGCTAGGATCGAGGGCGCCAGAGCGGTGAGAAGAGAGGAGACCGTGTAGAGTAAGATGCCGATGACGAAGATCTTTTTCCGGCCGTGGATATCGGCCAGCCGTCCGAAGGGGACGAGAAAGACGGCGGCGGCCAGAAGATAGGCGGTGGCCACCCAGCCGAGGGTCACGGGATCGGCGCCGAACCGCCGGCCGATAGCCGGCAGGGCGATGTTGACCGCCGAACCCATGAACGGCGCCAGGAACGAGGCCAGTCCGGCGACGATCGAAGCGGAGAGCTGCGCTTTTTTATCCATCGCTTATCGATATATATTATAGAAACTGTCGATTTTTACAAACCTGCTGTGCCCGCTTCGTTGACGATAACATCAATAACAAGAATCCGGGTGAAACAAAGCATCGAGTCATTTGGGCTTGAAAATGGCACGGCCAAGAGAGTACATTGAGCGAGAATCTCCTAGAACCTTCGGGAGGCCATCCATGAGAAACAGGCTGACAAAGACACTCGTCCTCGTCTCTCTCTTCCTTGCCCTGGCCTTGCTGTCCCCGGCCGCCGAGCGCCGGGATGACGACTGCTTCACCGTTCTCGTCGGTAAGAATGCCAGCGCGGACGGCTCGGTCATGATCGGCCATAACGAGGACGATCGGGGCGACATCATCGTCAACCTCCGGAAAATCCAACCCCGCGATTACGGCGCGCCCCAGAAAATCCGCCTTGGGAAGGGAGGCACCTTTGAGACCGACGGCCGGACCAACGGATTTCTCTGGATCGAGGCGACAACCCAGGAATTCGCCGACAGCTTCATCAACGAACACGGCGTCGTCGTCACCTCGGACAGTTGCCCATCCAGGGAAACAAGGGACGACGTCACGGACGGCGGCATCGGCTACATGCTCAGGAGAATCGTCGTCGAGAAGGCGAAAACCGCGAGAGAGGCTGTGAAGATCGCGGGCGATCTGGTCGAGAAATACGGCTACAGGGCCTCGGGAAGAACCTACTCGATCGCGGACAAGAACGAAGCCTGGATGCTGGCCGTCATCCGGGGACGGCACTGGTTCGCCCAGAGGGTCCCCGACGACGAGGTGGCCGTCATCCCCAACCACTACACCATCAGGCAAGTCCGCCCGGACGACCCGGACCATTTCATGGGGAGCTGGGACATCGTGGAATACGCCCGGAATAACGGCTGGCCCGACGGAACGGAAGACGGCCCCTTCGATTTCAAAAAGGCCTTCGCCAGGCCCTCACGCCAGGACCTCGTCTCCGACGGAAATACGTTGCGCCACTGGAGGGGGTTGAACCTGCTCGGCGGGCGGGAATGGGAGATCAGCGACGACTACCCGTTTTCCTCGAAGCCCGGGAAAAAGGTCACCGCGGAAGCCCTCATGAGCATCCTCCGGGACCACTACGAAGGGACGGAATACGACGCCACGGACGGGTACAAAACGGGTACCCCGAACAGGACGAAATTCAGGACGATCTGCACGGCCTCGACGATCAACTCCTTCGTCGCGTCTCTCGACGGGAAGCTCCCGGAGCCGATCTCCGTCTCGTTGTGGCTGGCTTTCGGGAAGCCCGACACGACGGTTTACCTGCCTCTTTATTACGGCGTCGAGGGCCTGCCGCCGGGCGCGGGCTTAGGAACCCTCACTCATGATTACGAGATTTTCTACAAACAGCATTTCGACGACGCGGAATTCAAAGCCGCGAAGGACGGGCTTCTCCACACCAAGGTCCTCGAGCTCGAAAAGGCCGTCGAAGCGGACTACGGCCCGATGATCGAAACGCTGAGGCAGGGACTATTCCCCGTCGAAAAGGCGTTCTTTGAAAACCGGCGGAAATTCGAAGTGGACTTCACGGCCCTCTATGCCAAAGACAAGCAGGAGGCCCTAGAAATGCTCAACGCCTATGTCGCAGCGGCCTTCGATCAAGTGGCCGGCCTCTGCCAGAAGCTTCTGGCGAAGCAGCCGGAGTCCTGAACCGGGGGAATCGTCTTCTCTATTCCGCCCCCGGGACAGACCGCCGCAAGGGCGATCGTTATTCCAGCCCGAGGATGACTTGCTGACGCAAGAAGTGCCCTTCTTTTCCGGACGGGAAGCGGATCACAAGCCCGTTCCCGGAAAACTCGGCCCCTTGTATCTCCCGGATAAACTCTCCGCAGGTGACCCCCAGCGAGTAGGTCTGTCCAGCCAGGCCTTCGACGAGGACCTTAAGTTCGTTCCCTTCCCGGGCGACACGGATGATTTTAAGCCCCCTATCGGGATCTCCGACCCTTGATTCAGCAGCCGGCGGCAGGATCTCGACCGTGGGCTCGAAATCGATCTCGACAGCCTCCTCGCCGCTGAGGCTAAACCGCACCTCCGGCCGGACAACCCGCGGAGAGGGCGTCAGTTTGAAGTCCACGGATTTCCCGTTCACGCGGGCGGCCCGGACTTCCGTCCCCGGCCCGCAAGAAGGAGCGAAGACCATGTTGAACCCGGTTCCGGGCCGCCCCTTGACCTCGAGCCTGATTCTTCCCTTTTCTCGGACATATTGCAGATCGAAGCTTTCCGGGCCGAGGCGGAAATTCTCGACCGTCACACCCGGCCAATCGGCCGGGAAGCGCGGCTCAAAAACGGCCTCTTTTGCGGCCGCATCTCCACCCAGGCCCAGCATCCCCCGGACGAACGGCAGGACAAAACCGCCGCTCGAGAACCCTTGATGAGCCACGGCCTCCTGCGGCCAGATGTGCCTGGCGCCGGAGAAAAGCTCGGTGGCGCAGCCGAGGGCGTTATCAAACATGTGTTCCGCATTCGCCATAAGGAGCCCGTAGCCCTGGATTGCGCAGCCGTGCTGATAGAGGGCGCTGGCGAAATATCCCGTGAGGAATGGCCAGACGGCCCCATAATTGTAGTTGAGCGGCTCGTACAGGGGACTCCTCCGGGTGAGAATCCTTACCCCCCAGTCGGTCGTCAGGTCGGAGGCGCTCATGTTTTCGAGAGTCCGGACGGCCCGGTCGGGGCTTCCGATCTCCCACATCAACGGTACAGCACACCACGGCGTCAGCTCTTTGACCTGTTCGCCCTCGTCGTTGAAAGCATAAGAATATTGGCCGACGGCCGCATCCCAGAACTTGGCTTCGAACGCGGCCAGCGCCTTGAGATGGTCGGCTTCCGCCTTTTTTGCCGGCTTCTCTTCCCCCATGACGCGGGCCAGCTCGGACATGGCCCGAGCCGCCCGGACCCAGACCGCCGCCAAATAGATATCCGTCTGGATACCAGTCAGAGAGCCGAACTCCAGGGCCCCGAGCCCGGCCTTGGAGTTGTCCATCAGGCCGTCGCCGTCGGCGTCCGTCGTCAAGCACCAAGCGTAGGCCCGGCAGAGCGACGGCCAGCCCTTCTGGAGGAATTCCCGGTCGCCGCTCCAGCGGAAATAATCATGGCAGGCGGCGATATAGTACGGTGTCGTATCTCCATGGATGTAGCCGTAAGGGTAATCTTCGAACCAGTTGATATAGCCGGCGGCCTGGGAGAGCTCGTGGGCCATCTTCCCGTCCTCGCGCTGCCATTTCCGGGTGAAGGCCAGCGCTTCCCGGACAGCCTCATGAGCACCGTAGCTCAAGAGACTCATGGAATTGAGATACGCATCCGTGCCGAAGAACCAGCCGAACCCGGGCCGGCCGCCCGTACCCGAGAGGCCGAGCCCCGCCACCAGGCCGCGGCCGAGGTCGGGATTATCGACCCGGAGATTGTCGTAGGAAACCTTGGCCCATTCCAGAGCCAGGTTGAGCCCGGCGATCGGCGTCTTCACCCGGAGCGTGTCCTCCCGCAGCTTGCGATAATACGCGTTGGCCGAAACATAAACGGCTCGAGGGTCTGCGGCCAGCTTTTCATAAACCTTCCGGATATCCTCGCGCTTTCCCTTGCCGCCGGCCAGAACGATCGGGATGAACCTGCCATCGAGTTCCTTCGGGTCGTCTATGAAGATGGTGAATTCGCTCGGCGAATCGGAAAGCATGTGGGCGGGTGTGTAGGAGATCCCCCGGGCGGCCGGCGAGCCGACGAACCCGTGATTTCTGCGGGTCGGCTCGGAAATGAGATAGGCCTTGAGCGTATCATCCCAGTAGGCATATTGGCCGCCGATCCCCGCCGGCCACATCGGCTGGAGGACCGGCTGGAAGCCCGCGACGATGGTCACAGGCTCGGCGGCATCGATATCGAGGAGGATGACTGCGCCGGCCTCTTCGATGGCGGCTACGAAGGTCGCCCTCACCGTGAAGGATTGGAAGGTGAAAGTCAGCGTCGTCGCCGCCGGCGTTGCCTCGACAAACCGGACGATGTCTTTGGCCGGGATGGGCCGCGTGCTGTTTTCCAGGAGGAAGGAAAGCTCGAAGTTGCGGAGAAGCTTGAGCGGATAGGCCCAGGCTTCAAAAGTACCGCTCTCGAGGTCGAGGAGGGCGAACTTGTGCCCGGCTTTATCAAAATAGGTATTCGGCTGGGCCGGCCGTGAAAGAGTCAGATCGTTCCGTTCGATCTCAAACTCCGGGATGAGACCGTCTTGCGCGGTCGAAAATGACGCGAGAACGAAGAAAAAAACGAGGCCGCCCCAAAGAACGCATCGCCCGATCCGGTTTCTTTCTCTCATGATCTCCCCTCGACGAACATTCGGGAATTATAACACAAACCCCGGGAGTCAGAACCGCGACCTCCCCGGACAGGCCGGAAGACAGCTCCAGCCCCTGTTTTCACCGAAGTTGAGCCGGGGCTTCGCGGGCTAGTTTTCCGGAGCTCCGGGTATTATTTGCTTTCCCACCAAATGGAGTTCCCCTTCCGAGTGGGCGATCACTGTGGCCGCCGCGAGGTCTCCCGTGATGTTGATCACCGTGCGGGCCATGTCCAGGATCCGTTCGACCCCCAGGATGAGGGCGATCCCTTCCAGGGGAATCCCGACCTGCTTGAGAACGATGATCAGCATGAGCACGCCCATGGCCGGAGCTCCGGCGGCGCCGACGGAGGCAAGGGTCGCCGTCAGAACGATGGCCAGTTGGTCGCCGATCCCCAGGTTCATACCATAGACCTGGGCGATGAAGATGGCGGTCACTCCCTGATAGAGCGCCGTCCCGTTCATGTTGATCGTCGCCCCCAGCGGCAGGACGAAGCTGGAGATCTGCTTGGAGACGCCGAGGTTCTCCTCCGCGCACTCCATGCTCACCGGAAGGGTCGCGGAACTGGAGCTTGTGCTGAAGGCGATCAACTGGGCCTTGGAAATCCCTTTCCAGAACTCGAAATAGGGATACCGGGTGAACAGGGAGACGACGGCCGGGTAGGAGACCGCCAGGATGAACAGTCCGCCGAGGACGACCGCGCAGTAGCGGAGGAGGGACATCAGGATGTGGACCCCGAACGTTCCGACGACCGAAGCGATGAGGGCGAAGACCGCGTAGGGCGCCACCTTGATCACGATCTCGACGATCCTGATCATAATGTCGTTGATGGCTTCGAAGAAGGAGAGCACCGGCTTCATCCTGTTCTTGTCCAAGAGGGAGATGACGACCCCCATGAACATCGAGAGGAAGATGATCTGGAGCATGTTGGCCTTAACAAAGGCGTCTCCGGGATTATCCGGAATGATATCGACGAGCATCTCCACGACCCCGAGCCGCTCCCCCGCCCGCAGGGCCTGGCCGTCCGCGGTCTCTCCGTAGTTCGCCTTGAGTTCGGCCTGGACGGATTCCGGAATGTTCCGTCCTGGCTTCAGCGTGTTGGCCAGCAACAGGCCGAGAGCGACGGCCGTCACGTAGTAGGCGATATAAAAAGCAAGTGTTTTTCCTCCGATGCGCCCCAGTCTGCGCATATCCCCGAGGCTGGCCACGCCGACCAGCAGAGACGCAAAGATGAGCGGGATGACCACCATCTTAATCAGGCGGATGAAAGCCGTGCCGACGGGCTTGATCACGGCCGCGTCGGGCCCGAAGGCCAGGCCGACAGCCGCGCCGAGGACGAGTCCGGCGAAAATCTTGTTGGCCACTCCGGTTTTCCGGAGAGTGGTCCGGCCGAGCAGAAGCACCGCCGCCAGAAAAAGGATGATTTGGATGATCTTTATCCCGGCCGACCCGGCGGGCCTACCGAGGGCCAGAGCGGCGCCGCCGAGAACGGCGGAAGCCACGGCCCCGATTATTCGGCCCAGATGGCGCCGCATGAATTCACCTCCTTCCGGACGGCTCTCCGTTTTCGAACCCTCCCGGCGTGTTTCAGGCGAACACCAGGTCCCCACTATGGGCAAATTCAGGAAAAGAATCAAGAGACAAGCGGAAAAAGCAGGGGGCTCGGGACGGGCGGAAGTCCCTAAAAAAGAAGAAGAAGAACCAGGCAACTCCCGATGACCGCCAGGGAAACCGGCAGGGCCGACCGCCAACCCGGGTTGGCCCGTTTGAGGATCTCGAACTCCGTGACATAGACGGTCTCGCAGGCCTGGCCGCCGGTGTCCTTGCGGGTCGTGCTCGTCCCCCGCACCTGTTTCGACCCCTTGTGTCCATATTTGGCCAGCCAACCCCGCAGGTGGACCTGGTCGCCCCGCTTGACGCTCTTAATGAGCCGGCGCAGGAGCGCGTCTTCGGTGATGAGGTGATTATTCGAGATGTGGGACTGGGAGAACTGCCGGCCCGTTTCCGGGGCCGACCAGGAGTAATAGCAGGTGAAGTCCCGGCTCCAGAACTTGATCCGCCGGAAGGCGCCGGTCTCCAGGTTTTTTCCCCAGATGACGCAGAGGTCCTTGATGTTGAGGTAATCCTTCCACATCTCGTGGGCATAGTCGAGGAAGGACCCGGCATAGTGGGAGGAGACGACCATCCCCCAGAGCTCGTAGTCGAACTGCGGATAGACCGTGTAGGTGAAGCCCTTCTGGTCCACATCAAAGGGCGCAGGGACGTCTCCCGGCTCCTGGACCGGTTCCTCAAAAACTTCGGACCGGAACTCATCCTGACCCGGCCAACGGTTTCTGAAGATGATGCTGAGGAAAAGCATAATGAGTCCGGCCAGGAGGATGACCTTGACGAATTCGCGCTGGGAGGCCGTCAGATGTTTCGGCGCCGGCATGGGATCGCTACCCCCTTAGTCTAACCTCGCTATCAAAATATGCCTCCTGTATCAGGCAGCCTGGAACGTTTTCCGGCCCGTATTTTTTTGGCGTCTACGATGAGGTTTCGGCGGGAAGCCCTGCTCATTTGAAGGGGGACCAAATCCTGACGGTATCCCGGAAGACGGCGGTTCTTCCCCGGTCGAGGCCGAGCAGGAGACACCAGTAATTGACCGCCCTCCTGCTGAGATTCCTGTTTTTTATCAGGACGGCGCAGAATTTTTCCAGCCCATATTTTCTCTGGACTTCCGCAATGTAATCAACTCCCCCAAAATTGATCGCCCGCTCGATCTCCGTCTCCGGATCGATCCGGTTCGGGTCTCTGTCCCAGAAAAGCTCTTCCCTCACTGACAGAACCTGATGAAAAAATCTTTGATCTGGCCCCAGTCTTGGTCCGAGATATTCCGCGCCGCATCGCCGTCTCCGACAAACCAAATGGCGTCGAGCTCTCGTTCCGCGTCATCGAAATAAACCATCGCCGTCTTGAGGTGATAATCGTACTTTTCATCGACAAGGTACTTCTTGTGGACCCGCAGGGCCAGATCCAGGAATGAATGGCCGGTGTGCTGCAACAGGCGATAGAGGTCAATGAAATCTTTGGCCGAGCCTCTTTGGACGAGAGCGACAGCTTTCATGGCCTCGATATCGTCGCAGGAAGCCAGCGGGCAGACCAGACCCGGCTTGAGTTCGTAAGGATTCAAGGGCAAAAGAAGATCATAAGGGAGATAGAACAGAGAAAACCTCAATCTGGAAGGAGAGAGGTTGGCAATCAGCGTGTCCTTCTCAAGGAGTTCGACGTCCGTGTCTTTAATGAGCTCCCTGATCTTGAAAAGCTGAACTTCCGCATTAAAAGGCCTCGGCGTGAAAAAATCGAGGTCCACAGAAAAGCGGTGGCGGAGATAGAAATAGACGGCGGTGCCGCCGGCCAGATAACCGCCCTGGGGAAGGACCTGGCTCTCGATGAGCTGGAGCAGCAGTCGCTCCAGCAGGGCGGCTCTTTCCTTGATATTCACGGAGTTATTTTAGCATGAATTCCGCTCGACTTAAACGCGTATTACGGCTTCATGCGAATGGGCTTCCTTTAGTGCCTCCATCAAGACCGGTGAAGCTGAGCGCAAGCTCAATTCCTCTCCCTGGACGGGAGAAAAAGAAGACCCGTGGTTCGTCTAAGAAGTGGGCCGCCAGAGAATCGAGGGCTTGACAGGGAACAGGCAAGCTCTGGAAGAATTTCTTCTGCCCTTGGAAATCGCTGATTTCGACGAAAGTGCGGCCTCTGCCTACGGAACGGTCCGTGCCGACCTCGAAAACGCCGGACGGCCGATCGGTCCCCTGGATACGCAGGTCGGCGCCCATGCGCTGAGCCTGAATGCCGTCTTGGTAACCGACAATACGACTGAATTCCGGCGGATCAAAGGGCTCAAAACCGAAAACTGGCTGGATTAAGGATAGGTTTCCGTCACCTCAAGCTCGGCCGATTATTTTTCTTAACCTTCCTCTTTTCTTCAGGAAAGCCGTTTGGCCTCTCGGGAAAGATGTTCCTTGATCCACATTCTCAGCAGTGATGTGTAGCTCAAACCTTTTCGTTCAGCGATTTTTTCAACGGATTTTATATCGTCCGGATCAAGCCTGATAGCAACCGTCTTTTTCGGCTTCTTAACGAAAGCGATTTCCGCGTCATTTGTATCTTTGTGGTAATCCTGGAAACTGTGGGTTTCCCAGTATCTCGCTACTTCTTCTTTAGTCTTGAATTTCGGTATTTTTTTCATCTCATTTTCCTCGTCTTATATAATATTCCTTTTCCCAATCATTCATATCCCTGCCCGTTATGACACTGACTTGGCCGTGCCGTTCGAATTTGACAACGATAAAAACAAACCTTCCCGCATCCGTCCTGCCAAAGACGTAATGAAGATTGTCTTTTCCGGACCGAATGTAGGGGGATTCCAATTCATTAAGACACGCCTCTCCGATTTCTCTAGGCGATATGGCATGGCTGGCGATATGCTCGATACTGTGTTCCGTCCAGCGGATGGAGCTTACAGTTTTCATCCAAAAAACTTTATTCTTTAGTCATGCCCTGAATATATTGTTAAACAAATGTATTGCGTTTGTCAAATATTTTCTCATGGAAAATTGGCTAAAATTAACGGCCCTAAGTTTAATTCCCCTCTTTAAACTTTTCCCTTAGAGGTAAAATATTTTACTCTAAATTTCAGGGCGACATTCACCAGGCCGATCATCACCGGCACCTCGACGAGCGGGCCGATGACAGCGGCGAAAGCTTCCCCCGAGTTGATCCCGAATACGGCCACGGCCACGGCGATGGCTAGTTCGAAGTTATTGCTGGCTGCCGTGAAGGACAGCGTGGCCGCCTTGGGGTAGTCCGCACCCGCCTTGCGGCTGAGAAAGAATGAGACGAGGAACATGACGACAAAATAGATAAGGAGCGGCACCGCGATCCGCAGGACGTCGAGCGGGATCTTGACGATGAACTCGCCCTTGAGCGAGAACATGACGACGATGGTGAAGAGAAGGGCGATGAGAGTGACCGGGCTGATGCGCGGGATGAATTTCGTCTCGTACCAGGTCCGGCCTTTGAGTTTGAGCAGGCTGAAACGCGTCACAACGCCGGCGATGAACGGAATGCCGAGATAAATGAAGACGCTCTCGGCTATCTGCCGCATCGTGATATTGACGGCGGTCCCCTTGAGCCCAAGCCACGTCGGGAAGACGGTGATGAAGACATAGGCGTAAACCGAGAAAAACAGGACCTGGAAGATCGAGTTAAAGGCGACCAGGCCGGCGGCGTATTCCCTGTCCCCCTGGGCCAGGTCGTTCCAGACGATGACCATGGCGATGCAGCGGGCCAGGCCGATCATGATCAGGCCGTACATGTATTCGGGCCTGTCGCGAAGGAAGAGGACGGCCAGCGTGAACATCAGGAGCGGCCCGATGACCCAGTTCTGGACGAGCGACAGCGAGAGGATCTTGACGTTCTTGAAGACGTCTCCGAGTTCCTCGTATTTGACCTTCGCCAACGGAGGATACATCATCAGGATCAAGCCGACGGCGATGGGAATGTTGGTCGTCCCCGACTGGAACTTGTTGATGAAGCCGACGACGGCCGGGACGAGATACCCCAGCCCGACGCCGAAAGCCATGGCCAGGAAGATCCACAACGTCAGGTATCGGTCGAGGAACTTGAGTTTTGCGTTTCCGGGTGTCATTTGCGTTTCCCTTCTTGTTCATGCGGGCCGCGAATCATCGCTTTCGATCCATCTCGATTCAGAGCCAGAATAGGAAATAAGCGCCGACAAGAATAACGATGACTCCGGCGATTTTCTGGAGAGCCCAATGAGTCTTGCGCAAGCCTTTTGACTCGATCAATTTTTTCGCTGCGCCCATGGAGGTTCCGGCGACCAGGATTAAAGCCGAATGACCCAGCGCATAAATAAGGAGCAGAAATCCTCCATAGATGATGTTCCCTTTGCTTCCAACATACGCCAGTAGGACGGCGAGAATCGGCACTGCGCAGGGGGTGGAAACAACGCCGAATAAAAGGCCCAAAAGGAACGCCCCTACCGGACCTCCCTTTCTGACGTTCATAGGTTGGGGCAGGTTGATGCTGAATTTAAGGAGGCCTAATAGGTGAAGGCCCATGATTAGACAGACTCCGGCCACAAGATATTTCCAGAAGGCGCCGACATCCCCCAGCATCTTGCCCATCAGGGCGGAAATCAACCCCAGGATGCTAAAGGTGACTGAAAGCCCGAGGACAAAAAGCATGGAGAAGCCGAGCGACTTCTTGATGCTCGTGGTTTCAGTGCCGGCCACAACGCTCATGAGCAATGGAATCATCGCCAGAACGCAGGGGTTCGAGGCCGTGGTCGCGCCTCCGACAAACACCGCCAGGACGGCCAGCCAGGGGTTCTGCTGGATGAGCTGGGAAATATCGCCGAAGAGGCCTTCCATATTTTCTCCAACTCTAGAGAAGGCCCTTTTCTTTGAACATATTTAGGATTTCTTCTTTTGCGAAATAGCCGACATGCCGGAAGATCTCTTTCCCTCCCTGGTCGATGAAAACCTGGGTGGGAATGAGCTGGATGCCGTACTGGCGCGCCGGGCGCGGGTCTTTCCAGACATCGTAAAAAACAACCTGGACTGTCCCGGCATATTCCTGGGCGATCTCCTTCAAGATCGGCTGCATCTCGCGGCAGGGAATGCAGCGGTCGGCCCCGAGCTCGATGAACGTCACTTTGTGCTTGGAAAAATCCAGGTTGAGGTCGGTGGTGACGAGAACGCTGCTTTGCCCGCCGGCTGTTTGAGTCGCGGGCGCGCGGGTCTCACCTATCGCTGTTTGATTTGCAGGCGACTTCGCCTCTCGGCCCTCGCTCTGGCTGCGGCAGGATTGATCGAAGATGAACACTGTCGATAACACGGCAAAGAAAAGCAGACCAAGAAGGCGATTACGGGATTTCGGTTTTTTCATGAGGATGACTCCATTCCATCGCGACGTTGAGAAAAAAACCCAGGGGAGAACTCGCTGTTTTTTGTCTATTTTTAAACAGAGAAAAAATCAACAAAACTGCCGCCAGGACCCAAATCGATAGAATAAACATCAGCCTATGATTTTACCTGAATCGCCAGGACAGCCATTTTCGTCAAGGCCTTGAGAGAGCGAGTCTTCTTTTCCTTGGGGACGAAGACGAAAGCGGATTCCTTTATAGCTTCCTCTTCGCCATCGACGACGATTTTTCCCTTTCCTTCCATGACCACGAAAATGACATCATGGTCCATCCGGCAAGGCGGAATTTCCTGTCCGGCTTTAAGTCCCATCAATTGCGCCTTGAGCCTATCGGACTCGAAGAAGACGTTTTTTGTATGGGAATCTTCTGAAAAAGTCAGAATTTGATCGAGCTGCCTTGCCTGCATGATAGTCATTTGGCGGCCCCGGATCAGGCCTGCTTCTCTTCCTCAATCCAGAGCTTGATTTCCTCCCGGGAAGGGATGCGGCCCGAGGACTTCACTTTGCCGTTGATGACGAGGCCGGGCGTGGAGAAGATTTTGTATTCCATGATCTTTTTAATATCCGTCACCTTCTGGACATCAGCCTCGACATTCAGTTCCGCCAGGGCGTTGATGGTTCTTTTTTCCACTTCACCGCACCGGGGGCAGCCCGGCCCTAAAATCCGGATTTCCATGTGTGCCTCCATTTCTTAGAAGAAAGCTCCAAAAATCATCCCGGTGATTGTGGCCATCACGACCACGAGAAGAATATAAACAATCGTCTTTTTTGTTCCGAGAACGCTCCGGATGACCAGCATGCTGGGCAGGGAGAGCGCGGGCCCGGCCAGGAGAAGGGCCAGCGCCGGCCCCTGCCCCATTCCTGATCCCAGGAGCCCCTGCAGGATGGGAACCTCGGTCAACGTGGCGAAATACATGAATGCGCCGGCGACGGAAGCAAAAAGATTGGCTCCCAGGCTGTTTCCCCCGACCAGTCCGGCAATCCACCGGCCCGGGATGATGCCCTCGTGCCCCGGCCTCCCCAGCAGGAATCCTGCGACCATAACGCCACCGAGCAAAAGCGGGAAGATCTGCTTGGCAAAAATCCAGGTGGAAAAGGTCCATTCTTTCAGCTCTTCCTTCTTGAACCAGCGGACGATCATCCAGGCGAGGACAGCCAGGAGGCCGGCTCCGAGATACCACTTGATCCGGTAGATGAAGAACCAGACTTTAAGCGAGGGGTCGGCCTTGGACCAGTTGAGGAAAACGAGGATGGCGATCATCGTCGCCATATACAGGGCGGTTTTCCAGAGCGGCCGGGCCTCCTCATGCCCGTCTGCCGAAACGAAATCATCCTGATTCCGGTTCTTTTCATCTTCCCGGCCGAAGAGAAGTTGCATCAACACCCCGATGACCACGGCAAAGGCAACCGCGCCGAGGGCCCTGGCCAGGCCGATCTTCGCGCCGAGGACCTTGGCCGTCAGGATGATCGCCAGGATGTTGATCGCCGGGCCGGAATACAGGAAGGCCGAAGCCGGACCGATGCCCGCCCCGCGCGTGTAGATACCGGCAAAAAGCGGCAGCACGGTGCAGGAACAGACGGCCAGGATCGTCCCGGAGATAGACGCGATGCCGTAGGCCGGGACCTTCTTTGCCCTGGGCCCCATCAATTTGATAACGGATTCCTTGCTGATAAAAACAGAAATAGCGCCGGCGATGAAAAAAGCCGGAATGAGGCACAGGAGAACATGCTGGCGGGCGTACTCCTGGGTCATCTGAAACGCTTCCAACAGTGCGTTCTGGACGTTCAGCCGCGAAAAGGGGATGAAATAGGCGGCCAGAAAAACCAGGATAAGGAGGAGGAGAATCTTTCTTTCTTTCACGGCGTTCTTCTGGGGGATGGGGAACTGGAGGCGTGTTCCGCGCGCACGCTCTGCTTAAGACAAGATTTTACGCGCGCGAGATCCTGAGTGATTTCATCCGACTCCGCCGACTTCTCCTTCAGGAAATTTTCGAGCAGGAGCTCGAGGGCCGGCCGTGATCCTTCCGGGATGGCATAGACGATCCATCTCCTCTCCCGCCGATCCTCGACGATGTCCGCATCCCGCAATATTCTCAGTTGGTGAGAGATTCGCGATTGCTCCATCCCCAGGATGGCCGTCAGCTCGCAGACGCAGACCTCGCTCCGGAGAAGAATGGCGGCGATGCGCAGGCGCGTCGGGTCGGCCAGGGCCTTGAAGGTCTTTAAGGCGGATTTCATTTTATATTAATATATGAACATATCATCATATTAATGAACCGCGCTTCTGTCAAGGCTTTCCAGATCAAGGAAAGGTCGAAGTCAGTCCGCGCCTTTATATAGGTAGCTTCTGACTTCGTTGAGCAGCATCTCTCGATTGTAAGGCTTGGACAGGAAGGAGACGATGTCTTTTTTCGCGCCGGTTTTTTCCTCTTGCTTCGAGATCAGCGAGGACAAAAAGATGATCGGGATCTCTTTTGTCCTTGGATTCTTCTTCAGGATCTCCGCGACCTCCCCGCCGTCCATGTCCGGCATCATGATGTCCAGGATGATGACACCCGGGAGTCTCCCCGCGGCCAGCTCGAGCGCCTCCTTGCCGTTGGAGGCGACGATGTAACCGTATCCGGCGTTGCCCAAAGCCGTCTTCAGCATGTTTTGGGTGATGATATTGTCATCGACGATGAGGACTTCTTTTTTGGCCATCGGTCGAGAACTCCTTTATTGACGTGGAATCTACAATAGAATGGAGCGGCCCGGCGGGACAATACCCTGATAAGATGATTCGGGGGGTGAAATTTCACGGCTTTTCTAACCAACCTAAACAGTGGAAAGAAATCCGCTGCCCTTGAAGCCGCTTGGTTTACAAACCCGAAGCTTTCACTTCGGCCAGCGCCCGGGCGAAGGCCGGCCAGAAGGGATCGACCCGGGGATGTTTGAGCGACCGCTCCCCCCCTTTCTCGACCAGGATGATGCCTTTGCTCTCGGCGATGACCTCACCGACGACCGAAGCGGGAATTTTTTTTTGGGCAAGTTTCCTGAGCAAAAGGCCGACCCTCTTCTCTTTGCAGGTGATGATCAGCGTCCCCTCCGAAATCGAGGAATACGGGTCCATCCCGAATCTGGCGCAGATCTTCTCGACCTCGTCGAGGACGATGATTCTGTCCTTCTCGATGCGCATCCCGACGCGCGAGGCCTTGGCGACCTCGTAGAGGCCGCCCCAGACGCCGCATTCGGTGGCGTCGTGCATGGACGTGACGCCGCGCTCCCGCGTCCCGACGGAGGCCGCCGTCAGGGCGTCCTCGACCACCGACATCTGGTAGAAAATGGCCTCGGCCCGCCGGCTGAAGGGCTCGCCGAAATATTCCTTGATCCTGTCTCTGAAAGCCAGGGCGAAGATCCCCGTGGCCTCGATGGCCGCTCCCTTGGTGATGATGATGAGGTCTCCCCTCCCAGCCATCTGGGGAGTGACGTAACGCGATTTTTCGCCGACGCTGATCACGGTGGCTCCGCCGACCATCGGGTAATGGCAGCCGTCATAGCGGGCGGTGTGGCCGCAGACGACGGCGATGCCCATCTTCTTGCACTCGGCGTCGATCGTCTTCCAGACCGTCTCGAGCTGCTCCCGAGTCATCTCCAGCGGCAGGTTGAGGTCGATCGAAAGGTAGGTCGGCCGCAAGGCCGAGGTGACCGCGTCCGAGCAGAGGATGTGGATGGCGAACCAGGCCGCCCGCTCGAACCCGTACTCGGGGACGATGAATACCGGGTCGGTGGTCAAGGCCATGACCTTCCCGCCGCCGATATCGACGACACCGATGTCCACCCCGTGCTTGGGACCGACGAGAACCGATCGGCGGCGCCGGCCGAGGCGGGGATAGATCAGCTCATCAAAGACCTCGGCTGATATCTTGCCCATCTCCGGAAGTTCGCTCGGCATTTTGGCCTCCTTCATATATAATGAAACTTGTCTTCTGATTATAGAATATTGAGCCGGGAGAAAAAACCGTGATCATCGCCGAGTTGGCTATTTTCCCGACGAGCGAGGGTTCTTCCGTCAGCCTCTACGTCAAGGAAGTCATCCGGATCATCGAGGCCTCGGGCCTGCGCACCGAGACGGGCGGCATGTCCACGACCATCGAGGCGCCCGACCTGGGGACGCTCTTCAAAGTCATCGAAGAAGCGCATCAGGCCATCCTGAAGATGGGCGCCCGGAGGATCCACATCGACCTCCGGGTGGACCACCGGCTGGACAAGGAAGCGACCATCGCCTCGAAAAAGCGGGCCGTCGGTAAGAGCTGAATGAGAGTTGTTTTTATCTTTCACCCTCTCCCCGACCCTCTCCCATCTTGAGGGAGAGGGAGTAAAATAGGACTGTCGCAGAGATCGAGCTCGCTCGCCAGGGCCGTCGCTGAGGCTCCCGTTGATAGGGAGCTGCTGTTCGTATATACTATGGGTAGTTATTTGAGCAAATTTATCAATCCGATAAATTGAATAGGAGCGGAACGATGGCGGAGTACAAACCTTTCACCGAAAACGCCCTCAAGATCCTCCGGGCGCGATACCTGATGCGCAACGAACAGGGGGAATTCCTGGACAAGGAGCCGGCTGACCTCTTCCGCAGGGTGGCTCGCTACGTCGCCTCGGCCGAGAGGACGAAAAAGGACCGGGAGTTCTGGGCCAAACGGTTCTTCGAGGCCATGATGGCCCGCGACTTCCTCCCCAACAGCCCGACCCTGACCGGGGCCGGCCGCGACATGTGCCTGAGCGCCTGCTTCGTCCTACCCATCGAGGACTCGCTCGAATCGATCTTCGAAACGGTCAAGAACGCCGCGCTCGTCCACAAGGAGGGCGGCGGCACGGGCTTCGATTTCAGCCGGCTCCGGCCCAAGGGGAGCTTCGTCAAGAGGACCCAGGGGATCGCCTCCGGACCGGTCTCCTTCCTCCGGGTCATCGACTCCGCCACCGAAGCGGTCAAGCAGGGCGGCACACGCCGGGGCGCCAATATGGGGATCCTGCGCGTCGACCATCCCGACATCGAAGAGTTCATCCGGATGAAGATTGACGGCCGCAGCGTCAACAACTTCAACATCTCCGTGGCCGCGACCGATGTCTTCATGGAAGCGGCTAAAAACGACGGATTCTACGATATCTCTGATCCCTACCAGAAAAAAGTCGTCGGCCGGAAGAAGGCCCGGGCGGTCTTCGACCTCATCGTCGAGTCGGCTTGGGCGGTGGGAGATCCGGGCTTGATCTTCATCGATCGCATCAACGCCCACAACCCGACCCGGGACCTGGGCGACATCCGGGCCACCAATCCCTGCGGAGAGCAGCCTCTCCACGAGTTCGAATCCTGCAACTTGGGGTCGATCAACCTCAGCCACTATTTCAACCCGCGGGCCAAGGACCTCTTCGACTGGGAGCGGTTCGGCCAGACGGTCTCCCTATCCGTGCGCTTTCTCGACAACGTCATCGACATCAACAAGTATCCGTTGCCCGAGATCGAGCGGATGACCAAGTCCAACCGCCGGATCGGGCTCGGCGTCATGGGCTGGGCGGACCTGCTGCTCAAGATGAAGGTTCGATACGACAGCCCGGCGGCGCCCAAGCTCGCCGAGAAGATTATGGCCTTCATGCACAAGAAGTCGGTGGAGGCATCCGCCCGGTTGACCCAGGAGCGCGGGAATTTCCCCAACATCGCCAAGTCGGTATACAAGGGGAAGAAGATGAGGAACGCGACCACCCTGACCATCGCGCCGACCGGAACGATCTCCCGCATCGCCGGTTGTTCCTCCTCGATCGAGCCCGTTTTCGCCTTCGAGTTCACTTCCAAGATCATCGACGGCGAGATCAAGGACATCCATCCCATCTATGCGGAGTGGAAAAGCTCTCATCCCAAGGCCCCTCTCCCCGATTATTTCCGGACCGCCCACGATATCTCGCCCGAATGGCACGTCCGCATACAGGCCGCCTTCCAAAAACATGTGGACAATTCGGTCTCCAAGACGATCAACTTCCCCAACAAGGCCGAGGTCAAGGACGTGGAGAAGGCCTATCTTCTCGCCTACGAGCTCGACACCAAGGGCATCACCATCTACCGCGACGGGAGCCGGGCCGAGCAGGTCCTCTACAAAGCGTCGCCGGAAGCCAAGCTCCATCCCAAGGACCGGCCGACCTCGCTGCCCTCGGTGACGGACAAGATCAAGACGGGTTTCGGGAACCTCTACGCGACGATTTCATTTTACAACCAGAAGCCGTTCGAGGTCTTCACCTCGATCGGCAAGAGCGGCTACACGACCATGGCCGACGCCGAGGCCCTGGGCCGGCTGATCTCGCTGGCGCTGCGGAGCGATGTGGACGTCAAAGAGGTTATCAGCCAGCTCAAGGGGATCGGCGGGTCGGAGCCGATTTTCACCGAGGGCGGGCTGGTCCAGTCCATCCCGGACGCCATCGCCAAGATCCTGGAGAGACACCTCGGGGCGGTCCAGGGCAATTCCAAGGACATCTACCAGACGATTTGCAAGATCTGTGGCGCCACCCTGCCCGACGAGAAGTGCCCCGTTTGCCCCAACTGCGGCTGGAACCGCTGCTCATAAGCGGCTGTTCGCTGCCCCTGCCGGCCCGACGTTCACTTCTTCTTTGGCTCGGCCGGGATCTCCCACATACTGATCTGCTGGATGATCGCGCCTATAGGCTGCTCCTTGGGAGGCTGGCCGCCGAAGCCCATCTCCATGACGCAGGGTAAAGGCCCCCAAACCTCAATGGCGACAAGATGGCCGTCGAGAAGGGAGGCGGCGATCTCGCCGCGGAAATACTCGGTACTCTTCATGTCCAGGGCGACCTCCGGTGTATCCATTTTTTGAGTGACCCGGTTCCCCTCCATCGATATCCAGATGAGAACACAGGGCTCACCCTGAAAACGGGTCAGGCCGATGACACTGAGCTGCATCTCGCCGATATGATACTGGCCGACGGAACCCTCCCCGCCGACCCGCGAGATATCCCAGGGCTCAAACTCGGTGTTGCGCTGGGAGTCACCGATGCGAACCTTGCCACCGAATTCGTCGCGGAGGGCAAGAAGGACAGAGTCCCAGCCAGCGGCGTCCATGGTCAGCACCTTGAGCATGTAGCCGAAGACCTCTGGGCCGATGCTGTCGAAATCCCCAGGAGGATTGATATAGTCGAAGGTCCGGGGCGAGAACTCGAAGGAAATAGTTTTATCGCCCAGCATATCTTGAGGGACGGGGTAATCGTTCGGACCCATCCCCTGGGCGGCCGCGAACTTTTCCCAGACACAGCGCTCCACCCAAATTCCGGGCTCGGCTTCGCGGAGGAGCGTGCGGGAAATCCGGCCCTCGGCCACCATACGGTTGAGGACCTTGCCTTCACGGTCAACCGTGAGGTTGATCCGCTTTATTTGGTAGCGAAGTTTGTCGCCGGCCTTGCCCTTACGGGTGAGGTCGATCGGCTCGTTGAGAACCTTCGCCCAGGCCGGGGCCTTGACGGGCTGGTCGTCCCAAGGCACCAACGGCCACCACCCCCAGATCTTTGACTCTCCTTTGGGCGGCCGGGACTCAGCCTGACCACTCTGACCCGCGGCCGGAGCAACCATGACGGCGAGGAGAAGAACCAGGCTGCAGATAGCCAACGTGTTTCGGATCGTTGTTTTTGACATCTTCAACCTCCTTTTATTTTTACCTCTTGTTCAGCGCGACGGCCGCGGCTTCCGGGAACTGCGACCCGCGCGCCTGATTTCCGTGGCGGCCCACTTGGTCCATTCCAGCTCGCTCTCAAAGCTGCGGATCCCATGATAGAGAGCCAGGCTGCCATAAAGATTTTCGGGACTGGTCGTCTGCTCGGTGTAGCCATAGAGCTCTTCGATATAAACAGCCACCACTTTCTGGTAGGTCTCGAGATAGGCCAGGGTTTCGTCCCGGGTGAGCCGGCCCGCGGATAGGGCGAAGCGGAGGATCGGAGCTCCCGCTCCCCGGATGAGTTCCTCCCGGGTCACCGGCTGATGCAGCCAGGCTTCGAGAGCCTCCTCGCCGGAGTCGGTGAGCGAATAGATGCGACGGGGACGCGCTTCCTTGGCCGTATCCAGCCGGGCCTCGAGCAGGCCGATATGGGCGAGCCGGCGGAGGGCCGGGTAGATGGCCCCGGGGCTGGAGCTGAAGTGGCCGAAGGGGGTGGTCGAGAAAACCTTGTGGACGTCGTAGCCAGTCAGCGGGGACATCCCGACGAGCCCCAGAAGCCCATACTCAAGAGTGGTCAGCTTTTTCTCAGCCATCCGTCCTCTAGCATATAAGCTTAATATTCATATTCGTAATATTACTATAAGACTATTGAAACATATTGTCAAGAGGATTTGCAGTTCTTTTTCTTTACTGGGAGGTTTTGCCCAAATCCGCTGGCCTCTTGGCGCAGGGGAAATTCCGGGAATCCTCTTCGATAGGCCAGCTAAAATATGGTCGGCATTGTGATCTTATAAAAAAAAATGAGGGAAGGCGGCGCGTCCTGAGTTTCAGAACCCAGCGGCCAGCCCTTCGCCCCGTGGATCAGTGCCTCCCCAGAATCGGACAGGTTTTCCTCTCTCATCATACTCGACGGTGAGGCCATGGGCGTTGGTCAGGCCGCTCACGGTACGGACGTTGTGTCCCCTGGCGACGAGCTCGTCCTGGACGGCCTGAGAAATTCTCCTTTCCACCAGGAGGAAATCCGGCTCAGAGAAACTGATAAACGGAGCCGACAAGGCTTCCTGGATGTTCATCCCGAAGTCGACGAGGTTCATGATCATCTGGGGGACCGTTTGTCCGATGGTGTGGCCGCCCGGCGTACCGAGTGCCGCCCAGGGCCTTCCGTCCTTGAAGACGATGGTGGGGCAATCGCCGGAGAGCTTGCGCCGCCCGGCATGGGCATCCATCGGGTTACCCTTAGGTTCAAAAGTGCAATAAGCGAGGGAATTGTTGAGCCATACTCCAGTTCCCTCCGGCATGATCCGGCTTCCAAAAAGATTGCCGAGCGTCTGGGTGGCGCTGACCAGATTTCCCCACCGGTCGGCAACCACGAAATGCGTCGTATGGGAGGCCTTATTCGGCGACATGCCCGGGGGCATGGAAATCCTGGCCTTCTTCAGGTCGATTTTTCCGGCCTCGTCCTTCCAGTATTCCTCAGAGAGCAGCTTTCCCAGGGGCGGAGGGCTGACCTTGGGATCGCCGGCATAGGCCAGGCGGCACCAGAAGGCATGCTTCGTGACTTCAGCGAAGAGGTGAAGAAAGGCGGCGCTGTTGTGGCTCAGCGACCGCACGTCGAACCGGCTCATCAGGCCAAGTCTGATCAGGGAGGGAAAGGCCGTCGCCGGCGGAGAGGCTGTATAGACGTCATCCCCCCGGTAGTGGATGTGAATAGGCTCCCACCACTCGGCCGCGTTGGCGGCCAAATCGTCCTTGGACAAGAAGCCCCCCGACCTTCGCATCTCCCGGTCGACGGAGGCGGCGATTTGACCTTGATAGAAAGCCCGGGCGCCCTGTTCGGCGATCGCCCTGAGCGTTGCCGCGAGGTCTTTTTGAACGAGCTTATCCCCCACCTGAAGAGGCGATCCATTTTCCCCGTAGAATCCCTTCGCTCTTTCGGGGAAAGAGCTGAAAGCAGAGCCAATGGCCCCCGCCAGACCCTCGCTGACCGGGAATCCCTCGACAGCCAACTGGATTGCAGGTTCAAAAAGCCGCGCCCACTCCAAGCTTCCATACTCCCTGGCCATCATATCCCAGGCGTTGACGTTCCCCGGCGTCGAGACGGCCTTGGGCCCGCGACGGTTCTCTTCGTAGCCGGAAGTCGGAGCCCGAAAGACATCGGAGTCCACGGCCGCCGGGATCCGGCCGCTGCAGTTCAGGTACCGCACCCGACGTCCTTTGGCATCATAAACAAGGATCGTCCCGTAGCCTCCCGCCCCTGACATCATCGGCTCGACGACATTCAGGACGGCCGCGACCACCACGGCGGCATCGAAGGCATTGCCGCCGGCCTTGAGGATATCGAGTCCGGCCCGGGTGGCCAACGGATGAGCGGAGCTGATCATCCCCTGCCCGGCCTGCGCCGGCATTGTCGCTGTTCCTTCGATGGCCGCAACCCTGCCTTCTCCCTGACAGAAAATCAACGCGGCCGCAGCGAAGAGGAAAATCGCCCAGAATCTCTTTCCCATGAAAGCCTCCTCCTTCGGGCCCGATTTTACCAACTCCTACCCTCCGAGACAAATCATCACCGGCCGGAATATGACTATTCCTTCCTTAATAGAC
>DATKXS010000163.1:0-25121 GCA_035528895.1 Candidatus Desulfaltia sp.
TGGATGAGGGCCATAGAGCGGATGCGGCGCTGGGACTCCTTGAATATCTCCAGGACGGCGGGGTCCTGGATGTGGCGGGACTGGAGGTTGAGGAGGGAGGAGATAACCTGCATGTTGTTCTTCACCCGGTGGTGGATCTCCTTGAGAAGGACGTCCTTTTCCTGGAGAGAAGCCTTGACTTGAGCCTCAGTCCGCTTGCGGTATACGGCCATGGCCACCTGGTCGGAGACGAACTTGAGGATGTCTTTCTCTTCTTCTCCGTAGCGGACCCCCTCGGTGTAGGTCTGGACGACCAGCACTCCGATCGTGCTGCCCTCGATGTTCAGCGGCACGCCCAGCCAGTCGATCGAGGGGGCGCCGATGGACTCGACCTCGCCGCGCCGCACCAGCTGGGTGAAAACCTCGGGGGAGGCGAGGAGGGGTTTTCCCGTGCGCAGGACGAACTCGGTCAGGCCCCGTCCAGGCTTCTTCGGCTCGGGCGCCGGGTCGAACTCGTCGACGAAGTAGGGAAAGCTGAGGATATCGGCGCCCGGATCGTAAAGGGAGATATAGAAGTTCTTGGCCGGCATCAGGTCGGAGATGACCCGATGGATGGACTGGAACAAATCCTCCAGGCTTTCGGATGAGATGGCCGCTTCGGAGATCCGGAAGATCGAATCCTTGAGTTTTTCCGTGTGCTTCCTGGCGGTGAAATCGCGGGCGATGATCAGGGCGGCCGGATTGTTCCGGTAAGAAATGAGGCTGGTGTTGACCTCGACGAAGAAGGGATCGCCGTTCTTTTTATGGAGAACCAGTTCGTACTTGGCGGGGACGCCCCGGCCGGCCATCCGGAGATCGTAGACTTTTTTGATCTCCGGGAGCTCTTCCGGGGAGAGAAAATCAGTGAAGGGTCGGCCGATGACCTCCTCGGCCGAATAGCCTCCCATCTCCGACAGCCGGGGGTTGATGAACTGGACAAGCCCGTCCTGGACGATGATGATCCCGTCGTTGGCGCTGTTGACCACGGTGCGGTATTTTTCTTCGCTCTCCCGCAGAGCCTCTTCGGTGAGGTGATGCTCGCGCTCTTTCTGGATGAGCTCGGCGAGCCGGCGGCGCAATTGCGCGGGGCTCTCTGTAGAAGCCCTCTTTTTCTGCTTAACAGGGGCTTTGTGTTTCTGTCTGTCGGGTTGTTTGGGCAATATTCTCGCCTCCGGGCTATATGGTGGGCCGGGGGGGTTAAAAAGGGAATCGCCGCCAGGTGTGAATCGGGGGGTGATTTTTCGGGCCCAAACCTCACCCGCAAAGGGGATGACAGGGAATGGGCGGTGCAGGGTTCGAACCTGCGACCCCCGGCTTGTAAGACCGATGCTCTACCGCTGAGCTAACCGCCCAACTGTCGTTCGTCCTTATTAAGTGGGAAAAGGACATCGGATGTCAAGACGATCCGAAACGCCTTCAAGACTATGAACTAAGGCCATTAACCGCCCCTACCCCTCCTGACCAATCAGAAGGGGATACAGGTTGGCGTTTCGGGAACAGGTCGGCGGTAGCCCAGGGAACGATAAAGGCCTTTTCTTTTCTTGACGTTATCGCGTTTTAACGCTATAATGATTTTGAGGTGACGTCCATGAAGAGCGCGACTAAAAGAGCGACCGTCTATCTTGACTCAGAGGTCCACCGGGCATTGAAAATCAAAGCCGCCGAGGCGGATTATAGCATTTCCGAAATTGTCAACGAAGCCGTGAAGAAAGCGCTCCAGGAAGATGTTCTTGACCTCCAGGCCTTTGAAGAAGGCCGGAATGAATCGCTCGTCAAGTTCGAGACCGTCCTGAAGAAACTCAGGCGAGATGGCAAAATATAGGGTTTTCATGCGGCAGTCCGCGGCAAAAACGCTGGAAAACCTCTCCCGAAAGGACATCCGGATGATCGTCCGGCGTCTTCATGACCTCGAGGAGAATCCCAGGCCGGCGGGCTGCGAAAAGCTCTCGGTCCGGGAGCGTTATCGAGTCCGCCAAGGCGATTACCGGATCGTCTATTCCATTCAGGATGAAGAAAGGACCGTTCATGTCGTCCGGATCGGCCACCGCCGCGAGGTTTACCGGTAGCCGCTCAACCTTCCTGTGACGGTCCTGTCCGGTTTGACAGAAATGACGCTGTATGTTAAATTTAGGGACCTATTTCTGTCTAAAAGGAAGATTCATGTTCGCGATCATCAAGACTGGCGGTAAGCAGTACAGAGTCCAGCAAGGCGACATCCTCAGCGTGGAGAGGCTCCCGGCCGGGCCAAAAAAGAAGGTCCTGTTCGACCAGGTCCTCCTCATCGCCGACGATAAAGAGACCCTGATCGGCACCCCGCTCCTCGAAAAGGCGGCGGTCAGGGCCGAGGTCATCGAGGATTTCAAGGATGATAAAATCATCGTTTTCAAGAAAAAAAGGCGCAAGCAATATCGGCGGACGCGGGGCCACAGACAGCCGCTGACACGGGTCAAGATATTGAATATTGCCGCCGATGCGGCATCCCTGCCTCCCGAGGAAGCCGCCGAACCAGAGCCCAGGGCCGAAAAGGCTCCCGTCAAAGCCGAGAAGGCGGAGGCTGCAGCGGTCAAAAAGCCGGATAAGAAGGAAGCCAAGCCCCAGAAAAAGGCCGGAACCGTCAAGCCGGAGAGAGCCAAGAAGCCCGCCCGGGCCAAGAAGGAGACCCCGGCCAAATCGTCCCCCAAGAAGAGGGCAAAATAAAGGAGAACCAGCATGGCGCACAAGAAATCAGGCGGAAGCGCGCGGAACGGAAGAGACAGCTGCGGCAAGCGGCTGGGGGTCAAGCGGTTCAGCGGCCAGCGGGTCCATGCCGGGTCGATCCTTGTCCGTCAGCGCGGAACTCCGGTGAAGTCCGGATCCAACGTCAGCCGCGGCAAAGACGATACGCTTTTTGCCCGGATCGACGGAGTCGTCCGTTTTGAAAACAAGGGGAGCAGGGGGAAATTCGTCTCGGTCCTGCCGGCATAGAGGCGTTGGCCAAGATCCCGACCGTTTTTCGCGCTCCCAGAAAAAGCCCGGTCAATTCTTTCTCTAGAAGACAAGACCGCGCAGGACGATTTTCCTGCCTGGCGGAGGCTCCAGCGAAGAACTGATGTTCGTCGATCAAGTGAGAGTCGCGCTCCGGGCCGGCAAGGGCGGAAATGGCTGCGTCAGCTTCCGGCGGGAGTGGGGCGTTCCCAAAGGCGGCCCGGACGGCGGACGCGGCGGAGATGGGGGCAGCGTCTTCCTGGTGGCCGAGGAAGGGTTGAGTTCTCTTGCCTATTTCCGCTTTCACCCGATCAACAAGGCCCGCCACGGCGCTCCCGGCCAGGGAGGGAACCGCTCCGGCAAGAAGGGGCAGGACCTGGTCTTAAGCGTCCCGGTCGGAACGATCGTCAAGGATGAAGCTTCGGAAGAACAGCTGTTCGATTTCCTGCGTCCCGGTCAGAAATATCTCGCCGCCAAAGGCGGGAAAGGAGGCCGGGGGAACGCGACTTATGCGACGCCCACTCACCGGACGCCGCGCGAATGGCAGCCCGGTATGCCCGGCGAAGAGAAGGATCTCATCCTCGAGCTCAAACTGATCGCCGATGTCGGCCTGGTCGGCTTTCCCAACGTCGGCAAATCCACCCTCATCTCCAAGATTTCCTCGGCCCGGCCGGTCATCGCTGACTATCCCTTCACCACCCTGATCCCCCATCTCGGTGTCGTCGATGTGGGAACGGTCAGGAGCTTCGTCGTGGCCGACATCCCCGGCCTCATCGAAGGCGCGCACCAGGGACATGGCCTGGGGACGAGATTCCTGAGACACATCGAAAGAACCAAAGTGCTCGTTCACATCGTCGATGTCTCGCCCTACAGCGGCCGGGACCCCGTCGAAGATTTCGGCATCGTCATGGGCGAGCTCGCTTCCTATAACCCCGATTTGGCCAAGCGTCCTTTGATCCTGGCGGCCAACAAGATCGACCTCTTGATCCAGGAGAGGAAGAGGCTGGAAGCCGTGAAGCGCCTGGCCGTCCGCCGCAAGCTCCCGTTCTTTGCCATCTCCGCGCTGAAGCAAAAGGGGCTGAAGGAGCTCATCGCCGCTATCGCCGAAACTCTGGCCGGGCTCGAGAAGAAGAACGGCTGAAGGGATGAAGAAAGAGAGGATCGGTCTTCTGGGAGGGACGTTCAACCCTGTCCACCGGGGACATCTGCGGGCGGCCGAAGAGGTCCGGTCGAGGTTCGCTCTGGACCGTGTTCTCTTCATTCCCTCCTACATCCCGCCGCACAAGCAGACGACCGACATGACTTCACCCGAAGACCGTTTCGCCATGGTCGAACTAGCCGTGCGCGCTTACCCCTGCCTGGCGGCTTCGCCCCTCGAGATCGAGGCCCAGGAGAGGTCTTATTCCATCATCACTCTGAACAAAGTCAAGGCCATCTACCCGGATGCCTGGATTTTCTTCATTCTGGGCGTCGACACCTTCCTGGAGATCGAGACCTGGAAGTCCTACCGGGAAGTGCTGGAGCAGTGTGGTTTCATCGTCATCAGCCGCCCGGGATTCGACCTGGCCGCCGCCCGGAATGCCCTTCCCCCGGAATATGAGAAGAGTTTCCACGACCTCGCGGAGGCGGAGGATGTCGGAGAGGACATTCTGACGCAATTCCGGATCTTTCTCCTCTCCATCCCGGCCCTCGACATCTCCTCGACCGAAATCCGCCGCCGGGTCAGAAGGGGCCTATCCATCTACGGGCTTGTCCCGGAGTCCGTGGAGGAATATATCCACAGGAAGAACCTGTACCAGGAGTAAAATGACGAAAGAAATGACCCCCAGACTCAACAAGAGAAATCTTCCAGTGGAAGTCCGTCTCTCCGTCCAGGCCAGCCGCGCCAAAAAGGCGGAAGACATCGTCGTCCTCGACCTCAAGGGGCTTTCCAGCTTCACCGATTTCTTTGTCATCGTGACGGGGAATTCCACCCGCCAGAACACGGCCATCTCCGAGTCGATCGAGCAGGCGCTGAAAAAAAACAGGCTGATGCCGATCGGTGTCGAAGGCCGGGGGCCGGCCGAGTGGATCCTCCTCGATTACGGCAGCTTCGTCGTTCACGTCTTTTCGAAACAGGCCCGGGAGTATTACTCACTCGAGAAATTGTGGGGTGACGCCCCACGGCTTTCCTGGTCCGGCCACTGACGGCCTCAAATTCCGGTTGACTTTTGGTCCCCGAATCATTATCTATTAGTGCCCCTTTTAGAGGGCCGGCCGGATAAGCCCGGCCGCCGAAACGAGGAAAATGATACACCGATCGCCGACGCGCCTCAGGATCCTCTGGCCGGGGAAGACCAAGAAGGGGGAGTGGCGGGCCCTGCAGGAATTCTACCTGGCGAGGATCCGCCAGCTCGTCCCCTGCGAGCTGGTGGAGACCAGGGAAGCCAAAGGGCTGAAGGACCGGGAGGCCGAAAAAATCAAGAAAATCGAAGCGAAAAACCTTGAAAAACACCTGGGCGATGATTATATTATTGGCCTCTTTGACCGAGGAAAAGAAATGAGTTCTGAAGATCTGGCGCGATTTCTTGGCGGGCGGCTGTCCTCCCCGAGACCGACGGCCTTCATCGTCGGCGGGTTCGCCGGCCTGGCGGCGGACCTCATGGACAAGGCCGACTTCCATCTCTCTCTTTCCAGGATGACGTTTTCCCATGAGCTCTGCCGTATCGCTCTGCTGGAGCAGGTCTACCGCGCCCTGACCATACTCAAGGGCAAAAACTACGCCAAGTAAAGGGGGACATATTGACCAAAAGAGAAAAACAGGCTTACAAAAAAACGCTCCTCGCACAGAAGGAGAAGATCGTCCAGAAGCTGAGCCAGTTGACCAACGAAAGCAAAGAGGTCGAGACCGACATCGCTAAGGATCTTGTCGACAAGGCCGAAAGTTCCTACACCAAGGAGTTCCTGCTGAGCCTGTCCGACGCCGAAAGGGAGCAGCTCCGCTTGATCGATGACGCCCTGCACAGGCTCCCCACCAAGGAATTCGGTATCTGTCAGATGTGCGCCAAAGAGATCGGGAAGAAACGGCTGGCCGCCCTGCCCTGGACGCCTTACTGCATCGATTGTCAGCAGAAAAAAGAAGAATCGACTTGAGGTCGCTCCGGGCCCGGCTTTCCGCCTGGGGGAAGCTGGGTGCGCTCCTTCTTTTCCCTTCTTCCTGCGAGATCTGCCGGGCTCTCCTGGTCAGGCCGGGTGAGAAGGTCGTCTGCCGGAACTGCCTGGATGGCTTGAGGATGACAGATTCTCCCTTCTGCCTCTGCTGCGGCCGGTTTTTTAACGGCTCCGGAGAAAGCCACCTTTGCGCCGGGTGCTTGGAGAGAAGACCTTCTTTTGTCAGGCATCGCTCTGTGGCCAGGTATGAGGGTGTGGTCAAAGACATCATCCTGATCTACAAGTACCGCGGCTTCGAAATCCTTGCCCGGGGTCTGGGCGATTTCATCATCCGGAACCTCGGCCGGGAGGAGGACCTCTGGTCGGGCCTGGAGGCGATCGTCCCCGTGCCGCTTCATCCCGCTAAAGAGAGGAGCAGAGGCTTCAATCAGGCCCGGCTCCTGGCTAGGAGGCTGGCTCAACGGACCAACGTTCCCCTCGTCAACAGACGCCTGGTAAAGGTCAGGCCCACGCCCGCTCAGACGTCCCTGGAGGCGCGCGATAGAGAAACCAACCTGAGGGGATCCTTCCGCGTCAGGAAGCCGGCCGAACTCGCCGGGAAGGTCGTGCTCCTCGTGGATGACGTCTGCACGACCGGGTCGACGCTCCGCGAGTGCAGCAAGGCGCTGCGCCGAGCGGGGGTCAAAGAGGTCCGGGCGGTGACCGTCGCTCACGCCTGAGCCGGCCGAAAAAAAAGCCGGAACCCTCGAGGGCTTCCGGCTTTTCTTTCAACCAGGCCGTCAGACCGGTTATTTCTTGGGTGTCTCTTCGCCTTTCGCTTTGAGGATCTTGACCTTCCGGGGCTGGAGCTCCGGCTTCTTCGGCATGATAATCCTCAGTACGCCGTTCTCGTGCTCGGCCTGGATCTTGTCCTGGTCGATGTGGTTGGGCAGGCTGAAGGACCGATAGAATGAGCCGTAAGCGCGCTCGATGCGGTGATAGTTTTCTTCATTGGTCTCTTTCTCCAGCTTTCTCTCGCCGTGAATGCTCAGGGTGTTGTCCTCGATCTTGATGTCGATGTCTTTTTCGCTGATGCCGGGGATCTCAGCGGTCAAGACGAGCTGTTTCTCGTCTTCGTAGATATCCACCGCGGGAGCCCAGCTGCTGGAGATCATGTCTTTCTCTTCGCTGCGGGCGGTCGAAACGGCATCTTCGAATAGCCGGTTCATCCTGTCCCTCAAGGTGACCAGATCCCTGAACGGATCCCATCTAATAATAGCCATTTTTAACCTCCTGTTTTGAATCGCGATCCATACACAATATAATACTTTAGTATGATTATGTCAAGTATTTATGAAATATATCTATCATATATCTGTGTATTGCTTATCCTTCTTTTTATGAATAATTTGGCAAAAGAGGACCGGTTAGGATTCGTCTTGCCCGGGCTTTCTCCGCTGGCGCCCTTGGATCAAGACGGTCGTCTCCCCTCTCAGCAGCCTCTTCCCGATGTCCTGCCGCAGCCGGCTCAGCGGTCCCCTGATGAATTCCTCGTGAACCTTGGTCAATTCCCTGGCGACCGCCGCTTCCCGGTCGCCGAGGATTTCTTCGGCCAGCGCCAGAAATTCGGCCATCCTCCGAATCGGGAGGTAGAAAACCAGGGTCGCCTCTTCCTCCCTAAGGGAAAGTAAGAGCTTCCTCGTCCTCTCTTTCTTGGGCGGCGGGAAACCGAGAAACAGGAAGCGGTGCGTCGGGAGACCGGAAGCCGAGAGTGCGGCGATGACGGCAGAAGGCCCGGGCAGGGGGATCACCTTTATGCCCGCCTTGATCGCTTCCCTGATGAGCGGGTAACCGGGGTCTGAAATTCCCGGAGTTCCCGAATCCGATAAAAGGGCGATGTCTTTGCCCCCTTCGAGGAGGGCGAGGATCTGGGGGATCCTCTGTCCTTCCTTCGGTTGATAGTAGCTGATCAGCTTTTTCTGGATCTTATAGCGGGCGAGAAGCTTGAGGGTCTGACGCGTGTCCTCGCAGGCGATCGCCCCGACCTCCCGGATGACCCGGAGTGCCCGGAAGGAGAGATCTTCGAGATTGCCAATCGGCGTGGCGACGACAAAGAGGCGGCCCTTTTGAATCATCTGTTCCGGTCGTAGGGATAGAGAAAGTCATGGCCGACGGTCCGGCTTGAGATCTTGGCGATCGGCGGCATCTTCCGCTTGAACTCCGAGCCGGCGATCAGGGCCTCGACTCTTCGGACGGCCTCCTTCTTGAAGCCGGAAGCGATCACTTCATCGCCCGCCTTTCTCTCATCGACGAGCTCATAGAGGATCTTGTCGATTTGGGCGTAGGTCAAACCGATTTCTCCCTCATCCGTCTGGCCGGGCCAAAGACCGGCGGTCGGAGCCTTCTTGATGATCCGGGACGGAAGCCGCAGATGCGCCGCCAGGGCCCGGACCTGCGTTTTATAGAGGTCCCCGAGAGGGTTGATGGCGCAGGCCATATCTCCGTGGATCGTTCCATAGCCGAGGAGGAGTTCCGACTTGTTGCTCGTCCCCAGGATGAGGGCTTTTTCGCGGGCGGACTGATCGTAGAGGATCGACATCCGTTCCCGGGCCATCTTGTTCCCGCACCGAACCCTGTCCTTGGTCGGATAGCGGGAAAAATAGGCGTCCACCATCGGCGAGATGTCGATCAACCGTGTCCGGATGCCGAGTTTCTTGGCCACGGCCTGAGCATCCTTCACGTCTTCGCTGTAGGTGTCCTGGTACGGCAGGATGATCCCGAGAACCTGCTTCGCTCCCAGCGCCCCGGCCGCCAGGGCGGCGCAGACCGAGGAGTCCAGGCCGCCCGAAAGTCCGACGATGCCCCGGCGGAAACCGAACTTGTGAAGCTCCTCCCTAATGAACGCGCAGAGGACCTTTTCCACGAAAGGGGCATTAATTTTCATCGTCGCGGACAATCCTTTCGAGAGCGTGAAGGATGACCTCCGGCTGGTCGTCCCTCTTAAATGTCCATTTCTTGCGGGCCGAGCGGATGTCCTCGAGACGGAGGTCGGCGAAGACGAGCTCCTCCTCGATCTCTGCCGCCTTGACCAGGCGGCGGCCGGCCGGGTTGAAGATAAACGACCCTCCGGCGAACGTCTTGCCGTCCTCGATGCCCGTCCGGTTGCAATAGAGGACGAAGACCGTGGAGAAAAAGGAAATGGCCTCTCCCATGAGTTCCCACATCCGGCTGGTGGCGAAAGCATCACCCTCGGCCGTCCCTCTCCCCGGGGCGGCGCTGATGACGATGATGATGTCCGCCCCGTCGGCGAAGAGAAGATAACTAGCCCCGTAGCTCAGGAATTCCCGGCAGATCATCAGGCCGACTTTTCCGAAAGACGTGGCGAACGTCCGGAAGTGCCGGCCCCGGGCAAAGAACTTCGCCTCCTCGAACATCCCTCCCGTCGGCAGGAAGGCCTTGCGGTGGATGTGGATGATTTTCCCGCCGGCGAGATAGGCGGCCGCGTTGTAGAACAACCCCTTTTCTTTTTCCTCCAAGAAACCCGTCACGATGTCGATCGACCGGCTGGCGGCGACGAGCTTCCGGAAGAGAGGATGCCGGGCCGGCTCGATGGCCACTTCCGGGACGAGGTCCATCAGGGTGTAGCCGGTCAGGCTCAATTCGGGAAAGATGATGAGATCGGCTTTCCTGCGGCGGGCTTTTTCTATGAATTTGAGGTGAAGGTCCAGGTTTCTCCTGATGTCGCCGAGCCGGGGAGAGATCTGAGCCAAGGCTGCTTTCACAGCAGAAAAATTAGCACAAATGGAGGAGAATGAAAAGGGCCTGGGAAGAGGCTTTGAAAAACGCGCGGCCTTGGAGTAAAATAAAACAAGGATTAGGTCCGGCATGAATCACATCGGCCTCTCTCTCCGGAAGATCTGCTTCAACAAACTCAGCGGGCAGCTCCTTTTCAAGCGCGGCTCCGTCCAGAAACAACTTTATTTCCGGGAGGGTGAGATGGTCCACGCCAAGACCAACGTCACCGAAGAAAGGCTGGGAGAGATCATGTTCAAGCTGGGCAGGATCTCCAGTGAGGCCCATTCCCAGCTGGAGCGGTACATCACGCCGGGCCAGGCCATCGGCAAGACCCTCTCCCAGAAAGGCCTGACCTCCCAGCGCAACGTCGATGACGGACTGGCCTACCAGATACGGGAGATCGCGCTGAGCCTCTTCCCGCACTTCGATGCCGAGATCGTCTTCCAGGAAAAGCCCGCGGTCGAGGGAGAGGACGTGGTCACCCGGATCAGCGTCCCCTACCTCATCGAGGACGGCATCCGGCGGATGGACTTCCACCCCGCGCTGCAGAGGCACCTGGAAAAGAAGGCCCCATACCCCAAGAGCAGGGTCTTTTTCCAGCTTCTGACCGAAGAAGAAAAGGAGATACTGGACAAGATCAAAGGGGGCAAAGCAGGTGATGTCCTCTTGGGGTCGCTCAAGCACAATCCGGAGTTCTTCTGGAAAAGCCTCTACCTCTTCTATTGCCTGAACCTCATCGACTTCAGGGACCAGGACCAGATCCGCACGGAAGAGGCCAAGGAAAAGGATGACGAGGCCGTTCAGGCCCACTCCCGGGAGCAATTGGAGGAGGTCCTGGCCTTCAAAGAAAAGCTCCAGACCTCCAACTATTACCAGGTCCTGGGGTTGGCCAAGGACGCCTCCGAAAAGGACATCAAGAAAGCTTACTTTCTTCTTGCCCGGAAGTTCCATCCCGACCGCTTCGACCGCTCCCTTTCCCCGCAGCACCGGGCTCTCGTCGAGGACGTCTTCGACAGCATCACCAAGGCCTACCGCACCTTGACGAGCCGGGAGCTGAGGAAGGGTTACGACCTCAAGACGCCTGTCGCCGGCGCCGGGGAAAGTGGACGGGACATGTTAAAAAAGGCCGACCATAAGTTCCGTCAGGCCAAGACACTCTACAGTCAGGGACGGTACGAGGACTCCATCGTGCTGCTGGAAGAAGTGACCAGACTGAACAAGACAAAAGGGACCTATTTCTTGTTGCTGGCTCTCTCCGAGGCAAAGAAAGCTTCAATGCACAAGAAGGCGGAAGAGGATTTCCTGAAGGCTATCGAGCTCGAGCCCTGGAATCCCGAGTGCTATGTCGGCCTGGGAATGTTATACAAACAGGAAGGGATGGTCCTGAAGGCGGCCAAACTGTTCCAGAAGGCTTTGGAATACGATGATGACCACGAGATTGCCCGGAAGGAATTGGACGCCCTCAGGGGCGGAGAAAAGAAGACGGGGCTCAAAGGTCTCTTCTCGAAGAATCTCTTCGGGACGAAAAAGAAATAAGCCGCCCTCCTATTCGCCGATAAGCTTCAGGAATTCCTCTTCGTTCAAAATGGCGATGCCCAACTCCCGGGCCGTGGAGAGCTTGGAACCCGGCGATTCTCCGACGACGAGGTAATCCGTCTTGCTCGAGACGGACGAGGTCACTTTTCCGTCCCGTCGCTCGATCCGTTTTTTCGCCTCATCGCGCCCGAATTTCGCCAGCGTCCCGGTGAGGACGAACGTCTTGCCCGCCAAAGGTTTCGGGCCGCCTTTCTTGGCCTCTGACTTGAAGTCGAGGCCGGCCTCCTTGAGCCTCCGGAGGAGGGCGATGTTCTCCGGTTGGCCAAAGAAAAAAACGATGCTCTCGGCGACCGTGGGACCGATGTCCTCGACCTGGATGAGGTCCTCGGCCGAAGCGTCCGCCAGGGCGTCGAGCGTCCCAAAATGCTCGGCCAGAGTCCGGGCCAGTCGTTCGCCCACATGCCGGATACCGAGGGCGAAGATGAAAGCGGCAAGGTCCCGCTTTTTCGAATTCTCGATCTCGGCGAGCAGGTTCCGAGAGCTCTTCGGCCCCATCCTCTCCAGACTCACCAGATCGTCATAGCGGAGCGAGTAGATGTCGGGAATAGCCCGGACCTGCTTCTTCTCGATGAGCTGATCGACCAGCGCTTCACCCAGGCCCTCGATGTTCATGGCCCGGCGCCGGGAAAAATGGAGAAGCGATTCCCTCAGCTTGGCCGGACAGGAGGGGTTCGTGCAGCGGGAGATGACCTCTCCCCCGGGTCGGAAGGCGGCCGATCCACAGACAGGGCAGCGCTTGGGAAAGACGAACTTCTTCTCTTTCCCCGTGCGCCTCTCCTTCATCGCCGCCACCACCCGGGGGATGACGTCGCCGCTCCGCTCGATCAGGACCCAATCGCCGACCCGAATGTCCTTGCGTTCGATCTCGTCCTCGTTGTGGAGGGTGGAACGGGCGATGGTTGTCCCCGAGAGTTTGACCGGCTCGAGCACGGCCACGGGCGTCAGCGCGCCGGTCCGGCCGACCTGGACGCGGATCTCCTTGATCCGGGTCGTGGCCTGGCGGGCCGGGAACTTGAAGGAAATGGCCCAGCGGGGTGATTTGGCCGTTGTCCCCAAGGCCGCTCTCTGTTCCGCCGAGTTGACCTTGATGACGATCCCGTCGACGTCGTAGTCGAGTTCGTCCCGCTTCTTGCGCCACTCCTCCCAGAAATCGATGACCTCCTGGAGCGTCCGGCAGTACCGGGACCGGGGGTTGGTCTTAAAACCCATCTCCCGCAGCTTGCCGAGGCCTTCCCATTGGGTCGGCCGCTCCCGTCCGTTGACGTAGAGGTAATAGATGAAGGCGTCGAGCCGGCGGTGGCCGACCTCCTTGGGGTCGAGGAGGCGGATGGATCCTGCGGCGGCGTTGCGGGGGTTTGCAAAGGCCGGCCGGCCCTGGTCCTCCTGCTCGCGGTTGATCTTGCGGAAGGACTCGAAGGGAAGATAGGCCTCTCCCCGCACTTCGATGTCCCGCCGGTCGCCGATGGCCAGCGGCAGGCTGCGGATGGTCTTGACGTTGGAGGTGACGTCGTCCCCGCGGAGCCCGTCGCCGCGGGTCACCGCCTGGGCGAATTTTCCGTCCCGATAGAGAACGGAGATGCTCAGACCGTCGATCTTGAGCTCGGCGACAAAGTCGATTCTTTTTCCGGGAAGGAGCTTCTGGACGCGCTCCTCGAAATCCCGCAGCTCTCCCACGCTGAAGCAGTTGTCCAGGCTGAGCATCGGGAGCCTGTGGGTGACTGTCGGGAAACCCTCGGCCGGCTTCTCCCCGACCCGCTGGGTGGGGGATTCGGGCGTGACCAGGTCGGGAAAACGCCGTTCGATGTCCTGGAGCTCTCTGACCAGCTTATCAAATTCGGCGTCCGAGATCTGGGGATCGTTGTCGACGTAATATTTTTTCTCGTGGTAGGTGATCTCCCCCCGGAGCTTTTGGGTCCGCCTTGCGGCTTGCTCGCGAGAAAGAGACTGAGACACGCTTGGATCCTCCGGGCCGAGGACCTTTATTTTTGAATTTTACTTGATCCCCAACCTCTGCTTCGTGTCTTCCATCAGCTTGTTGAACTTGGCGATGGCCATGTTCTGCTCGGACTGGAGCTTCTCGAGCGCTTTATTCTCGAGCTCGATCTCGGCCAGAAGGGACTGCATCTCGGCCTTCTCGGTGTTGCCGAGCTCGTCTTCTTCCTTGTTGCCGAACTTGGAGTTGTAGGTTTTGGTTAGTTCCTCGATCTTCTTGGCCTTGGCCTGGATCTCGGTCACGGTCTCGTTGTATCTCAGCTCTTTGTTATTGAGGAAGAAAAGCGTTTCGGCCAGTTGCATGGCCTGCTTGGACTGGGTGGGATAAGTGAAGGCGGCCTCAAGGAGATAGCGGATGGCCTCGTTGGTCGCGGCCGGGTTGGTCTTGGCTTCTTTGGCCATGATGATGCCGATGTTGTAGGCGATCTCTCCGCTCTTTTTCTTGGCGTAGATCTCCTTGAAAAGCGCCAGGGCTTCGGCATCTTTATTGTTGCGGTAAAGGGACTGGGCGTAGATCACGGCGATGGCGTCGTCCTTGGTGGCCGTATAAGCGGCCTTGAAAGCCTTTTCTGCATCGGCATAGGCTTTGGCGTCATAGAGCGTCTTCCCCAGTTTCTTGATGCAGGCCAAGATCTGGGGGTTTTTCAGGATTGTGTAGGAATTGGCATAGGAGTCGACGGCGGCCTTGTAGTCCTTGGCCTTTTCCTGGGCCTGTCCGAGGGCGAAGTGGCCGGCCCCGATGAACTGATTCCACTGGGCGGGGCTCGTGCCGGAGCCTTCGGCCTCTTTGGCTTTCGCGGCCTTGGCAGCTTCGATCACCTGCTGGGCGTAGCTCTTGGCCTTGTCCAGGTTCTGACCGTTCTGGCTTAAGAGGGCGGAGAGCTGGATCAGGATCTGACACTTGGTCGTGTCGTCGAGGCCGCCCAGGGCGATCGCCTTTTCGCCATGGCTGATGGCCTCAGCGGCGGTTTTCCCGGGATAGTCGAGCAGAGACAGGTTGGCGTAGGCGAAGTTCTCATACTGGTTCCCTTTGCCGCCGCACTTGGCGATAAAGTCCTTGAGCATCTGGGCCCGCTGGCCCGCTGTCTGAGCGGTCATCGCTTTGACGTAGGCATCATCGCATTCGGTCTGGGCGAGAAGAGGAGCGAACAGCAGGGGAACTATTGCGAGCAAGGTCAGGATTTTCGTTCTCATTGCTAACCTCACCAAGAAATTTTTAGCATCATAACAGGAATAAATCGGGCCTGTCAATATAGCGCCTTTCTTATTGTAGCAAAAAGTATGCCAACCCGGCCACTCGACCTTGGTCCCCTATGCCGACGGGGAAAGCTTCCCATTTCATCCGGCGGCCCTCTCTGCTAGAATATCCCCCATGAAACGGTCGGCCGCCTCTCTCCCCCGCCTTTTCCGGGAGGCGCTGGAGCGTCCCCTTCAACACCGGGTCAGCCTGTCCGGCCATTCGAGCTTCCGGATCGGCGGAAGGGCCGACTATTTTTTTGCGGCCCGGTCCTCGGAGGAACTGAAGTCGTGCCTGGGATTCGCCCATGAGCGTTCCCTTGCCTATTATGTCATCGGCTCGGGCACAAACATGCTCTTTGCCGACGAGGGCTATCGCGGGCTCATCCTCAAGAATGAAGTCCGGGGCATCCATCGGAAAAAGGGATCGGGACGGATCGACGTCCTGGCCGGCACTCCGCTGGCCGACCTCGTCTCCTTCACCCTGGAGGAGGGCTGGGCGGGGCTGGAGTTCGCCGCCGGGATCCCCGGGACGGTCGGCGGAGCGGTCTTCGGCAACGCCGGCGCCTGGGGCTGGGCGATCGGGCAGCTTCTCCTGGAAGCGGTGCTCCTCGACGGGCAGGGGAGGGAGCTCAGAGTCGGGAACGGCCACTTCGAGTTCGGCTACCGGCATTCCGTCCTCAAGACGAGACATCTGACCATCCTTCGGGTGGTTCTGGGGCTCCGCAAAGGTGACAGGGGCCGGATCAAGGCGAAGATGGAAGAGAGCCTGGCCAAGCGGAAGGCCCCCTTTCCGTCCTTGAAAATGGCCTATGCCGGGAGCTTCTTCAAGAATCCGATCCTGCCTGACGGAACGAAGATGGCAGCCGGCTACCTCCTCGACAAAGTGGCTGCCAAAGAGCTCCGGAGGGGGCGGGCAGCGGTCTACGCCGGCCACGCCAATTTCATTCTCAACTGCGGCGGCGCCACCGCCGCTGACATCCGGAGCCTTGCCCGGACGATGAAGGCGCGGGTGAAAAAGGAGTTCGGGATCACGCTCGAAGAAGAGATCATCTACCTGCCAGCAGGTTTTTCAATGCCCCGAGCTTCTGTGGTTTGAGACCTCTTTTCTCGGCCATCTCCAGTCCCAGCAGGCTCAACTTTCTGTAAACCTCCGCGTACCGAGGCCAGCGCTCGAGGGCTTCGAGATGGGACCTGACCGAGGCCGCATCCCCCCTGACCAGGGGACCGGTCAGGGCCGCCGCCGTGTTAAATTCCTTGACATTGTGTAAAGTTCCTTGGAGCAGGGGGAGGAGCATCCCGGTGGCTTTGTCTTCGGGAATTTTGGCCTCTTTGAGGAGGCAGGTCGCCGCGTCCAGGAGGACGACGAAGAAGTTGCCGGCGAACGTGAAGGCGGCGTGATAGAACGGCTTCGCCTCTTCCGGGATGGCCACGGCGCGACCGCCGAGGCGGCGGACGAAAGCGCCCGCCAGGGCCACGGCATTCCGGTCCCCCTCCAGGCCGAACGAGATGCCCCGGAAATGAGCCGGCCGCTGCGTCTTGCTCGGAAACGCCTGGACCGGGTGAAAAGAGGCGATGGACGCGCCCCTCTCCTGGAGCGGCTCGAGCACCCGCGCCGGCAGAAGGCCGCTGGTATGGAAGACGGTCTTCCCCGACCAGTCGACGCGGCTCCGGGCCAACCGCGATGTCACCCCGGCTATGACTTCGTCCGGAAGGCAGAAGAAGATCACCCGGGCCATCCGGGCGGCCGCCGCGTTATCGGTCAGCGCGCGGCCCTGACCGATGATCGCCCGGCTTTCCGCGGCGGACGCTTTCCGCCGGCAGGTCAGGGCTGTGATGGTGTAGCCTTTTTCAGCCAGAGCCCGGCCGAGGGAGGTGCCCAGACGTCCCGCTCCGATGATGGCGATATCAATCATTTTTTTCCCCGAAAGCGTCGAGCCAGAGCCCGAGCTCGAGCGCTGAGAGGGGATGGGCCGGGGGTTTCCTTTGAAGCTCGGCTTCGGCCCGGTGCTCGCGCAGGACTTTTTTGAGATGGGCGGCGAATTCCTGGACGCGTAGCGTTTTGATGCCGCTAGCTTTGGCCACGGCGGCCAGTTCGCGGTCCGAGGTGACGACGAAGAAATGGCGGATGTCGGTCTGCCCCGCGATCCTGTCCTTGATGATCTCATCGGCCCGCTGGCCGGGTGGAGGAAAAAGAATGAGCAATTTCTGGCGGCGGCGGCTGATCTCCAGCAGCCGGTCGTCGGCCGGGCCGTCGAAGACCAGGTGGATGCGGGAGCGCTTCCACCTCTGGAAGGCCAGCAGTTTGGAGACGAGGGCGTAGCGGCTGCCGGGATTGCGGATCTCACCCGGGAAGAGATGACCCAGCAGGTTGTTGCCGTCGATGAGATAGGCCATGGGAACACTCGGCGAGGAAAAGACTATTGCATTCAGAGAGTGTAGCTTTCGCCGGGCTTCAGGACGATGACCTCGGCCGACGCACCGACCCGGCGCTTGAACTCCTGGGGGTCAGCCTGGATGATCGGAAAGGTGTCGTAGTGAACGGGGATGACGCGCTTCGTCTGGATGAATTCGACGGCCTTGACCGCCGAGGGGATGCCCATGGTGTAGCGGTCGCCGATCGGGATGAAGCTCAGGTCGGGCCGGAAGAACTCGGCGATCAGTTTCATGTCGTAGGTGAGACCGGTGTCGCCGGCGTGGTAGAGGCGCTGGCCGTCCATCTCCACGACCACTCCCGTCGCGCTGCCCTTCTCGGCCGAGTGATGGGCGACGACCATGTGGATTTTGACGCCCTTGACCTCGATCGTCCCGCCGATGTTCATGCCCTCGGCTGTAATCCCTTCGGCCTGGGCATCGACGGCGATCTCGTGGATGCCGACCAGGGTCGCGCCGGTTTTTTTGGCCAGGACGAAGGCGTCTCCCAGGTGGTCGCTGTGGTGATGAGTCACGATCACCACATCGGCATCCTTGACCTCTTGGGGTGAGGTCGGACAGCAGGGATTGTCGGTGAAAAAGGGATCGATGAAGAGCGTTTTCGAACCCTTGATTTTGACGGCCGAATGGCCGAGCCAGGTGATTTCCATGTTGCCCTCCTTTGCCGAGGATCTCGGCTTATTTTTTTAATCTCTCGATGCTGGCGCCGAGGCGCTTGAGCTTGTCTTCGATCTTTTCGTAGCCCCGGTCAAGGTGCTCCAGGTCGTTGATGATGGTCTCGCCGCCGGCGATCATCCCGGCCAGGATGAGCGAAGCCGAAGCCCGCAGGTCGGTGGCCATCACTTCGGCGCCGGAAAGCGGTGTTTTTCCCCTGACGATGGCCTTATCGCCCAGGACCTCGATGTTGGCGCCAAGGCGGAGCAGTTCGTTGACGTGGGAGAAGCGCCGGTCAAAGATGGTCTCGGTGATGATGGACGTGCCGGAGGCCTGGGTCATGAGGACCATGAACTGGGCCTGCATGTCGGTCGGAAAACCGGGATAGGGAGAGGTGGTGATGTCCTGGGGTTTGATCTCGGCGCTGCCGATGACCTGGAGCGTGCGCGGGCTGAGCGCCTCGATTCGGGCGCCCGAGACGCTGAGCTTATCGATGACTGTTGTCAGGTGGCCGGGATCGACGTTGACCAGAGTAATATCGCCCTGGGCCAAGGCCCCGGCGACGAGGAACGTCCCGGCCTCGATCCGGTCGGGGATGATCTCGTGCGTGGCCCCGCCGAGCTCCTTGACTCCGCGGATGCGGACGACCTCTTCTCCGATGCCGTCGATTCGCGCCCCCATCTTGGCCAGGAGCTCCGCCAGGCCGACCACTTCCGGTTCCTGGGCGCAGTTGCGAAGGACGGTCTCGCCCTGGGCCAGGGTAGCGGCCATGAGGAGGTTCTCGGTCCCGCCCACGGTCTTCTTCTCGAACTCGATCTCGGCGCCGCGGAGACGGGACGCTTCGGCCGTGATGTAGCCGTGCTCGAGGGTGATGGAGGCGCCGAGCCGCTGCATCCCGGCGATGTGGAGGTCGATCGGCCGCGACCCGATGGCGCAGCCACCGGGCAGAGCGACGCTCGCCCGGCCGTAGCGTGCCAGGAGCGGCCCGAGGACCAGGATGGAGGCTCGCATCGAACGGACCAACTCGTAGGAGGCCTCGGGGGAGATGATCTTTTTAGAGCGGATGGACAGAGAGCTCCCCTTGAGCTCATAATCCGCCCCCAGCTCTTCCATCAGGGTCAGGGTGGTGAAGACATCCTTCACCCGGGGGATGTTCTGGAGCCTGAGGCGCTCCTCGGTAAGGAGGGAGGCGACGATGGCCGGGAGGACGGCGTTCTTGGAGCCGCTGATCCTGACCTTCCCCTTAAGCCGGAGCGATTGATCGCCAAGGATCCGGATCTTTTCCATACAAGATGATTGTAGAATATGGGATGCTGAAATTCAAGGAATAGGTCGATATAAAGGAATTAGGGGACGTTCCCCAAGGGGACACCCTACTCCCTTCACAATCATTGGGGTACCTTGGGGAACACCCCTGAGCCTTTTCCCGAGTGTAGGGTGTCCCCTTGGGGAACGTCCCCAGATTATTTAAAGAGATGCCAGGGCCTGGTCGAGGTCGGCGATGATGTCGCCGGGGTCCTCGGCGCCGACGCACAGCCGGATGAGCTGAGGGGGGACGTCGGCCATCTGTCGCGCCTCCTCGCCCTGTTGTTGGTGCGTCGAAATCGCCGGGATGGTGGCCACGCTTTTGATCCTCCCCAAATCCGTGGCCCGGAAGATGATCTTGAAATGATCGAAGACCTGGCGCGCGTTCTCGGGAGGTCCGTCCACCCGGAAGCTCATCAGGTGGCCGCAGCGGTTCACTTCGTTGCCCGTCCCGTCATCGGAATCCACGAGCTTCATGTACCTCTTGGCAAGGGCGTGGAGGCGATAGCGCGGCAGGCCAAGGTAGTCGACCTGGTAGACCCGCGGGTGCTTTTCCAGGAACTCCGCGACCTTCTGGCAATTCCGGCTGACCAGGTCCATGCGCGAGCGCAGCGTCCGGACGTCGTTCAGGGTGAACATGGCGTTCAGCGGCGATGCCGCCGGCCCCTGATCCCGGTAGGGGAGAAACTGGATGTATTCGGCAAAACTTTCCTTGAAGAGCGGATGCTCGTTCTTGACATTGGTGACGATCGGCCGGCGGCTGATCATGGCGCCGCCGATGGCCATCCCGCCCGAGGTGATCGACTTGGTCAGCGAATGGATGACCACATCCGCTCCGTAAGCGATCGGCCGCATCAGCGCCGGCGTCGCGCAGGTGGCATCGATGATAAAGGGAATCCCGTGCGCATGGGCGAGGTCGACTAGGGCTTTGACGTCGCCGAACGACTGCTGCGGATTGCTGGGCGCCTCCAGGTAGAGAAAGCGGGTGTCCTCGTCGATCTTGGACTTCCATTCCTCGAGGTTCTCCGGGTGGATGACCCAGCGGACTTCGTAACCACGTTCCTGTCTTTTCCTGACGTTGAAGTTCTGGAATGTTCCTCCGTAGAGCTGGATGGAAGAGACGAAGTTGATCTTTTCCGGCCCGCTCTTCTGTTTGACCAGGAATGCGTCCGTGGCCATGGCGATGGCCGCCATGCCCGAGGCCGTCACCAGGCAGGATGTGTCATAACCGGTCCGGTAGCCCTCGAGAAGGGCGAGGATGTCCTGCAGGTAGTAGGTCGTCGGATTGGCGATGCGGGTGTAGCACCAGGTGGGGATGAGGTAGGCGAGGGCGGCCTCGAGCTCGTCGGAGTCCCGGTAAGCCTGGGAGGTCGACGGAAAGACCGGTTCGATCACGGCTCCCTGGTTTCGGTCCAAGGCCTCTTCCGGGGAGTAAAGGCCGTGCACGGCGATGGTGTCGAACTTGTAATTCTTGACCCGCTCGATCAGGGCCTTGCGCTGGGCGAGGAGCTTCTTGGATTCCTCGACGTAGCGCCTGACTCCCGGCCCGTATGTTTGATCGGAGCTCATGATACCTCCATTTTTTCCGATAGCTCTTTCTTTTTAAATAGTTTTTTTGCCGGCCAAAGTCAAATCCGATACGCCTTCGGCCTTGAAGACAGCAGGGATCGGTTGATGATGGACCAGCCTCAGCGTTTCTGCCTGCGGTGCCTGTGGATAGCCAGGATGTCGGCCAGGATGGAATAGCCGGTTTCAATCTTTCCCGCGCCCGCCCCCTGGATGGTGACCTTGCCCAAGAGGTCGGTGTCGAAGGTCAGGGCGTTTTGGGCGCCCATGACACCGGCCAGCGGGTCGGTCAGGGGAAGCTTCTGGGGAGAGACGCCGGCCTCGATCTTGTCCCCGGCCTTCCTGGTCTGGGCGATGAGCTTGTACCGGAACCCTTCCTGTTTGGCTGCTGTAACCATCTCCCGGCTCAGGGCCGTGATCCCCTCCCTTTTGACGTCCTCCGGCTTCAGGTCCCCGCCGAGAAGGACGTTGGACAGGATGACGACCTTGGCCACGGCGTCATATCCCTCCACGTCCGCCGTGGGGTCGGCCTCGGCATAGCCCAGCTCCTGGGCCAGCTTGAGGGCCGCGGCGTAGTCCAGACCGTCGGTCTCCATCTTGCTGAGAATGAAGTTGGTGGTGCCGTTGAGGATTCCCTTGATCTCGCGGATCTCGGTCCCGGCCAGGCCGCTTTCGAACAGGCTGAAAACCGGCGTTCCGCTCATGACCGTCCCCTCGATCCGGAAGATGAGGTTATTCTTCCGGGCCAGGTTTTGGAGCTCTCTGTAGTGAAGCGCCGCCGGTCCCTTATTGGAAGTGACAACATGCTTTCCCGACCGCAGGGCCTTCTTGATATAACCCGTCGCCGGCTCTCCAGTTTGGATGTCTGTGTAGGTGAGCTCGGCGATGATTTCGGCATCGCATTGTTCGATCATGTCCAGCGGATTGATGAGCTCGGCCGTGTTGCCTTCCCCGTAGTAATGTTCGATTCTCTTGCCTTCATCCAGGAGGGCAAACAGCTTCTTGATGACGATCCCGTCGGGGATGAGGATCGATCCCTTGTGCAGGTCCGAGATGGCCACGATTTTGGGTTCGAAGTCGAAGGCATCCTTGAGTTGAGAACGCTTCCTGTCCAGAATTTCAAGGAATCCCCTCCCGACCGTCCCGCAGCCAATCAGTGCGATTTTGACTTCCATGGCGACAGACCTCCCATCCCGTTCAAAAAGGAAGAAGAAAAGGGGACGGTCCTACGGACGAACCGTCCCCGTGAAATCCGCTTACTGCTTGGGCGCGGCCGCAGCCTTGATCTGGGCTTCGACCCAGTTGGTGGTGACGCTCTTCGGCCTCTCGATGGGCAGTCCGAGGGCCCTGCTCCAGACGAGCTGGGCGAGGACTCCCATAGCCCGGGAAACGCCGAAGAAAACGGTGTAGAAATCGTACTCCTTCACACCGTAGTGCCAGAGCAGACAGCCCGAGTGGGCGTCGACGTTGGGCCAAGGATTCTTGGCCTTGCCCTGCTTCGTCAGGATGTCCGGGGTCACTTCATAGACCATCCCGACGACCTTGAAGATGTCGTCATCGGGCAGGTGCTTGAGGGCGAATTCCCGCTGGGCCATATAGCGGGGGTCGGTCTTGCGGAGAACAGCGTGGCCGTAGCCGGGAACGACCTTTCCGGAGTTCAGAGTGTCCCAGATGTACTTCTCGAGCTGCTCCTTGGTGGGCACTCCGCCCAGGTCCTTCATCAGGTCCATGATCCAGCGGAGGACCTCCTGGTTGGCCAGTCCGTGGAGCGGGCCGGCCAGTCCGTTCATGGCGGCGGACAGAGAATAGAAGGCGTCGGACAGGGCTGAGCCGACAAGGTGGCAGGTGTGGGCGGAGACATTCCCGCCTTCGTGGTCGCTGTGGATGACGAGATAAAGCCGCATCAGCTCCTTGAAGGTCGGGTTCTCGACGCCGACCATGTGGGCCAGGTTGCCGCCCCAGTCGAGCTTCGGGTCGGCCGGGATGTGCTTATCGTCCTTGTAGCTCCGGCGGTAGATATAGGCGGCGATGGCGGGGAGCTTGGCCAGCAGGTTCATGACGTCTTCGTACATCGGGTCCCAGTACTCCATCTTGTGCATTCCGGCCGTGTACTTCTGGGAGAAAACGGAATCCTTCTGGAGGGCGAGGATGCCGTGGGAGAACTGGGTCATCGGGTGCATATCGACGGGGAGAGCCTTCAAGATATCGATCAGGTACTTGGGAAGCTCGCTCCTCTTCTGCCATTCCTGGGTGATCTCGGCGACGTCGGCGTCGGTCGGGAGGTCACCGGTTAGGAGCAAGTAGAAGATGCCTTCGGGGAGCGGCTCTGCTCCGCCCGGGGCCTTGGGCAGTTTCTGCTGGAGCTCGGGGATGGTGAACCCGCGGAAGCGGATTCCTTCCATCGGGTCGAGGGCCGAGGTCTCCCAGACCATGCACTTGACGGAACGCATCCCGCCGTAGGCTTGGGCGATAGAGACATCACCGATTTTCATTTCTCCGTGCTGCTTCGTGATGCCCGATACTTTCTCGCGCATGGGGACCATCTTGGCAGCAAATTTTTCCTTCAATGATGGCATAAAATAACCTCCTTTATGAGTAAGAATTTCCCGTTTTTGGGTACTCAACTATATCATTGCGAAACGGCTGATGTCAATAAAAAGTGTGGCCTTCGGGATTGAAATTTTTTAGCGAATGGCTCAGAATAGGCACGGAGTTTTTTTCATAGCGATGTGAATTCAACCAAGGAGAAGACACATGGGAGCTTTTGTGATTATGCTCGTGATCATCGGTGTGGTAATCATCGCGGCCATCGGGATCTACAACGCCCTCGTCGTCCTCAGGAACCGCTGCGAGAACGCCTGGTCACAGGTCGATGTGCAGCTGAGGCGGAGGTATGACCTCATCCCCAACCTGGTGGAGACGGTCAAGGGCTACGCCAAACATGAAAGGGAAGTGTTCGAGAAGGTGACCCAGGCGCGGACCAGTGCCATCAACGCAGGTTCGGTGAAAGACCAGGCCCAGGCGGAGAACATGCTGTCGGGCGCCTTGAAGACGATGTTCGCCGTCGCCGAGAACTACCCTGAGCTCAAGGCCAACCAGAACTTCCTGATGCTTCAGGAGGAACTGGCCGGGACGGAGAGCAAAATCGCTTATGCACGCCAGTTCTACAACGACACGGTCATGAAGTTCAACGCCAAGCAGCAGGTCTTCCCCTCGAACATCATCGCTAATACGTTCGGTTTCAAGGAGAGAGACTACTTCGAGATCGGCGAGGCCGAGGCGAAAGAGCCGATCAAAGTAAGCTTCTAGGAAATGAGAGCCCTTCCTCTCCCGTCAGGGGAAGGTTTAAACCTGGATAACTTGTGAAATGAACAGCAAGAAATTCCCTCTCCCTAGATGGGAGAGGGTCAGGGAGAGGGTGATGAAAATTCGGGGACATGAACCGAATTTCCGAATTCGGTATCGTGTCCCCAGAATTTTCTTCGTCTTTGCGAGGAGTGTAACGACGAAGCAATCTCAGTTTGAGATCATCAATGTATGAACAGATAAGCTCCAACAAGCGCCGGTCGTTCTTTCTTGTCCTTTTTTTCCTGGCCCTGATCTTTCTCCTCGCCTGGCTGTTCGAGCAGATGATGGGGCTGGGGACGGAGGGGCTGGTGGCGGCGGTCGTCATCGCCGTGGCCATGACCATCGGCAGTTACTACGCGAGCGACAAAATCGTCCTGACCATGAGCAAGGCCCGGCCCGTGAAGAAGGAGGAGTACCCTTATCTCTATAACGTCGTCGAGGGATTGACGATTGCCGCCGGGCTGCCGCCGCCGCGTTGTTACGTCATCGACGACACGGCACCAAACGCCTTTGCCACCGGACGGAACCCGCAGAACTCGGTCATCGTCGTGACGACTGGCCTGCTCGATAAGCTCAACCGCGTGGAGCTCGAGGGTGTCATCGCCCACGAGATGTCCCACATCAAGAACTACGATGTCCGGCTCCAGACCCTGACCGTGGTCATGGTTGGGGTGGTGGCGCTCCTCAGCGACTGGATGCGGCGGTCCTTCTGGTGGGGAGGGGGCCGGAGGCGGAGCTCGGACCGGGGCAAGGGCGGCGGAGGGGGCGCGGCGCTCATCGTGGCCCTGGCGCTCGTCATGGCCGTCCTGTCACCGCTCATCGCCCAGCTCATCCGGCTGGCCATATCGAGGAAGCGCGAGTTTCTGGCGGATGCCAGCGGGGCCATGCTGACCCGCTACCCTCCGGGGCTGGCCTCGGCCCTTCGGAAGATCTCCGCCGACAAGGAGCCGCTCGAGGTGGCCAACAAGGCTACGGCTCATCTCTACATCGTCAATCCGCTCAAGGACCTCAAGGGGTCCGTCAACAAGCTCTTCAGCACCCACCCGCCGATCGAGGAACGCATCGCCGCCCTGGAGAAGATGTAA